>DATKEG010000128.1:0-35902 GCA_035544515.1 Vicinamibacteria bacterium | reverse complement strand
CACGAGGGGGAGAAACGCTCGGCGGCCGAAGTCGTCATGACCGTCCTGCACGCCGGCGGAAAGTTCGACACCAACAGCTACAAGGTCTCGGGAGGCCTGCACGGCGTCGGCGTCTCCGTGGTCAACGCGTTGAGCGAGTTGCTGGAGCTTGAAATCTGGCGCGACGGCTATACCTGGGAGCAGACCTACCAGCGCGGCGTCCCGGATGCGCCCATCAAGCGCGCCGGAAAGACCAACAAGCGCGGCACCAAGGTGACGTTCAAACCCGACGCGACCATCTTCAGCGTCCTCGAATTCAACTTCGACACGCTGTCGCAGCGCCTGCGCGAGCTCTCCTTCCTCAACCGCGGCATCGTGATCAGCATCGACGACGAGCGCGACGAGAAGAAGAAGCACCGTTTCCAATACGAGGGTGGGATCGCCTCCTTCGTGGAGCATCTCAACCGCAACAAGGAGGTGCTCAACCCCGAGCCGATCTTCTTCGAGGGTACCCGCGAAGGCGTGCACGTCGAGATCGCGCTGCAGTGGAACGACGGCTATGCGGAGATCACCTACTCCTTCGCCAACAACATCAACACCCACGACGGGGGCACGCACCTCGTCGGCTTCAAGAGCGCGCTCACGCGCACCCTGAACGCCTACGGCAGCTCCTCGGGCCTCGCCCGCGACGTGCAGGAGGCCATCCAGGGCGAAGACACCCGCGAGGGCCTCACCGCGGTCATCTCGGTCAAGGTCCCCAACCCGCAGTTCGAGGGCCAGACCAAGGGCAAGCTCGGCAACTCCGAGGTGAAGGGCATCGTGGAGAGCCTGCTCAACGAGCGTCTCGGCGCCTTCCTGGAGGAGAACCCGTCGGTGGCGCGCAAGGTCGTGCTCAAGATCCTCGACGCCGCGCGCGCGCGCGAGGCGGCACGCAAGGCGCGGGACCTCACGCGCCGGAAGGGGGCGCTCGACGGCGCGGGCCTGCCGGGCAAGCTCGCCGAGTGCCAGGAGCGCGACCCCGAGAAATGCGAGCTGTACCTGGTGGAGGGCGACTCCGCCGGTGGCTCGGCCAAGCAGGGCCGCGACCGCGCCTTCCAGGCCGTCCTGCCCCTGCGCGGCAAGATCCTCAACGTGGAGAAGGCGCGGCTGGACAAGACCCTGGCCAGCGAGGAGATTCGCAACATCATCGCCGCGCTGGGCACGGGCGTGGGCAAGGACGACTTCGACATCTCGCGCCTGCGCTATCACCGGATCATCCTGATGTGCGACGCGGACGTGGACGGCAGCCACATCCGCACCCTGCTCCTGACCTTCTTCTACCGCCAGATGAAGCAGCTCATCGAGAAGGGGCACCTGCACATCGCGCAGCCACCGCTCTACAAGGCGAAGGCCGGCAAGTCCGAGCGGTACCTGAAGGACGAGCCGGCCCTCGACGCGTTCCTGCTGGAGCGGGCGGTGGAGAAGCGGAAGGTACGCCTCGCCTCCGGGCAGGAGATCGAAGGCGCGCGCCTGGCCCGGCTCATCGAGCGCATGGTCACCGTGGGCAAGATCCTCGACATGATCGAGCGCAAGGGCGTGCCCCGGCGCCTGGTTGACCTGCTCCTGCGCGGCCAGGTCAAGGACGCCGAGGCCTTCACGGAGCGGGACCGGCTGAAGGAGCTGATCCGACCCGTCCGCGAGGCGGGGGACGACGTGATCCTGGAGAAGGACGAGGAGCACGGCACCTTCGAGATCGTGCTCCAGCAGCCCGTCAACGGCCACGCGCGGGAAGCGCGGCTGGGCGACGAGTTCGTGGCCTCCCCGGAGTACAAGGCGCTCTATTCCGCCTACGAGGAGATCCGCGAGCTCGATCGTCCGCCCATCACGCTGGTGGAGGACGGGGGCACCCGGGAGCTCGAGAGCCGCCAGGCCCTGGTCGAGTACATCCTGGCCGAGGGCAAACGCGGCCTGGCCATCCAGCGTTACAAGGGGCTGGGGGAGATGAACGCCGAGGAGCTGTGGGACACCACCATGAACCCGCAGACGCGCACCCTCCTCCAGGTCCGCCTGGAGGACGAGGAGGTCGCCGAGTACATCTTCACCACCCTCATGGGCGACGCCGTCGAGCCGCGCCGTCTGTTCATCGAAGAGAACGCCCTCAACGTCCGCAACCTCGATATCTGATGATCGACGGGCATTTCACCGCAGAGAGCGCAGAGGAAGACACCACGAGGCGCACGGCGGCCCACCCCCGATGACCCAGCACGAATCGTTCGTGGGCCCACATCCGAGTCTCTGCGTTGATTCCGTTCTAGAGAGATATGGCTGATCAACCGCCCCCGGATCCGACCAGCACCGGATTGCGCATCCCGACCAACCTGGCGGACGAGATGCAGCAGTCGTACATGGCCTACGCCATGTCCGTCATCATCGGCCGGGCCCTGCCCGACGTGCGCGACGGCCTCAAGCCCGCCAACCGGCGCGTGCTGTACACCATGAACGAGATGAGCTTGGTGCCCGGGCGCGGCTACCGCAAGTGCGCGGCCATCGTGGGCGACGTCATGGGGAAATACCACCCGCACGGCGACGCGGCGGTCTACGACACGCTGGTGCGCATGGCGCAGGACTTCAACATGCGGGCCCTCCTCGTGGACGGCCAGGGCAACTTCGGCTCCGTGGACGGCGACCCGCCCGCGGCCATGCGCTATACGGAGGCGCGACTCACGCGCGTGGGCGCGGTGACCCTCGCGGACATCGATCGGGAGACGGTGGACTTCGTCCCCAACTACGACGATCGGCTGCAGGAGCCGGTCGTGCTCCCGACGCCGTTTCCCAACCTTCTGGTCAACGGCGCGGCCGGCATCGCGGTGGGCATGGCCACGAACATCCCGCCCCACAACCTGGGCGAGGTGGTGGAGGCGCTCTCCTTCCTGCTGCAGAACCAGGACCTCACGCCGGAAGAGCGGCTGGAAGGCGTGCTGGAACGAGTGACCGGCCCCGATTTCCCGACCGCGGGCTTCATCTTCGGCCGCGCCGGCATCCGCCAGGCCTACCGCACCGGCCGTGGCTCGATCGTGATGCGGGCCCGGGCCGAGATCGAGACGCGCAAGGGCGACCGGGAATCGATCGTCGTCACCGAGATCCCGTACCAGGTGAACAAGTCACGGCTCGTCGAGCGCATGGCCGAGCTGGTGCGGGACAAGAAGCTGGAGGGCATCGCGGACATCCGCGACGAGAGCGACCGGCGCGGCATGCGCATCGTGCTCGACGTGCGCAAGGGCGAGCCCAGCCAGGTGCTGCTCAACAACCTCTACAAGCACACCCAGCTCCAGGACACGTTCGGGATCATCATGCTGGCCATTGTCAACCAGCGTCCCCGGGTGCTGAACCTCCTGGAGGTCTGCGAGCTGTTCCTGGACTTCCGGCGGGAAGTCGTGCGGCGGCGCGCCGCCCACGACCTGCGCAAGGCCGAGGCCCGCGCGCACGTGCTGGAAGGGCTGGTCGTCGCTCTCGATCACCTCGACCGGGTGATCGCCCTCATCCGGGGGTCCGCCTCGCCGGGGGAGGCGCGCGGCGGCCTCCTGGCCCAGTTCGGCCTCACCGTCATCCAGGCCGAGGCCATCCTGGAAATGCAGCTCCAACGACTGACCGGCCTGGAGCGGCAGAAGATCCTCGACGAGCTGTCCGAGAAACGTGCGCTCATCGCCAGGCTGCGCGAGGTCCTGGACTCGCCCGCCCTCGTGGACGGCATCATCCTGGACGAGCTGAGGAAGATCCGGGAGGACCACGCCGACGCCCGCCGCACGGTCATCCTCGACCAGGTGGACGAGATCACGGTCGAGGACATGATCGCCGAGGAGGACGTGGCCATCTCCATCACCCACAGCGGTTACATCAAGCGCACGTCCATCGGCACCTATCGCGCGCAGAAGCGCGGCGGGCGCGGCCGGGTGGGGATGCGCACCAAGGACGAGGATTTCGTCGACCAGCTTTTCATCGCCTCCACCCACTCCTACGTCCTGATCTTCACGGACCGCGGCCGCGTGTATTGGCTCAAGGTCCACGAGATCCCCGAGGTGGGGCCGCAGGGCCGCGGCAAGGCGGTGGTGAACCTGGTGCAGCTCGCGCCGCAGGAGAAGATCGCCGCCTTCGCCACCGCCAAGGAGTTCGAGCCCGGACGCTACGTGCTGCTGGCCACGCGCAAGGGCATCGTGAAGAAGACCGACCTCAGCGCCTTCTCCAATCCGCGCCCGAGCGGCATCATCGCCCTCGGCGTGGAGGACGACGACGCGCTCATCGAGGCGGTGCTCACCTCGGGCAAGGACACGATCCTGCTCGCCACCCGGGAGGGCATGGCCATCCAGTTTGCCGAGGAGGACGTGCGCCCGATGGGCCGCGCGGCCTACGGGGTGAAGGGCATCGAGCTGGAGGACACGGACGAGGTGGTGGCGCTGGAGGTGGTCTCGAGGGGCGGCACCGTGCTGACCGTGACCGAGAACGGCTACGGCAAGCGCACCGCGCTCGAGGAATACCGGGTGCAGGCCCGGGGCGGCAAGGGTTTGATCAACATCAAGACCTCGGGCCGGAACGGCCCCGTGGTCGGGGTGAAGTTCCTGCACGCGGACGAGGGGGTGATGCTCATCACCGAAAAAGGTATGATCATCCGTCTCAACACGGCAGACATTTCGACCATCGGCCGGAACACTCAGGGCGTGCGCCTGATCCAGCTCGAGGAGGGGGACCACCTGGTATCGGTGGCCCGGCTCGCCGAGCGTGAGGAGGCGGAGGAGCCTGGAGCCGGCGGGCCGGCAGGCCCGCCGGCCGAGTCCTGAGGCCGGCGGTGATCGGGCGCCGAGTGAGCCTAAGGAGGACGTGAACATGAGCCTTCGTGGATCATCCCTTCCCGCCGTCCTGGGCCTGGCCCTGGCCGGCGCAGCCTGCGGCCACCCCGAGAAGTCCGTGGTCGACAACTACTTCAACGCCGTACGCGCCAAGGACAACCAGACGCTGAGCAGTTTCGCCACCGTGCGCTTCGAGAAGCCGGTGGACAGCTGGGACGTCAAGGACACGATCGAGGAGACCAGCGAGTCGATGCCGCTGCCTGGCCTCATCGAGAAGCTCAAGCAGGCGGAGGCGGAGCAGGCCGCCAACACCAAGGAGGCGCGCGCCTACAACCTGGACCATTTCGCGGCGATCGACCAGGCCCGCGACCTGAAGACCAAGGGCCGGCCCATCCCGGCCAAGATCGCTCCCGTGGCCGCGCGCTGGGAGGAGTTCAACCAGAAGGACCGCGAGACCAAGAAGGCCGTGGCCGAGGCGCGCGACGCGGTGGAGAGGGAGAAGCGCAACATGGCGCTCTCCGTCGGCACCACCGATGGCCTCGACAGCATCAAGGGCGAGGTGAAGACCAAGCGGATCGCGGTGGACGTCACCATCGAGGGCCAGCCGCAGCCGTACGTGATGACGCTCAAGCGGTACGAGGCGGAGCGGGAAGAGGGGCCGCGGATCCAGAGCCGCTGGATGATCCAGAGCCTCCAGCCGCAGACCTAGCCCTACAGCACCTCGAGACCGGCGAAGCGGGCCACCAGGCGCTTGGCGCCGACGCCCGCGAACGACACCGTCAGCTTGAGGTCTTCGCCGCCGCCGTCGGCCCGCAGGACGGTACCGACGCCGAAGAGGGGATGCCGGACCCGAGCGCCCGCCCGCAGCCCGGCCAGGTCGGCGGGCACGGGCGGTGGAGAGTCCGCCAGGGGGCGCGCCTCCGGCCGGCGCCGGGGGATGTAGACGGGCGGCAAGCCGCCCGCCTCGGAGGTCAGGGTCACCGCCGCGCGCGGGATCTCACCCAGGAAGCGGCTCGGCTCGCCCAGCCTTCGCTGGCCGAACACCTGGCGGCTCTGCGCGAAGGTCAGGAACAGCCGCGCGCGCGCCCGGGTCATGCCGACGTAGCACAGGCGTCGCTCCTCCTCGAGCCCCGCGTCGCTCGACAGGCTGCGCGCGTGGGGGATGAGGCCCTCCTCCATCCCGGCCAGGAAGATCCAGTCGAACTCCAGCCCCTTGGCCGAGTGCAGCGTCATCAGCACGACCGGCGCGTCGTCCCGGACCACGTCCGACTCCGAGAGCAGCGACACGCGGTCCAGGAAGCCGGCCGGTGTGGGGGCCTCCTCGCGCGTGTCGTGCTCAGCGGCCGCGGAGAGCAGCTCGGCCAGGTTCTCGAGGCGGTCCTGGCTCTCGTGCGTGTCCTCCTGGGCGAGGGCCGCGGCGTACCCGCTCGCCTCCAGGATGCGCTGCAGCAGGTCCTTGACCCCGGTCGCGTCGCGCCCGGCGCGCAAGGAGAGGATCAGCTCGCGGAAGCGGGCCAGCGGCTGGGTGGCGCGTGCGGGCAGCTTCCGCTCCTCCTCCACCGCGCCCAGCGCGTCCCACAGCGAGAGCCGGCGCTCCGCCGCCACGCGCTCGATCTCCTCGAGCGTCCGGGCGCCGATGCCGCGCGCGGGAACGTTCAGGATCCGCCGCAGCGCCATGCCGTCCGCGGGGTTGGTGACCAGGCGCAGGTACGCCAGCAGATCCTTGACCTCGCGCCGCGCGTAGAAGCCGACGCCTCCGATCACGGTGTAGGGCAGGCCGCGGCGCATCAGCGCCTCCTCCAGGAGCCGGCTCTGCGCGTTCATGCGGTAGAGCACCGCCGCGCGGCCCGGGCCGCGCCGGGCGGCGAGCTGGCCGACGACCCACGCCGCCTCCTCGAACTCGTCCGCGGCCTGGTGCAGGCGCACGGGCTCGCCCCCCGCCCTGGTGGCGCGCAGGGTCTTGCCCTTGCGCTGGCGGTTGTGGGCGACGAGCGCGGAGGCGGCGTCCAGGATGGCCTGGCTCGACCGGTAGTTGTCCTCCAGGCGCAGGGTGCGCGCCCCGGGGAAGTCCGCCTCGAAGTCCAGGATGTTGCGGATGTCGGCGCCGCGCCAGGAGTAGATCGACTGGTCCTCGTCGCCCACCACCGTGATGTTGCCGTCGCGGCCCGCGAGGTGGCGCACCAGCTCGTATTGGGTGCGGTTGGTGTCCTGGTACTCGTCCACCAGCACGTAGCGGAAGCGCCCCCGATAGGCGTCGCGCACCGCCGCGTCCGCGTCGAGCAGGGCGACCGTGCGCAGGAGGAGGTCGTCGAAGTCGAGGGCGTGGGCCGCGGCCAGGGTCTGCTCGTACCGCGCCGCCACCCGCGCGTAGACGCCGACCGCGTCCGACTCGCCCTCCTCCACGGGGTCGCGCCCCGCGTTCTTGGCCGCGGAGATGCGGGAGAGCAGCCGCCGCGGAGGGTGCAGCTTCTCCGAGAGGTCGAGCGCGCGGATCGCCTCGCGCACCGCGGCCAGCTGGTCGTCCTCGTCGTAGATCACGAAGTCGCGCGCCAGGCCGGCCGCCTCCGCCTCCCGGCGCAGGATGCGCACGCACAGGCTGTGGAAGGTCGAGATCCAGCTCCGCAGCGGCTGGCCCGCGAGCAGGGACTCGGTGCGGGCCTTCATCTCCCCGGCCGCCTTGTTCGTGAAGGTCACGGCCAGGACGGCCTCGGACGGCACGCCCCGCTCCCGCACCAGGTGCGCGATGCGGTGCGTGATGACCCGCGTCTTGCCGCTGCCCGCCCCGGCCAGGATGAGCACGGGCCCCTCGGAGGCGAGCACGGCCTCCCGCTGCTGCTCGTTGAGGCCGTCGAGCAGCGGGGAATCGGTCACGAGCGACGGGTCAAACGGATTCAAGGCAGAGATCGCAGAGGAACGGAGAGGCCGCCGAGGAGGGATTGTAGTTCATCCTCCAGGTCTCCGCGCTTCTCTGCGTCGAAAGGGTGAGCGTTACTCGACCGTCACCGACTTGGCGAGGTTGCGCGGCTGGTCCACGTCGCGACCGGCGCGCACGGCCGTGTGATAGGCGAGCAGCTGCAGCGGCAGCACGTTGAGCAGCGGCGACCAGACCTCGTCCACCGGGGGCACGTCCACGATCACGTCCCCCGCGCCGAGATCGAGCACCTTGCGGACTTGCGTGTCGCCCTGGGCGGTGACGGCCAGCACCTTGCCGCCGCGCGCCTTCACCTCCTGGATGTTGGACAGCATCTTCTCGTAGGTGCGCCCGGGAGGCACGAGCGCCACCACCGGCATCTCGTCGTCGATGAGCGCGATGGGCCCGTGTTTCATTTCGCCCGCCGGGTAGCCCTCGGCGTGGATGTAGGAGATCTCCTTGAGCTTGAGCGCTCCCTCGAGCGCGATCGGGTAGTTGATGCCGCGCCCCAGGAAGAGGAAGTCCTTGGCCTGGGCGAAGAACTTGGACATCTCCTCCATCCGCCCGCTCACCCGCAGCGCGTCCTCCATCAGGTGCGGCAGCCGGGCCAGCTCCTGCAGCAGCTCGCGGCAGCGGTCCGCGCCGAGGGTTCCGCGCAGGCGGCCCAGATGCAGCGTGAGGAGGGCCAGGGCGACGAGCTGCGCCGTGAACGCCTTGGTGGACGCCACGCCGATCTCCGGACCCGCGTGCGTGAGCAGCGTACCCGCCGCCTCGCGCGTGAGCATCGATCCCTGCACGTTGCAGATGGCCACGGGCAGCGCCCCCAGCTTCTTGGCCTGTCGCAGGGCGGCGAGCGTGTCGGCCGTCTCGCCGCTCTGGCTGATGGCCACGGCCAGGGTCTGTGGCCCCACGATGGGATCCCGGTAGCGGAACTCGCTGCCGTAATCCACCTCGGCCGGCACCCGCGCCACCTGCTCGAGCAGGTACTTGCCCACGAGCGCGGCGTGCCAGCTCGTGCCGCAGGCGAGCAGCATCACGCGCTGGGCGCGCCGCAGCTCGTCCGCCGCCGCCCCCAGCTCCTGGAGATGGACCTCCCCCTCCTCGAGCCCGATCCTTCCGAGCAGCGTGTCGCGCACCGCCCGCGGCTGCTCGTGGATCTCCTTGAGCATGAAGTGGCGGTAGCCGCCCCTCTCCGCCTGCACGGGGTCCCAGGTGATGTGGGTGGGCGTGCGCTCGACCGTCCGCCCGCTCGCGTCGGCCACGCGCATCGAATCGGGCGTGACGGTCACCACGTCGCCGTCGTCGAGGAAGACGAAGTCGCGCGTGTAGGGCAGGAGCGCCGGGATGTCCGAGGCGAGGAAGTGCTCGCCTTCCCCGAGGCCGACCACCAGCGGCGGGCCCAGTCGCGCGGCCACCAGCCTTTGCGGCTCGTCGCTATGCATGAGCACCAGGGCGTAGATGCCCTCCAGCTCGCGCACGGCGCCCCGCGCCGCCTCCTCCAGCGATCCCCGGTAGAGCGACTCCACCAGGTGGGCGATCACCTCCGTGTCGGTCTGGGTCACGAAGCGGTGGCCGGCGGCGGCGAGCCTGGCCTTGAGCGGCAGGTAGTTCTCGATGATGCCGTTGTGGACCACGACGAGCTTGCCCGAGCAGTCGGAGTGCGGGTGGGCGTTCTCCTCGCTGGGCCGCCCGTGGGTGGCCCAGCGCGTGTGGCCGATGCCGAACGCGCCCGTGAGCGGCTCGGCCCGCAGGCTCTCCTCCAGGTTGCGGAGCTTGCCCACCGAGCGCCGGCGCGTGAGCGAGCCGTGCTGCACCACGGCGATGCCCGCGGAGTCGTACCCGCGGTACTCCAGCTTGCGCAGGCCGTCCACGATCACCGAAACGGCGTCCCGGGCTCCGACGTAGCCGACGATCCCGCACATGAAAGTGGATTCCCCCGGAACAGAGACGCCGTGTCAGCGCGGCTTGTCGCGCCCCGCGCTCGCACCCGACGTGGTCGCGCCGGCGGGCGCCCGCTCGGCCTCGCCGCGCGCCGCCTCCCGGCGCTGGCGGCGGGCCTCCGCCCAGCCGAGCTTGACCATCTGGCGCGCGCGGCCCAGCGCCAAGGCACCCGGCGGCACGTCCTCGGTGATGGCGCTGCCGGCGGCGATGTAGGAGCCCTCGCCCACGGTCACCGGCGCCACCAGCGTGGTGTCGCTGCCGATGAAGGCGCCGGCCTCGATGCGCGTGACGTGTTTGCTCACGCCGTCGTAGTTGCAGGTGATGGTGCCGGCCCCGATGTTCACGCCCGGACCGACCTTGGCGTCGCCCACGTAGGAGAGGTGCGGGGCCTTGGAGCCCTCCCCGAGGTCGGTGTTCTTCAGCTCGACGAAGTTCCCCACCCTGGCGCGGGCGCCGATACGCGTCTCGGGCCGCACGTGCGCGAACGGGCCCACCGACGCGCCCGGCCCCACCACGCACCGGCGGAGCAGGCAGTGGTCGAGCACCTGCGCCCCCGATCCCACCTCCACGTCCTCCAGGCGCGTGTAGGGACCCACGGAGGCGCCGGAGCGAACGGTGGTGAACCCCTCCAGGACGGTGAAGGGCCTCAGCACGACGTCGGCCTCCACGGCCACGTCCAGGCCGACGTGCGTCGTGTCCGGGTCCTCGATGGCCACGCCCGCGTCCATCAGCTCCAGCGTCCGCCGCGCGCGCAGCACGCGCGCGGCCGCGGCCAGCTCCGCGTGCGTGTTCACCCCGACGCCTTCGCGCGAGTCGCCCGCCGCCACCGCGCGGACGGTACGGCCCGCCGCGCGCAACAGGCCGATGACATCGGTCAGGTAGTACTCCCCCTGCGCGTTCTGGGGCTGCAGCCCGCCCAGCACGTCGAGCAGCGCCGCCTTGTCGAACGCGTAGATGCCGGCGTTGATCTCGCCGATGGCGCGCTCCTCGGGGCTGGCGTCCCTGGCCTCCACGATGGCCCGGACCTCTCCGGCCGCGTCGCGGACGACCCGCCCGTACGCCCCCGGGTCCTGCAGCACGGCCGTGAGAAGCGTGGCGGCGGGCCGCGCGGTGCGATGGTCCTGGAGCAGGGTGGCCAGGGTTTGCGCCCGCAGCAGGGGGAGGTCGCCGTTGACCACGAGCAGCGTGCCCTCGGGCGGCGCGGCGATCGTCTCGCGGGCCGCCTGTACGGCATGCCCGGTGCCGAGCGGCGGGTGCTGCCGGACGAACTGCAGGCCACGGCCGGCGAAGGCCGCCACCACGGCGTCCGCGCCGTGTCCCACGACGACGGTCACCGGCTCCGCGCCCACGGCGTGGACCGCGCGGAGGACGTGCTCGAGGAGAGGGACGCCCAGGACGGGATGCAGCACCTTGGGCTTCGCGCTCTTCATGCGCGTGCCCTTGCCGGCCGCGAGAATCAGCGCCTGTACCGGAAACCGCGGCATGAAATCATGTTAACACGCAGGATTCGCCGCAAACCCGACGGGCTCTTCACCTGCTCCGAAAACGAAGTCCCGGCCGAGCGGCCTTGACGGGCCGCGCGACGGCGTGTGGCTGGCGGTTGAGTCCGGGTTTCGTGACACTCGTGGGCCATCGGCCCACAACGTGTCTGCGGTGAAAGGCCGGTCGGCCGTCAGGCCTGCTCGTACACCAGCGCGTTGAACTCGTCGTCTTCGCGCAGCACGTCGAAGTCGGAGTCGCGGCGGGCCTGGGCGCGTGTCTCCGGGCTGACGGAGATGGCGGAACGGAGGGCCTTGAGCGCGGAGTCCGTGTCTCCGGCGCGGGCCGAGGTGGCGGCCAGGCAATAGAGGACGTTTTCGTTCCGGGGATGGATCTCGGCGGCCTGGCGGAGCGACTTGAGCGCGTCGTCGAACTCGCCGCGGTTGTGGAGGAACACGCCGTAATTGAGCAACTCGTCGAAGCCCTTGGGCCGGTAGGCCCCGCGCTTGCCCTCGCCGGCCGCGCGCTCACAGACCATGCGGTAGGAGCGGGCCCGCTCGACCACGTCCCGCTCCTCCGGGTGGGAGCTCACGATCGCGTCGAAGTGCTCGCGGGCCTTGTCGTACTCCTTGCGTCCCAGCGCCTTGACGCCCTTCTCGAACAGCACGACGGCCGGGCTGGAGCGGCGGTCGGCGGGGGCGAGCTTCTTCATGGTGCCTCCATGCGGCCGCCTCCGGCTCCGCGCGGGCCTGACCAGGCGCTCGCGCCGGAGTGAATCCGGCGCTCGCGAGGAAGGAACCCTTCGCCTCCGGCGGCCGAACGTCCGGGGAAGAGACCGAACTGAGGAGGATAACAAGCGGCCGGGTGGCTGTCCAATCCGGGCGGCGCGGGCCCCCTCTGCTAGAATCTCCTCTTGGCCGGGGACGCGTGAGACGAAACAGGGACGACCCGATCGCCATCCGTGGTGCCCGGGTCCACAATCTCAAGTCGCTCGACTGCGACCTGCCCCGCAACCGCCTGGTCGTGATCACCGGGCCCTCGGGCTCCGGCAAGAGCAGCCTGGCCTTCGACACGTTGTATGCGGAGGGGCAGCGCCGCTACGTGGAGAGCCTCTCCGCCTACGCCCGGCAGTTCCTCGAGCAGATGGAGAAGCCCGACGTGGAGTCGGTGAGCGGGCTCAGCCCCGCCATCGCCATCGAGCAACGCACCGCGGCCAGCCACCCCCGTTCCACGGTGGGGACGGTCAGCGAGATCTACGACCACCTGCGCGTGCTCTTCGCCGCGCTGGGCAAGCCGCACTGCCCGCGCTGCGGCCGCGCCATCGCGGCCCAGAGCCCGGAACAGATCGCGGAGAGGCTCTGGCGCACCGCCCCCGGCGGCGCGGTGGCCGTGCTGGCCCCGCTGGTGCGCGGGCGCAAGGGCGCGTTCAAGAAGGAGCTCGCGAACGTGGCCACGCGCGGCTACCGCCGCGTGCGCGTGGACGGGCGCGTGCTCGACCTCGCGCCGGCCCCCGCGCTCGATGCCCGGCGCGCGCATCGCGTGGAGGTGGTCGTGGACCGCCTGGCCCTGCGTCCCGGCTCCGAGAGGCGCCTGCGCGAGTCGCTGGAGACGGCCTTCGACCTCGGCGGCGACGTGATCGCGGTCGTGGTCGAGGGCGTGGGCGAGCGGCTCTACAGCCGCCGCCTGGCCTGCGTGGAATGCGACGTTTCGCTGCCCGAGCTCTCGCCCCGGGCTTTCTCCTTCAATAGCGCCTACGGCGCCTGTCCGGCCTGCCAGGGACTGGGCGTGAGCTGGGACGTGGACCCGGGCAAGGTCGTGCCGGACGAGGAGCGCTCGCTGCTCGAGGGCGCCGTGCACCCCTGGCAGCGTCACGGCCCGCGGCTCCTGCGGGACGCGCTGGGCGGCGTGGCCCGCCGCCACGGCTTCGCGCTCGACGCGCCGGTGCGCACGCTGTCGCGCCGGGCCCGGCAGGTGCTGCTCGAAGGGGACGGCAACGGCTTCGCGGGCGTGCTGCCGTCGCTGCGCCGCCGCCTCCTCGAGGCGCTCCGCATGGACGGGACCCCGCGCGAGGATGCCGGGGCCGGTCAGGCCGGCGCCGCCTTCGACGACCTCCGGCCCTACCTCACCGAGACGACCTGTCCCGAGTGCGGCGGGGCGCGCCTGCGCCGGGAGAGCCTGGCCGTGAGGCTCGGCGGTCGTTCCGTGGCGGAATACGCGCGGCTGCCGGTGGAGAAGGCGCGTGCCGCCCTTTCCGCGCTCGAGTTCACCGAGCGCGAGCGCGCGGTGGCGGACCGGCTGCTCCTCGAGATCGTGTCGCGCCTCTCTTTCCTGGAGGCCGTCGGCCTGTCCTACCTGAGCCTCGACCGTCCCACCACGACCCTGTCGGGCGGCGAGGCGCAGCGACTGCGCCTGGCCGGCCAGATCGGCGCGCGGATGCAGGGCATCCTCTACGTGCTCGACGAGCCGTCCGTGGGGCTTCACGCCCGCGACAACGCGCGCCTGCTCGACACGCTCAAGGTGATCCGCGATCTCGGCAACACGGTGGTGGTGGTGGAGCACGACGCGGAGACGATCCGCGCCGCCGACTACGTGGTGGATCTGGGCGAAGGCGCGGGCGCCTTTGGCGGGCGGCTGATGTTCCAGGGTCCGCCCTCGAAGCTCGACGGCAGCCTCACCGGGCGCTACCTGCGCGGTGAGCTGCAGATCCCGGTGCCGGCGACGCGCCGGAAGCCAAGCAGCCACCTGCGCATTCTCGGCGCCTCCGCGCACAACCTTCGCGAGGTGGACGTGGACCTGCCGCTCGGAGTGCTCACCGCGGTGACGGGCGTGAGCGGTTCGGGCAAGTCCACGCTGGTCGAGGACATCCTGCACCGCGCTCTGGCTCGCCACCTGCGGGGCGCCGCGGCCGAGCCCGGCAAACACCGCGCCCTCATCGGCTGGGAGGCCATCGACAAGGTCATCGCCATCGACCAGAGCCCGATCGGCCGCACGCCGCGCTCGAGCCCCGCCACCTACACCGGCGCCTTCACCTTCATCCGCGAGCTGTTCAGCCTGGTGCCCGAAGCGCGGGCGCGGGGGTACAAGCCGGGGCGGTTCTCGTTCAACGTGAAGGGCGGCCGCTGCGAGGTCTGCCAGGGCGACGGCGTGCGCACCATCGGCATGCACTTCCTGCCCGACGTCTACGTGGGCTGCGAGGCCTGCCGCGGCCGCCGCTACAATCGGGAGACCCTGGAGGTGCTCTACCGCGGGCGCAGCGTCGCGGACGTGCTGGCCATGAGCGTGGACGAGGCGCACGAGGTCCTGGGCGCGCACCCGCGCCTCGGCCGCATCCTCACCACCCTGGCCGACGTCGGGCTGGGATACCTGCGCCTGGGCCAGAGCGCGTCCACGCTGTCCGGAGGCGAGGCGCAGCGCGTGAAGCTGGCCCGCGAGCTGGCCCGCCGCGACACGGGACGGACGCTCTACCTGCTGGACGAGCCCACCACGGGCCTGCACTTCGACGACGTGCGGAAGCTGCTGCACGTCCTGGGCCGCCTGGTGGACGCGGGCAACAGCGTGGTCGTGGTGGAGCATCACCTCGACGTGATCAAGACGGCGGACCACGTGATCGACATGGGCCCGGAGGCGGGGGAATCGGGGGGCCGGGTGGTCGCCGTGGGCACGCCGGAGGCCGTGGCGGACGCGCCGGAGAGTCATACCGGCCGCTATCTGCGCCCGCTGCTCGGCCGCGGGCCACAGGCCGCCACCCCCGCGTGAGCGCCGGCGCCCGTCCCGACGCCGGCGAGGACGCCCTGCTCGCGCGGCGCGGGGACTTCCCCATCCTCGCGCACACGACCTACCTGGTGAGCCACTCGCTGGGCGCCATGCCGCGCGGCGTGGAGGAGCGCCTGGCGGAGTACACGCGGGTGTGGGCCACGCGCGGGGTCCGGGCCTGGGCCGAGGGTTGGTGGGACCTTCCGCGGACCGTGGGCGACAAGCTCGGGCGCCTGATCGGCGCCGCGCCCGGGTCCGTCGTCATGCACCAGAACGTGTCCGTGTGCCAGTCCGTGATCCTGTCCTGCTTCGACCTGCGCGGCGCGCGCAACGGGATCGTCTATGAGGAGCTGAACTTCCCTTCCGTCATGTACGTGTACGAGGCGCACCGCCCGCTCGGTGCCCGCATTGTCGCCGTCAAGAGCGACGACGGCATGACCGTGCCGCTGGAGCGGTTCCTCGAGGCCATCGACGAGAAGACGCTGCTGGTCCCTCTCTCGCACGTCATCTTCAAGAGCGGCGCCGTGCAGGACGTGGCCGCGATCGTGCGCCGGGCCCACGACAAGGGCGCCCTGGTGGTCGCCGACCTCTACCAGTCCGCGGGCACCGTGCCCGTCGACGTGGCGGCCTGGGACGTGGACTTCGCCACCGGCGGCTCGGTGAAGTGGCTCTGCGGCGGCCCCGGCGCCGGCTACCTCTACGTGGCGCCCCGCCTGCAGGGGCGCCTGCACCCGCGCGTCACCGGCTGGCGCGCGCACGCCCGGCCCTTCGCCTTCGAGGACGGCCCGATCGACTACGCGCAGGGCGCCGAGCGCTTCCTGCACGGCACGCCCGCCGTGCCGTCGCTGCACGCGGCCCAGGCCGGTTACGACGTCGTGGCCGCGGTGGGGATCGAGGCCATCCGGCGCAAGTCCGTCCGCCAGACCCGGCTCCTGCTCGATCTCGCGCGCGAGAACGGGCTCACCCCCCGCACGCCCGAAGCCGCCGAGCATCGCGGCGGCATGGCCATACTGGACGTCCCGCACGGAGCGGCGGTGGCCCGCGAGCTCATGCGGCGTGATGTGCTCGTGGACCACCGGCCGGGGGCCGGCCTCCGCGTCTCTCCGCACTTCTACAACACCGACGACGAGGTCCGGCGGGTGGTGGCCGAGATCCGGGACATCCTCGACAGGGGAACCTGGCGCGCGCACGCGGCCGCAGGCGAGGCCGGCTTCTAAACCAGCCGTGGCTGTCGAGCCACAATCGTGGCCCTGGCGACTGTGGCTGGTCACCCACGACCGTCCGCATTCGCGGCACGGATCGTGGCGCGAGGCACACTTAGGGCCAGGTGCTCGTGGTATCGGGATTGCAACCCTGGGTGCGGCGCATTCATGAGCTATCGCAGGACGCTCAGGCGGTCCGTCGGCTGTACCGGCATCGGTCTGCACTCCGGCAAGCCGGTGCGACTCGAGCTCAGGCCCGCCCCCGCCGGCCACGGCATCCGCTTCCGGCGGACGGACGTCGGCGTCGAGATCCCGGCCACCCTCGAGCACCTCGGCGGTCTCGACCACGCCACGCGGCTCGTGCGCGACGGTGTGTGCGTGGACACCGTCGAGCATCTGCTCTCGGCGCTGTTCGCGCTGGGCGTGGACGACGCGCTGGTCGAGGTGGACGGGCCCGAGGTGCCGGTCCTCGACGGCAGCGCGGCGCCGTTCGTCATCCTCATCCACGAGGCGGGCCTCCGGCCGTTGCCGGCCGTGCGGCGCCATCTCAAGGTGCTGCGCCCGGTCGAGGTGGTGCGGGGCGGAAAGTCGATTCGCATCTCGCCGGCGGACCACTTCCACGTGACGTATTCGATCGGCTTCGACCATCCGCTGCTGCGCCACCAGTCCGTCTCCCTGCGCGTGACCGCCGAGGCGTTCGTGGAGGGCGTGGCGCCCGCGCGGACGTTCGGCTTCCTGCGCGACGTGGAGACGCTGCGCCGGAGCGGCCTGGCGCTGGGCGGCGGCCTGGAGAACGCGGTGGTCATCGGCGAGACCGGCGTGCTCAACAACAAGCTGCGTTTCGAGGACGAGTTCGTGCGCCACAAGGTCCTCGACGCCATCGGCGACCTGTCCCTGCTGGGCCATCCCGTGGTCGGGCATCTCGAGGCGGTGAAGGCCGGCCACGCGCTCCACGCCGCCCTCGCGCTGAAGCTCGCACAGACGCCCGAGGCCTGGACGCTGGTGACCCACCCGGCCCTGCCCGTGCTGGACCTGTCCGCCCCCGCCGCCCTCGTCGCCAAGACCACCTGACGACGGGCCTTTTCACCCAGAGCCCGCCGAAGGGAACCGTTGTGCTCTGCGCCTCTGTGGTGGAAAAGCCCGTCGGTGAGCGCTGAGCGCTACTTCTTCTCCTCGGGACCGACGGTGGCTTCGAGCGTGAGCTCGGTCGTGGGGTGTTGCGGGTCGTTCGACTTGATCAGCACGCTGCGGCGGACCTTGCCGCTGTAGTTGCGGGTCTCGAAGGTCACGCGCAGCGTCGCGCGGCCGCCCGGCTCGATCACCTTGTCGTCGAGGAGCGCGGCCGTGCAGCCGCAGGACGTGGACACCTTCTCGATCGTGAGGTCGGCGGAGCCGAAGTTCCGGAGGGAGAACTGCCGGCTCAACGTGCGCTCCGGCAGCACGCGCCCGAAGTGGAAGGCGGCGGGCTCCACGGCCAGCCGCGGCGCCGGCAGCGCCGGCGGTTCCGGGGAGGGCGGGGCCAGCAGGAGGACGGCCAGGGCCAGCCCCCTCACAGCGGCCGTCCGGCGGCGCGGCCGCGCGTCTTCTTGCGGCCGGTGAGCTTGCGCAGGTAGGCGTCGAGCATCTCGTTCTCGTAGGTGACGGAGTTGAGGAAGAGGCTCTCGACCAGGTAGCTCCGGCGCTCCTCGTCCGTCATCTGATCGACCAGCCCCTGGATCTCCTTCATCATGTCCTCGAAGGAGACCTGCAAGGCGTGCTTGAGCGTCACTTCGCGGTAGAGGGCTTCGAGCACCCCGAGGATGTCGCCGTCGAGGGGCAGCTCGTGCCCCGTGGAGAGGCGGATCCTACGCATCGCCCTTGGCCTGGCGCGGGGCGCCGAAAGCCGCGATGGCGGCCGATTCCTCGCGGTGGATCTCGATGATCTTGTTCACTCCGGTCATGGACACCATGGTCTCCACCCGCGGCTGCAGGGAGGACAGGCGCAGCAAGCCGCCCTTGTCCTGAAGCAGGCGGCGGATGTCCATGAGGCACCCGATGGAGGCGCTGTCGATGTAGGTGACGGACCCGAGGTCGATCACCACCTTGCGCGCCCCGTCCTCCACGAGCTGGCGCACCTCGCCGAAGAACGACGAGAGCGTGGGATACGTCAGCTTCGCCTCTTTGACGCGCACGATGCGCACGTCGCCGCTGTGGTCCACCGCGAGTTGCATGTCCTCACCTCCGGGCGCTCACGCGCCCCGGGCTTCGTGCCGCGTCGCGCCGCGCCGCCTGCTGTGCGCGCAGGAGCAGGCGCGAGAGCTCCTCCCGCCCACGGTTGATCCGGCTCTTCACCGTGCCCTCCGGCAACCCCAGCTGCTCCGCCATCTCCTGGTAGGTGAGCCCCTGCAGGTCGCGCAGCACCACCGCCTCGCGCAGCTTTTCGGGCAGCAGCTCCAGCCCGCGCCGCAGGAAACTGCGCCGGTCGCGGTCCTCGAGCACGCGCTGGGGGTTCGTGCCGGTGGTGGCCACCGCCAGGTCGAAGGCCACCAGGTCCTCCACCAGGACCTCCTTCTCGCGCTTGCTCGCCCGGTAGCGGTCGATGCAGTAGTTGCGGGAGACGCTTCCCAGCCAGGTGGAGAAATCCGCATCCTGGTTGAACTTGTCGAGGCTCCTGAAGACCTTGAGCAGGATCTCCTGGCTGAGGTCCTCGGCCTCCGCGTGGCGCCCCGTGAACTTGTAGGCGATGTGGAAGACCTTGCGGCGATAGCGCGCCACGAGGGCCTCCCAGGCCGCGTTGTCCTTCCGGAGGCAGCGCTCGATGAGCTCAGCGTCGGAAGGGGAAGCCGCCCCCTTTTCCACCTGCCAGGGCCCCTGTCCCTGAAATGCCGCCGCGCCCCGTGGCGCGGCTCCTTGGCGGGACTCGATCATAGCCGTCCGGCCGGTGGATTCCAAGCCGCTACTTCAGCTCGGGACGCCCCGCCTCCGTCCAGGCGGTGTACCAGTAGCTGCCGACGTCGCCCGCGGCCTGGCTCAGCCGCTCCCGCAAGATGAGGCCGAGGCGCTGCTCGGCGGCCTCGTAGTAGATCTCCGTGTATCCCGACTTGCCCCGCCGCGCCAGCTCGTCGCCGTAGAGGACGTTGTCCGCCCAGACGTAGGTCATGTGGACCATCGAGAGGACGTAGCCCTTCGGGTCGTCGAGGAGGTGCGCCGCATCGGGGGAGAGCCGCAGCCGCTTGTCCATGGCCTCGGGCAGCCGCGTGCCGAAGCGCATCCAGAGCCCGTGCTGCTCGGTCTTCTGCCCGTCCGCGTTGTCGGTCAGGGCGAGCGGGTTGTGCAGGTCGGCCACCAGGCCCGCCAGGCGGTCGGATTCGCCGAGGATGCGCCCCTTGTCGCCCGACTTGAATGCCTCCACCAGGCGCGCGTAGCCCTCGTCGATGAGCCAGGGCAGGCGGCCGACGTCCGCACCCTGGGAGAACTGCTCCTTGAACCGGGCTTCGTCGCGCGGCACGTCCCAGAAGGGGAACGGCATCACCCGGTCCACGGCGAAGCGCCGCTCGCGTCCTTCCTCGGGGATGTCGGGCTCCACCGACAGGCTGGGCAGCTCCAGCCGATGGTCCTTGTAGAAGGACTTGAGCGCCTTGGGCAGGGTGTCCACGGCCTTGGAGGTCACCTCCTGGTGGACGTTGGGCCCCCAGGCCCGAGCCGGGAAGGGAGCCGACAGGATCGCCGCCGCCGTCGCTATCACCGCTGTCCCGAGTCTCGCGCTCACGCCGCACCCCCTCCCTTCACCATACTCGGGCCACGGTCAGGACGCGAACCTCGGTGGCTCCCCCTTCGCGCAGGGCGCGGGCGCAGCCGCGCGCCGTAGCGCCGGTGGTGAACACGTCGTCCACCAGGACCACCGGCCGCCCGGACACCCGCGCCCGCTGTCGCACCGCGAACGCGCCCTCCACGTTCGCGCGCCGCGCCGCCGCCGTGAGCCCGGCCTGGGGCGCCGTGTCGCGCCGGCGGACGAGCGCCAGGGGTGCCAGCCGCAGCCCGGTGCGCCGCGCCAGCTCCGCGGCCAGCAGCTCGGATTGGTTGAAGCCCCGCTGGCGGCGGCGGTGTGGGTGCAGGGGCACGGGCACCAGGACCGCGTCGTCCGTCAGCAGGCGCCTCACGGCGGGTGACTCCAGCAGCGCCTGCGCGAGCGGCCCGGCCGCCCGGCGGCGGCCGCGGTACTTCAGCTCGTGCAGGACGGCGCGGAGGCTTCCTTCGTAGGGGCCCAGGCTGGCACCCGCCGCCGTGGGGTTGAGGCCGCGGCGGCAGCGGCCGCAGGAGGCCGCGGCGTCGACGGCCAGGGGTAGCCCGCATCCGCACAGAGGGCGGCGGTGCCGCGGCAGCGACGCCCAGCACGCCTCACAGAGGGGCCCGCGGCTGGGATGGCGCAGCAGCTCGCGGCAGGCCGGACACCGCGACGGGAAGACCACGGCCAGCACCGGGTCCACCAGCCACCAGGCGGCAGAGGGGCCCGGCGCGAGAGGGGAGCTCAAAGAAGACCCTGCTCCTGCTTCTCCTGGCAGGAGATGCACCTCTTGGCCCAGGGCACCGCCTCCAGGCGCTTGCGGTCCATGGCGTCGTCGCACACGACGCACACGCCGTAACGCTCGCCTTCCAGGCGATCGAGCGCCTCATCCACGAGCTGCAGCGTGTCACGCTCGTTGTTGGAGAGGCTGAAGAGGAACTCCTTGGTGTAGGAGTTCGAGGCCTTGTCCGCGATGTCCTGCGCGCCTTCCCCGTCGGCCTCCTTGCCGTAGCTCATGTTCTTGCTGTAGGCCTCCAGCATCTCCTTCTTCTTCTGGACGAGCTTGTCGCGGTAGAGCTTGAGCTTTTTCTGGTCCATGGATGGCACCGTCTCCTGTCCCTTTCGTAGGTGAAGCGGCGATCCCTCAGGGGATGCCGTACCGCCGTCTCTTCTCCCACAGGGCCTTGCGGCTGATGCCCAGCACCGCCGCCGCGCGCGTCTGCGAGCCCTGCACCTGCTCGAGCACGTAACGAATGTAGGCCTGCTCCACATCCTTGAGCGACGGCCGCCGCTCGCGACCCGCCCAAAGCGTGGCCGGCGGCTCGCGCACGTGGGCGGGCAGCGCGGGCGGGGCCACCGAGTCGCCGTCGGTCACGAGCGCGGCGCGCTCCACCACCGAGCGTAGCTCGCGCACGTTTCCCGGCCAGTGATATCCGCGGAGGGCGTCGGCGGTCTCGGCCTCGAACCGCTGCGCGCGCAGTCCCTTGCCCTCCCGCTCGCGCACGAGGAAGGTCTCCGCCAGCGGGAGGATGTCCTCGCGCCGCTCGCGCAGGGGCGGGACCAGGAGCGGCACCACCCCCAGACGGTGGTAGAGGTCCTCGCGGAACGTCCGTGCCTGCACCGCCTTGCGCAGGTTGGCGGTGGACGCGGAGACGAAGCGCACGTCCACCTCGATGGTGCGCGTGCCGCCCAGCCGCTCGAACTTCCGCTCCTCCACCACGCGCAGGAGCTTCGCCTGCAGGGGCAGGCTCAGGTCCTCGATCTGGTCGAAGAAGAGGGTCCCACCCTGGGCCAGCTCGATCTTCCCGGCCTTGGCCTGCCGCGCGTCCGTGAAGGCACCCCGTTCGTGGCCGAACAGCTCCGACTCGAGCAGGTCCTCGGGAATGGAGGGGCAGTGGATCTTCAACAAGGGCCCGTCCCGGCGCGGGCCCTTGTAATGGAGCCAGTGCGCGAGCAGGTCCTTGCCGGTGCCGCTCTCCCCTTCCACGAGCACCGGGCTGCGGGCCTGCGCCACCCTGGTCGCCACCTCGAGCAGCTCCCGCATGGAGGCGGATACGGCCACTACGTTGGCGAGGACGTCGGGCGCGACGAGCGTCATCCCGCGACCTCGATCCGGTGGGCGCCGCCCCAGAGGCGCTCGAGGTCGTAGAAGTCGCGCGTGCGGGGGGTGAAGAGGTGGACGACGAAGTCGCGGTAGTCGAGCAGGATCCACTCCTGTTTCGGATAGCCTTCGATGTGCGCCGGCCGCAGGCCCTGCTCGCGGAGCGTCTCCATCACCGCGTCGGCGACCGCGACCATCTGGCGCTGGTTGGCCGCCGAGGCGAGCACGAAGTAGTCGGTGAACTCGGTCACCTTGCGCAGGTCGAGGATCACGACGTCCGTCGCCTTCTTTGCGACCGCGGCGCGGGCCGCCCTTTGCGGCGACGCCGCCCTCACCGGTAGAGGCCCCGTTTCACGATGTAGTCCGCCACCGCGTCGGGAACCAGGTAGCGCACGCTCCGCCCTTCCCGCGCCCGCCCCCGGATCTCGGTGGCCGAGACGGGCAGGCCGGGCCCGGCCACGCGCTCGAACCTCAGGCGCGGCGCGGCGGATGGAACCTCCGCCGCGCGCGCGCCCGGGCGGTCCGCCACCGCCACCGTGCACAGCGCGAAGATCCGCTCGGGATCCCGCCAGGTCGGCATCTCCGGGAACGTATCACTGCCCACGATCAGGTACAGGGCGTCTTCGGGATGGCTCTCCTTGAGCGCGGCCAGGGTGTCCGCGGTATAGCTCTTCCCGTCGCGCGAGAGCTCGAGGTCGGAAGCCACGTACGCCGGGTGCAGCGCGGTGGCCAGGGCGACCATGGCGAAGCGGTCGAGCCCCGCTGAGAGCGGAAGGGCGCGATGCGGCGGGTTGCCCGTGGGCACGAAGAGGATCTGGTCGAGACGGAGCGCCTCACGCGCGTTTTCGGCCGCGCGCAGATGGCCCAGGTGGATCGGATCGAAGGTGCCCCCCAGCACGCCCCGCCTCACGCCTGCCGTTCCACGACCGCGTCGAGCCGCGAGGCCTCGACCAGGCGGAGCAGGCGGCGCTTGAGCTCGACCAGGCCGTCCCCGGTCACTGCGGACACCGGCACCACCTCGAGTCCGAGCGCGCGCGCGGCACGGACGAGCGCGGGCAGGGGGTCGGCGGCGGCGTCCACCGCGTCGCGCTTGGTGGCCGCCACCAGCTGCGGGCGCGCGAGCAGCTCGGGGTTCCACTGCCGGACCTCCTCCCGCACCGCAGCGAGGTCCGCGCCCGCCTCGCGTCCGCTCAGGCCGGACGCGTCCACCACGTAGAGGAGCACGCGCGTGCGTTCCACGTGCCGGAGGAACTGCAGGCCCAGTCCGGCGCCGGCATGGGCTCCTGCGATGATGCCCGGGATGTCCGCGGCCACGAACGTGCGCTCGTCGGCCTCCACGACGCCCAGCACGGGCGAGAGCGTGGTGAAGGGGTAATCGGCCACTTTCGGCCGGGCCGCGGACAGCCTGGAAAGCAACGTCGACTTGCCCGCATTGGGAAAACCGAGCAACCCCGCGTCGGCGATGAGCCGCAGGTCCAGGCGGAGCCAGCGCTCCTCGCCGCTGCCTCCGGCCTCGGCCTCGCGCGGCGCGCGGTTGCGGTTGGAGAGGAAAGAGCGGTTGCCGCGTCCACCCTTGCCGCCACGGGCGACCACGAGACGCTCGCCCTCGCGCAGGATTTCGCCGACCATCTCGCCCGTGGCCTCGTCCGTGGCCGCGGTGCCCGGCGGGACGGCCACGATGGTGTCCTCCCCGCGCGCACCCGTGCGGTTGGACGGACCGCCGTGCTCTCCGCGCTCGGCGCGAAACTCCGTGTGGTAGCGCAAGGGCAGGAGCGTGTTCTGGTGTGACACGGCCAGGAGGACGACGTCGCCGCCCGGTCCGCCGGTCCCCCCGTCGGGGCCGCCGCGGGGGACGTAGGGCTCGCGGCGGAAGCTCACGCACCCGCGCCCGCCGTCACCGCCCTTGACGAAGATCTTGACCCGGTCGACGAACATGGCTAGCGCCCCCGGCTAGGGTGCCGGAGCGCCCGGCGCGCTCAGGTCAGCTGGCCGCCGGAAGGACGCTCACGCGCAGCCCGCGCCCGCCGTGGTCCTCGAAGCGCACGACGCCGTCGGCCAGCGCGAACAGCGTGTGGTCCTTGGCCAGGCCGACGTTCTTGCCGGGCTTCCACTTGGTCCCGTGCTGCCGCACCAGGATGGTACCGCCCCGGACCTGCTCGCCTCCGAAGCGCTTGACGCCCAGCCGCTGTGCGTTGCTGTCGCGCCCGTTGCGGCTCGAACCCTGACCCTTCTTGTGCGCCATGGCTGACACGACCTTTCGAAAAAACTTGGAGCGGCGACCCTGGCTGCGGCGCCGCTCGGCACGGCACGATGAAGAGGCCCGCCGTTACAACTCGATCGAATCGATTCTCACGGCCGTATAGGACTGCCGGTGGCCGCGCGTGCGGCGGTAGTGCTTGCGCTTCTTGTACTTGAACACGCGCACCTTGTGGTCACGGCCCTGCTCGACGACCGTGCCGAGGACGGCCGCCTTGTCCACGAGGGGCGCGCCGAGCTTCGGCTCGCCCTCGCCGGCGACCATCAGGACCTCGCCGAGCCTGACCGTGTCACCCTTGGCACCGTCCAGGCTCTCCACGTAGATCGTCTCACCGGGCGCGACCCGGTACTGCTTGCCGCCCGACCTCACGATCGCGTACACGCCATCCTCCTAACAAACAGACCCGGCAGAACATCGGAGCTTAGCACACGGATTCGCGCCGCGTCAACGAGTGCGGCGGACGGGCTTTTCACCACAGAGGCGCAGAGAAGAAACGGAGAAACCGCAGAGGAAAAGCAAGAACAAGAGCCCAACGAGCAGCGGCAACAAGAAGCGAGCGAGGGATTCACTCCCGAGCGAGCGGCGTGGGGAGGAGCGCGCATGCGCGCGGGGGGGTCACGCGAAGCGGGACCCCCCCGAACTGTCGATCAGAAGTCATAGCCGATCCAGAAGTCGAAGCGCCAGCCGGGGGTGGCCGTCTTGAGGTCGGTGATCTTGATCCAGTCGAAGTGCAGGGGATAGCCGAGGAAGAAGAACTGCAGGCCCATGCCGTAGGAGGCGCGGCCGTCCACCAGGCGCAGCCCGGAGACCGGCTCGCCGAAGATGGGGTCGCGCAGGTAGGAGATGCCGGGATCGCGGGTCACGAAGTCGTAGGGTTGGCCCTTCCACTTGGCCGAGCCCGCGCCCGCGAAGAGCGTGCCGCGCACGGGCCCCAGGATGCCCAGCGGCGTCTTCATGACGTCGATGAGCGGGATGCGGAGCTCGGCGTTCGCGAAGAAGCCCTCGTTGCCCACCAGCGAGCGGTAGGGAAACCCGCGCAGCTCCATGTTCCCGCCGAAGTAGAAGATGTCGGGGTTCTCCCCTCCGGACTTGAAACCGCGCGCGCGCAGGGCGAAGACCGTCCCCTGGCCCAGGCGGAAGTACTTCCGCGCGTCCACGTCCACGGTGTGCCGGGAAAGGAGGCCGCCGACGCTGGGCGCCGTCTGCAGGCCGATCGAGAACGTGTGGCCGGCGAGGGGCCCGAACTCGCGGAAGCGCGTGGTCTCGCCCACGAGGTTGAGCGAGATGGGCGCGATGCTGCCGTTGTTCAGGAAGTAGGGCAGGCCCAGGAGCTGCGCCTGCAGGCGCGCCTGCTCTTCCGCGAACGGGTTCTCGAAGCCCTCGGAGACGCGCAGGACGCCCGCCTGCAGCTCGAGGCGGCGGAACTTGTCCAGCGGGTACTGCGCGAGCGCCACCGCGCCGCTGTAGCGCTGGGTGGCGAAGGCGCCGCGCCGCGAGTAGTCGGGGATGAGGTCGTAGGGGGCGGCGTAGAAGAACTGGGTGAAGTCGAAGGCGGTGAAACCCCAGTGCAGGCGGCGCGTCAGGTTGAGGTACGTGCCCTCGTAGCTCCGGAACTCGCGCAGGGACACCGCCGTCATCATGAAGTTGTGGTCGCCCAGCACGTCGGTGAGCGCGACCTGGCTGCCCCCGAAGAAGTCGCCGCTGGAGGTGACGCCCACGTTGAGCGGGGGCCGCCCCTCCAGGAACAGCTTCTCGAACGTGCGCTTCTTCCGCTTGTTCTCCGCCACCACCTGGTGCACGACGTCGGGCTCGAAGTCCACGATCTCCGCGGCCTGCCCCACTTCCTGCTCGATCTCCTTGAACGGCTCCGACGTGTCCAGGGTCTGCAGGCGGTACTCGCCCTTGAAGTAGCTGATGAAGGCCACGCGATCCGCGCCCCGGCCCGGGAGCACGGCCGGGGTCATGGTGCCGCCCAGCGCGTCCGTGTACTGGCGGATGATCCCCGTCTTCAGGTCCAGGCTGCGGATGTTGTAGATCTCGTCCTCCTCCGTGGACGAGTAGTAGATGCGCGAGCCGTCGGGCGAGAAGATGGGTGCCGTGTCGCTGTAGGTGCCGAAGGTCAGCTGCGTCTTCTTCGCGGGGTCGGAGAGGGGCATCACGTAGATCTTGTCGTGCCCGCTGATGCGCCGGGTGTAGACCACGAGCTTGCCGTCGGGCGAGATCTGGGGGTTGCTGTCGTAGAACGAGTCCATGGTGAGGTTCTTCGTCTCGCCCGTCTCCATGTCGAGCAGCCAGATGTCGGAGACGCCGTCCTTGATCCCGGAGAGCAGGGCGTGCCGGGAGTCCGGGAGGAGCGCCGGCGACTGCGCCTGGTCCAGCTCCATGGGCACGCGCTTGATGATCTTGCCCGTGAGCACGGAGACCAGGTACAGGCTGCGGCGCTTGCCCTTGCGCGCGAAGAAGGCCACGGTGTCGCCGCGGGGATCGAAGGAGATGGTGCGCCCGGCCACGAAGTCGTCGTTCCAGGTGACGTTCTCGAACTTCTCCGTGTAGCCCTTGGTCAGGTTCTCGATGATGGCGCCGTCGCGGGCGGAGAGCAGGATGAGGTCCGCCTCCCCTTCTGCGCGGTTGCCGGTGAGCGCGGCCACGATCTCTCCCGACGGGCTCGGCGAGAAGGCGTAGACCTGGCTGAAGCTCGTCTTCTCCGAGTCGGGGGCCAGGTCCTTGCCATAGTCGCTCGGCCGCTGCTTGTCGCGGAAGGGCTTGAAGCGCTCCTTGAGCCACTTGTCGAAGGCCTCGTCGAACTCCTCGGGCCGGATGCGGAAGGCCTGGGCGTAGATGTCCTCCATGCCCCCGCCCACGATGTTCTTGCGGAAGGTGTAGAGGAACTGCCGGATGCCTTCCTTGCCGTAGCGCGCCTCGATGAACTCGAACGCGGCGTGGCCGAGGTTGTAGACCAGGCGCGGGTTCGAGAGGTAGTAGAAGTCCTCCTCGCGGCTCATGCGCGGGATCTGGTCCGTGATGGCGGCGTCGCGCACCGACATCAGGTCGAGGGGGTCCCAGGACCCGCGCATGTAGTCCGCCAGGCCCTCGTCCACCCACAGGGGCACCGTCCGTTGCACGAGGTTGCGCGGGATGATGTCGAACTCGAAGATGTGGGTCAGCTCGTGCGTGATCAGCCCCTGCAGCTTGTCCGGGGGCTCGTCGATGGGCAGGACCATGCGCCCGCGCACGGACTCCGCGAAGGCGGCCACACCCTCGGGCACGAACGTGGGGTACAGGTTCGTCTGCTCGAACTCGGAGTGCGTCTTGTAGAAGACGACGGGGACGGGCGACTCCAGCTCGTGCTTCAGAGCGGAGGAGACCTTCTGGTACGAGCTCTCCAGGTAGGAGACCACCCGCGAGAGGTGCTGCTCGAACTCGGGGTAGTAGTACACCTCGAAGTGCGGGCTCTTGTAGACCCGCCAGGCGAAGTTGTCGTAGGCGACCTTGTTCTTCCCGAAGTAGGGGATGAACTGGGCGGACGCGGGCGCGGCCCCCAGGGCCGTCGCGAGCAGGCAGAGGGCAAGACCTCGCCGGGTGCCAGGCTCCGGGCGCGAGCTATCCATGGGTTCTCCCTATCGCAGCAGGACGCGCGTGCCGCGGATCTTCTGGGGAGAGATGACGCCCAGGAAATTCGGCAGGAAGCGGTCCATCAGCTCGAAGTACGACGAGAGGGGCGAGGCTTTCTGGTCCTCCGCGTAGAGGACCTCCTCGGTGAACTTCTCCTTGTGGAGGGTCGCCCCGGTGCGGCCGTCGATGAAGTAGAACTCGGCGTTGAGGGCGAAGCCCTTGCGCTCGAGGTAGCGGTTGCCGCGGACCAGGCGCTGGCGCCGCGACACGGGGTCCTGCACCACGCGCTCCTCGGCCTGGAACCCGGAGCGGTTCTGGGCCTCGAAGCCGAGCTTGCCGGCGACGATGAGCGGGTTCTGGAATTCTTCCCCCACCTTGCGCCAGTACTCGGCGTCCTGCAGCGCGCGGTCGGCCTCGAGCTGGTATTGCTCCCGCTCCTGCCGGGTGTAGCGGCCCCCTTCCCCGAGCTTCTCGAGGATCCCCTCGAGCGCGTCGTGCAGGGGCGGACGGTCGGGCTCGACCACCTGCATCTTCGTGTTGGAGCGGAGCTGGTTCTGGAGCAGGCGCGTGGTCTCGGAGCCGAGGTCCATCTCCTCCTCGCCCAGCTCGGAGACGAAGCCCGCCACCAGCACCCGGCGGAACGTGGTGACGTCGATCTTGGCCTGCAGGGGCGTCTCGATCGGCACTTCGACGAAGCTGGCGCAACCGGCCGCGAGCGCGGGGACGAGCAGGAGCAGGGCGCGCATCCCGCTACGTCTTCTTCCTGGCCTTGCGGTTGCGTTTGTCGTCGGCTTCCCGGAACAGGTCGAAGTTCTGCTGGATATAGACGCTGTTGGGCTTGATCTTGAGCGCCTTCTCGTAAGCCTCGCGCGCCCGCTCGAAAGCGCCCTGCTGCTCGAGGGACACGGCCAGGTTGTTGAGCGCATCCGCGTTGTCCGGGTCGATCGCGACCGCCTTCTCGAACCGGAAGCGGGCCTCGTTCCAGAGGCCGCGCCGGGCGGCCTCGATGCCGAACTGCACTTCATCACCGCTGCTGGCGATCGGGACCGAATTGGCCGCGAGCAGCAAGGAGACGACGGGAAGGGCCAATAGCATGGCGGCTCCGCAAAGGGATGGGGCGATCTGATCTTAATCTGCTGCGCGTCCGCAAGCAAGGGTGGTGCCGGCGTTAATACGACTTTCCCTCGGGTCGCGCCCCCGGGGCTGTCGCGTGGGGCGGACACGGTGTGGCTCGGAGCGGACAGTCCGTGTGGACCTTGACAGGTGGGGCACCCTCTTAGAATGACCCCTCTCTCGGGGATCGGTGGCGCCGTGGACAGCACGTTCGACCTCCTGACGCTTTCCCTGCTTCCCGGCGTGACGCCGCGGGTGGCCCGTGAGCTCGCCCTGCGAGCGTCGCTCGCGGACGCCCTCGCCCGCCCGGACGATCACGCCGACCTCGTGGGTCCGGCCGCGCGCGCCCTCCTCCGGACCGGCGAGGCGCGCCGGCGCGCGCAGGACGAGCTTCGCGCCGTGGCGGCCCTGGGTGCCCGCCTGATCGGCCGCGACGAGCCGGACTACCCGCACCTGCTCCGCCATGTGTACGACCCTCCCCCTGTTCTGTACCTCCTAGGGGACGTCGCCGAAGGTGAGGACGGCCACAGCGTCGCGGTCATCGGTTCGCGGGCGGCGACCCCGCAAGGCGCGACCCTGGCCCGGGACATGGCCCGGCAGCTCGCCGCGGCCGGGCTGACCATCGTGTCCGGCCTGGCCCGCGGCATCGACACGGCCGCCCACCAGGGGGCGCTCGAAGGCGGGGGGCGGACGCTGGCCATCCTGGGCTCCGGTCTGGATCGGCTGTATCCTGTGGACAACGCCCGGCTGGCCAGGGCGGTGGCCGGACAGGGTGCGGTGGTGACCGAGTTCCCGCTGGGAACGACGCCCTTGCCGGGCCACTTTCCCCGCCGGAACCGGATCATTGCCGGCTGGGGAAGGGCGGTGGTGGTGGTCGAAGCGGCCCAGAGGAGCGGGGCGCTGGTGACGGCCCGCTGCGCGCTCGAGGAGGGCCGCGAGGTCATGGCCGTGCCCGGCCATCCGAGCGCGCCCGGAAGCGCGGGGACCAACGCTCTCATCCGCGACGGCGCCCTGCTCGTCAGGGGCGCGGCCGACGTGGCCGAGGCGCTCGGAGTCACGCTGGCCGCAACGGAGGGCGGGACGGACGAGGCGGCGGACCCGGTGTTCGCCGCCCTGCGCACCGACGCGCCGCGCAGCGTCGAGGACGTGCAGCGTCGGAGCGGACGCTCCGCCTCCGAGGTGCTGGGCCGACTGACGGAGCTGGAACTGGCGAGCCGGGTGCGGCGGCTGCCGGGGGCGCTCTTCGTGCGGGCCTGAGACCGGAGGAGCAACGACGGGGACGCCGTCAGCGTCGGAAGGAGACAGTGGCGAAGAACCTCGTGATCGTCGAGTCACCGGCCAAGGCCAAGACGATCAACAAGTACCTGGGCCGGGACTTCGAGGTGATGGCCTCCATGGGCCACGTCCGCGACCTCCCCAAGAAGACCCTCGGCGTGGACGTCAAGCAGGGCTTCTCGCCCGAGTACGAGGTCCTGCCCACACGAAGGAAGGTGCTCGACGAGCTCCGCGCCGCGGCCAAGGGCGCGGAGGCGATCTACCTGGCGGCCGACCCCGACCGCGAAGGCGAGGCCATCTGCTGGCACCTCTCCGAGTCGCTCGGCGTGCGCGGCAAGAAGAAGTTCCGCCGCGTGGTCTTCAACGAGATCACCCGCCGCGCCATCGAGGACGCCTTCCGCAATCCCACGGACATCGACGACCGCAAGGTGGACGCGCAGCAGGCGCGGCGGATCCTCGACCGCCTGGTCGGGTACAAGGTGAGCCCGCTGCTGTGGGAGAAGGTGCGCCGGGGGCTGTCCGCCGGACGCGTGCAGTCGGTGGCGCTCAAGCTCATCTGCGACCGCGAGCGCGAGGTCCGCGCGTTCGTGCCCGAGGAGTATTGGACGGTCACCGCGAACCTGGCCGCCGCGCAGCCGCCCGTCTTCCCGGCCAACCTGGTCAAGAAGAACGGCAGGAACGTGGAGATCGGCACCGCCGACCAGGCCGCGGAGGTCCGCCGCGACCTCGAGGGCGCGGCCTACGGCGTGCAGAAGGTCCTGGCCCGCGAGCGCAAGCGCAACCCGGTGCCGCCCTTCATCACCTCCAAGCTGCAGCAGGAGGCGTTCAAGAAGCTGCGCTTCACGGTGAAGAAGACCATGCAGGTGGCCCAGCGCCTCTACGAGGGCGTCGAGCTGGGCGAGGACGGCAGCCTGGGCCTCATCACGTACATGCGCACCGACTCCACGCGCGTCTCGGACGACGCGCTGGTGGCGGCGCGGGACCGCATCGCGGCGAACTGGGGTGCGGAGTACGTGCCCGAGCGGCCCAACTTCTATCGCAGCAAGAAGGGCGCGCAGGACGCGCACGAGGCCATCCGGCCGACCTACCTCGACCGCGACCCGGAGTCCATCAAGCGCTGGTTGTCCAAGGACGAATTCGCGCTCTACAAACTGATCTGGAACCGCTTCCTGGCCTCGCAGATGAAGCCGGCCCTCTACGACGAGACGGTCGTGGACATAGAGGCCGGCGCATACCTGCTGCGGGCGCGCGGAGCGACGCTCAAGTTCCGGGGCTTCCTGGCCGTGTACGAGGAGAGCCCGGACGAGCGGATCGAGAAGAAACCCTCCGCCGACCGCGCGGACGCCGAGGGTGCGCCCGCGGAGGGCGCCCCGAGGGCGGAGGGCGGCGGGGAGGGCGCCGATCCGGGCAGCGCGTCCGCTCCCGAGGGCGGCGTACAGCTCCCGCCGCTCGCCGAGGGCGACCTGCTGAAGCTCCAGAAGCTGGACACCGACCAGCACTTCACGCAGCCTCCGCCCCGCTTCAGCGAGGCGAGCCTGGTGAAGGAGCTCGAGGAGAACGGCATCGGACGTCCCTCCACCTACGCCTCGATCATCGCCACCATCGAGGCGCGCGAGTACATGGAGAAACAGGAGGGCAAGCTCCTGCCCACGGAGCTCGGCTTCCTGGTGACCGACCTCCTCACCGAGCACTTCCCGGACATCAGGAACGTCGAGTACACGGCGGCCATGGAGGAGGAGCTCGACCAGATCGAGGAAGGCAAGGACAACCTCCTCAACACGCTCAACCAGTTCTGGAAGAAGTTCGAGAAGGACCTCAAGAAAGCGCACAAGGACATGGAGAACGTCAAGGGCAAGGAGGAGCCGACCGAGGAGAAGTGCGACAAGTGCGGCGCGCCCATGGTCATCAAGTGGGGCCGCTACGGCAAGTTCCTCGCCTGCTCCAACTACCCCGGGTGCAAGAACACGCGCCAGCTCGAGGGCGGGGAGGGCGCGCCCGAGGTGCACGCGGACGTGGAGAAGGAGGTGTGCCCCAACCACGGCGAGAAGATGGTCTTGAAGAAGGGGCGTTTCGGGCCCTTCCTGGCCTGCCCGAACTACCCGGAGTGCAAGGTCACCAAGCGGCTGGTGCGCGGCGAGGGCGGCAAACTGCAGGTCGAGGCCCTGAAACCCATCGACGAGAGCTGCCCGGAGTGCGGTAAGCCGCTCCTGTGGCGGCGGGGCCGCTTCGGCCCGTTCATTGCCTGCAGCGACTATCCGAACTGCAAGTACATAAAGAAGAAGGAAGCGCGCGAGATCGGCCTCGTCTGCCCCGAGTGCGGGCTGGGACAGGTCGTGGAGCGCAAGGGCCGGTGGGGCCGCGTGTTCTACGGCTGCCGTCGCTACCCGGAGTGCCGCTTCACGGCCTACCATCGCCCGCTGCCGGAGCCCTGCCCCGACTGCGGCCGCGCGTACCTGCTGGAGAAGGAGACCAAGAAGGAGGGCAAGGTCATCTTCTGCGGCAACGAGGCCTGCCACTACAAGCGCGCCGCCTGACCGTCGACGGGAATCCGTTCCGAAGCCCCGACCCTATAATCGAATGCCACGATGAGTCACCGGGTCACGATCGTGGGCGGAGGGCTCGCCGGCTGCGAGGCGGCGTGGCAGCTCGCGCGTCGCGGCATCGGCGTGGACCTGCACGAGATGCGGCCCGTGCGCGCGACCCCCGTGCACCAGACGGACCAGCTCGCGGAGCTCGTCTGCTCGAACAGCCTTCGCGGCAACGGCCTCGACCAGGCCGCCGGCCTCCTCAAGGAGGAGATGCGCCGGATGGGATCGCTGGTCGTCCGGGTGGCCGACGCGGTGCGCGTACCCGCGGGCAGCGCGCTGGCGGTGGACCGTGAGCTGTTCGCGCGGCGCGTCACCGAAGCCATCACCGGCCTGGCCGAGGTGCGCCTGGTGCGCGGCGAGGTCGTCCGCATCCCCCAGGACGCCGTAGCCATCGTGGCCACCGGCCCCCTGACGTCGCAGGCGCTGGCGGCCGAGATCGCGGACTTCGTGGGGCAGCCGCACCTCTACTTCTACGATGCCGTGAGCCCGGTCGTGGAAGCGGACTCCATCGACTTCGCGCGGACCTTCCGCGCTTCGCGGTACGGGCGCGGCGGCGACGACTACGTCAACTGCCCGCTCACCGAGGACGAGTACCGCGCCTTCCAGGCCGCGCTCACCGGCGCGGAGTGCGCGGAGCTGCACGCGTTCGAGCACGAGTTCTTCTTCGAGGGCTGCCTGCCGGTGGAGGTCATCGCCAGCCGTGGGTTCGAAACGCTCCGCTTCGGGCCCATGAAGCCCGTGGGCCTCACCGACCCGGCCACCGGGAGGCGCCCGTTCGCGGTCGTGCAGCTCCGCCAGGACAACCTCGCGGCCAGCCACTTCTCGGTGGTGGGCTTCCAGACGCAACTCAAGTGGGGCGAGCAGAAGCGGGTGTTCCGGATGGTCCCGGGGCTCGAGCGCGCGGAGTTCGTGCGCCTCGGCATGATCCATCGGAACACGTACGTGAACGCGCCGAGGACGCTCCTTCCCACGTTCGAGACCCGCCGGCGGCCCGGCCTGTTCCTCGCGGGCCAGATGTCGGGGGTCGAGGGCTACGTCGAGTCGGCCGCCTCGGGGCTGCTCGCGGGTCTGGGGGCGGCATTCCGGGCGCGCGGCGCCGAGCCGCGCGCGTTTCCCGAGGACACCGCGCTCGGCGCGCTCGGCCGTTACATCTCCCGGAGCGATCCCGAGTCCTACCAGCCCACCAACATCGCGTTCGGCCTGCTGCCGGAGCTGTCCCATCGCGTTCGCGACAAGGCGAAACGGCGGTTGGCCCTCGCCGAGCGGGCCCTCGGCAGCCTCGAGCGTTTTCGGGCCGGCCTCGCCGAGCCCCAGGCGCCGGCCGCCGTCGTGTGAGGGCCGCGATCGACGCCTTCGTCCGTCACCTCGACCGGGAGCGCAACGCCTCCGCCCATACCCGCCGCGCCTACCGGAAGGACCTGGAGCAGTTCCTCGCCCACGCGCGGGAGCAGCTCGGCCGCGAGCCCACGGCCGCCGAGATCGATCACCTCCTCATCCGGTCCTTCCTGGCGCGGCTGCACGAGCGCGGGCTGAAGAAAGCGTCGGCCGCGCGGAAGCTGGCCGCCCTGCGCACGTTCTTCCGCTATCTCTGCCGCGAGGGAGCGCTCGAGAAGAACCCGGCGCGCGCACTGCTGTCGCCCCGGACGGAGAGGCGCATCCCCGCGCACCTGGAGGAGCACGAGATCGCGTCCCTGCTCGACGTACCCGGGGAGGGCCTGGGACCGGCCCGTGCGCGGGCCATCCTCGAGCTCTTCTACGCGACCGGCATTCGCTGCGGCGAGCTGGTGGGACTCGATGTCGACGACGTGGACATGGATGCCCGGATGGTACGAGTGCTGGGTAAAGGCAGAAAGGAACGAGTCGTTCCCTTCGGTCATCCAGCCGGCGAGGCGCTCCGCCGCTACGCCGTTCACCGGCTGGCCACGATGCCGCCCTCCGGGGCGATGTTCGTCAACAGGAGGGGCGCAAGATTGACCGATCGTTACGTGCGGCTCATCGTCGCGGCGCGGGTCCTGCAAATGGCGTCCGCCCGACGCGTGAGCCCTCACGCCCTGCGCCACAGCTTCGCGACCCACCTGCTGGAGCGGGGCGCCGATCTCCGAGCGATCCAGGAGCTTCTGGGGCATGCCAGCCTGTCCACCACCCAGCGCTACACGCACGTCAAGACCCGACATATTCTGGATGTATACCAAAAGACGCACCCCCGTGCCCGCTGAGAACAATTGTACGCTGGCAATATACAGAATACAGGCCGTCGGCCAGGCGGGATCGTCTCAATCTAGCGGACCCATGGCTCCGACCGACGAGGAACTGGTCGCCGCCTTCCAGGGAGGCGACGCTTCGGCCTTCGACACGCTGGTCGGCCGTTGGGACCGCAAGATCCAGGGGGCGATCTACCGCGTGCTCGGGGCCAACGAGGACTCCCGCGACCTGTGCCAGGAGGTGTTCCTGAAGGCCTACCGGGCACTGGGGGGCTTCAAGCAGCAGGCGCGCTTCTCGTCCTGGCTGTACCAGATCGCACTCAACGCCTGCCGCGACCGGTTGCGAAGGCGGCGGGGCCGGACATCACTGAGCCTCGACGACCTCGCCGACGGCGGACACGAGTTGACGCAGTCCGGACCGAGCGCCCTCGATCTCGTGGAGGCGCGCGATCTCTCGCGCGCCGTCCAGGCCGCGATGGCCGCGCTGCCGTTCGAGCAGCGCGAGGTGATCGCGCTGAAGGAGTACCAGGGCCTGACCTTCGTGGAGATCGCCGAGACGCTGGACGTCCCGGTCTCGACGGTCAAGACGCGGCTCTATCGCGGCCTGGGGCAGCTCCGGGAGCAGCTCGAGCGCCAGGGAGTCCGCGGGGCCGCCCCGGTCGCCGCCACCACGCCGTGACACAGGAGAGGGAGTCGTGATGGAGTGCAACGCGTTCCGAGACGAGATGCTGGACGTCCTCTACGGCGAAGGAGATCCCGCCGCGCGCCGCCGGTTCGAGGAGCACCAGGAGAGCTGCGCGCCCTGCCGCGCGGAGCTCCTGGGCCTCCGGCGGCTGCGCGGCCAGCTCGCCGCCTGGCCGCTGCCGCCGGCGCTGCGCCCCCGCAGGGCCTGGCCCGGCCGGGCCTG
>DATKEG010000127.1:0-17104 GCA_035544515.1 Vicinamibacteria bacterium | reverse complement strand
CCCCGCCGCCTCCGGCCGCGCCGGCTCCGCCCGCGCTCGCGGCACCGGCGCCTCCCGTGCCGGTCGCCCCGCCCTTGCCGCCGTGGAGCCCCTGGTTCGAGTTCGACGAAGGCTCGGACGCCGACGATGCCGACGCGGTCGTGGCCAGCGTGCGCGCCGCGGTGGTGGGCGTCCTGCAAGCGCAGGCCGCGCGCCTGGCGCGCCTGGCGCCCGAGGAGTCCGCCGTGGTCGCCGTGGACTTCGTTCCCCGCAGGCCGGGTGCGGCCGCGGCGCAGCGGACGGTCGTCTGGCGCGTGCGCAGGAGTGACCTCGAGGCGCGCGCGTCGGGCCGGCTGTCCCCCGAGGAGTTCCGCCGCCGGGTGCAGATCAGCGAATACTGAGCCGCGCGAAACGGTCCTATACTAGGGGCTTCGCCGCCGTCGCCGGCTACGCTCATGCCCGCTGAGCCACTCCACGGAACCACGATCCTCGCCGTTCGCCATCGCGGCCAGTGCGCGCTGGCGGGCGACGGCCAGGTCACCCTCGGTGCCACCGTCGTGAAGCACGGCGCGAAGAAGATCCGCCGGCTCCACAACGGAAAGGTGCTGGCCGGCTTCGCCGGCGCCAGCGGCGACGCCTTCGCGCTCCTGGCCCGCTTCGAGAGCAAGATCGAGGAGCACCGGGGGAACCTGGAGCGCGCGGCCGTGGAGCTGTCGAAGGACTGGCGCACCGACCGCATCCTCCGCCGGCTGGAGGCCTTCCTCGTGGTGATGGACCGGGAATCCTCGTTCATGCTCTCGGGATCGGGCGACGTGATCGCGCCCGACCCGGACGGGCTGCTGGCCGTGGGCAGCGGCGCGCCCTTCGCCCTGGCCGCGGCGCGCGCCCTCGTGCAGCACGCCGACATGGACGCGCCCACGCTCGCGCGCGAGGCCCTGAAGATCGCCGCCGGCATCTGCGTCTACACCAACGACGAGATCGTGGTGGAATCCCTTTGACCATCCACCTCCCCGCCTCCGTGGAGGAGCCCCCGGGCCAGGCGCTGGACGCGCTCACGCCCCGCCAGATCGTGGCCGAGCTGGACCGGCACGTGGTGGGGCAGGCCGCGGCCAAGCGCGCCGTGGCCGTGGCCCTGCGCAACCGCATCCGCCGCCAGCGGCTGCCGCCCGCCGTGGCCGTGGAGGTCACCCCCAAGAACATCCTCATGATCGGGCCCACCGGCGTGGGCAAGACGGAGATCGCGCGGCGGCTGGCCCGGCTCTCCGGAAGCCCGTTCGTGAAGGTGGAGGCCTCGAAGTACACCGAGGTCGGCTACGTGGGCCGCGACGTGGAGTCCATGGTGCGCGACCTCGCGGAGGCGGCGGTGGACATGGTCCGGCGCGAGAAACAGGCCGAGGTCCGCGAGACGGCGGACCGGAACGTGGAGGAGCAGATCCTGGACCTGCTGCTGCCTCCCTCACGGCCCGCCCCCGCCCTGGGCTTCGCCGAAGACGGCGAGGCCGCCCCGCAGGCCGCGCGCGAGGACATGCGCGCCACCCGCGAGAAGCTGCGCGAGGCGCTCCGCGCGGGCGCGCTCGACCAGCGCTCGGTCGAGGTCGAGGTGCGGGAGAAGAGCTTCCCGTCCTTCCAGATCCTCAGCAACCAGGGTGTCGAGGAGATGGACGTCAACCTCAAGGACGTCCTGCCCGGCCTGTTCGGCGGCCGCACCCGGCGCCGCCGCCTGACCGTGCCCGAGGCGCGCGAGGTGCTGCTCCAGGAGGAACAGGCGCGGCTGGTCGACGCGGAGCAGGTGGCGAGGCTCGCGCTGGAAAGGGCGCAGAACGCGGGCATCATCTTCATCGACGAGATGGACAAGATCGCGGGGCGGGAGGGCGGCCACGGGCCGGACGTGTCGCGCGAGGGCGTGCAGCGCGACATCCTCCCCATCGTCGAGGGCACGACCGTCACCACCAAGTACGGCCCCGTCCGCACGGACCACGTGCTCTTCATCGCGGCGGGCGCGTTCCACGTCTCCAAGCCGAGCGACCTCATCCCCGAGCTGCAGGGCCGCTTCCCGATCCGGGTGGAGCTCGAGCCGCTGACCCACGAGGACCTCGTGCGCATCCTCACCGAGCCCCGCAACGCCCTCATCAAGCAGTACCAGGCGCTGCTCGGGACCGAGGGCTTGGAGATCAGCTTCACGGACGACGCGATCCGCGAGATGGCCCGGTTCGCCATGGAGGTCAACCAGGCCACCGAGAACATCGGCGCCCGCCGCCTCGCCACCATCCTGGAGACGGTCCTGGAGGACCTCTCGTTCGCGGGCGGCGCCGACGGGCCGCGCCAGGTACGGCTCGACGCGCCCGAGGTGCGCGCGCGGCTGGCGCCCCTGGCCGCGGATCAGGACCTGAGCCGGTTCATTCTGTGAAGCGCGCGGCGCTCGCGCTGGCGCTCGCCCTGGCGGCCCAGGCGTGCGGCAAGCGCGGCTCTCCGCTGCCGCCCCATCCGCGCACGCCCCAGCCCGCCGGCGAGCTGCGCCTGGCGCAGCGCGGAGCCGTCCTCGAGGTGTCCGCCTTGGCGCCCACCCTCACCACCAGCGGCTTCCTTCTTCCGGAGCCGGAGCTGGAGCTGGAGATCCTGCGGGCGGAAGTGGGAGGACCCCTCGACAAGGTGGCTCACCGGCGCTGGCGGCCGGTGTCGCCCGGGGAGCGCGCCGCGGAGACCTCGCCGCTCCCCGCGCCCGGCACGGTCGTACGCGCGGCGGCGCGCGTCCGCTCGCGAGGCGCGCTCTCCACGCTGACGCCGCCGGTGATCTTCACGGTCGAGGCGCCTCCACCCGCGCCGACCAACCTCGTCGCGCAGCTGCGGCCGGCCGGCGTGGCCCTGGCCTGGACGTCGCCCTTCCCGAAACCGACACCGACCCCGACACCGGCCCCGACCGCGACGCCGGACCCGACCGCGAGCCCGACGACGGACCCGACCGCGACCGCCACCCCGACGCCGGAACCGGACCCGCCGCCGGCCCCGACGCCGGACCCGGCAACGACGCCGGCCCCGCCCCCGGGCTCGCTCCCCGGCAGCGTCCCCACGACACCGAATGCGACACCCACGCCGAGCCCCACACCCACACCGCGCCCGCCGCCCGGCTTCTGGGTCTACCGGCGGGCGCGTGCCGGCGGGTCCTACGGGGAGCCCCTCAACCCGATGCCCGTCGTCGCCACGGCGTTCGCGGACACCACGGCCCGCCGTGGCGACAACCTCTGTTATGTCGTGCGCGGAGTCGTGGCCACGACGCCAGCCACCGTCGAGAGCGCGTCGTCGGAAGAGGTCTGCATGGCCGTCCAGGACGTCTTCCCCCCCGCCCCGCCCACCGGGGTCGCCGCGCTCCAGCGCGACGCCGCCGCGGAGGTGTCGTGGAGCCCGTCGGGAGAGCCCGACCTCGCCCGCTACCGCGTGTACCGCGCGAGCGGCGGGTTTCCCGCGCGCCGGGTGGCCGAGAAGCCCCCCGGGGAGACGTCCTTCACCGAGTCGGGGCTGTCATCCGGGACGCACACGTACACGGTGACGGCCGTCGACCGTGACGGCAACGAAAGCGCGCCCTCGCGGCCGGCGGAGCTGCGCGTCCCGTGAGCGGCCGCGCCGGACGATGCGACCGTGCGCCGTAGGCGATATCATCCCAAAGGGGGACCCTGCCATTCGTGTCGGCGCCGCGAGGAGGGGGAAGCGCATGAAGATATTTCTCGACACCGCCAGCGTGAAGGAGATCGAGGAGGCGGCCGCGCTCGGAGTGGTGGACGGCATCACCACCAACCCGAGCCTGCTCGCCCGGGAGGCCGGAGATCCCGAGCAGATCCTGCGTGAGATCTGCCGCCTCGTGGACGGTCCCATCTCGGCCGAGGTCGTGGCCACGGACGCGGGGGGCATGGTGGTGGAGGGCCGCCATGGGGCGTCCCTCCACGACAACATCGTGGTCAAGTGCCCGTGCACCATGGAGGGGCTCAAGGCCACGAAGGCCCTCGCCTCCGAGGGGCACCGGGTGAACATGACGTTGATCTTCTCGCCCACCCAGGCCCTGCTCGCGGCCAAGGCCGGCGCGCGCTTCGTCTCCCCCTTCGTGGGCCGGCTCGACGACATCTCCACGCCGGGCATGGAGCTCGTGGGCGACATCGTGCAGATCTTCGACAACTACGACTTCGACTGCGAGGTGCTGGCCGCCAGCCTGCGGCATCCCATGCACGTGGTGGAGGCGGCGAAGATGGGCGCGCACATCGGCACCATGCCCGTGAGCGTCTTCAACGGCCTCCTGAAGCACCCGTTGACCGACATCGGTCTCAAGAAGTTCCTGGACGACTGGGAGAAGGCGAAGAAGGAGATGGCCACGAAGGCCGCGCGCTAGCCATGCCGCTCTACGAGTACCGGTGCGGGAGCTGCGGGATGGCCTTCGAGAAGTACGTCCGCGCCTGGGGCGAAGCGGTCTCCTGCCCGGCCTGCGCGTCGGCCACCGTCGAGAGGCTCGTGTCCAGCTTCGCCTTCGCCTCCACGGGCGGCGCCTTCGCGGGCTCGGTGGGCGGGGGCTGCGGCTGCGGCCGCGGCGGCTGCGGCTGTGGCCACTGAGAAGCCGCCGCCCGCGGCCGGCCGGCCGGCCCGGGGCGGCTTGGAGCGAGCGCTCGAGACGCTCGCGGACAAGGTCTCGCGCGCGGAGGAGGGCGGCGGCTCCGAGCGCCGGGAGCGGCAGCACGCCGAGGGCAAGCTCACCGCCCGCGAGCGGGTCCACCTGCTGCTCGACGAGGGCAGCTTCGAGGAGCTCGACACGCTGGTCGAGCACCGCTGCCTCGACTTCGGGATGGCCGGCCAGAAGGTCCCGGGCGACGGGGTCGTCTCGGGCTACGGCCGGGTCGACGGCCGGCTCGTATACGTCTTCGCGCAGGACTTCACCGTGTTCGGCGGCAGCCTCTCCGAGACCAACGCCCAGAAGATCTGCAAGGTGATGGACCTGGCCATGAAGATGGGCGCGCCGGTCGTCGGCCTCAACGACTCGGGGGGCGCGCGCATCCAGGAAGGCGTGGCCTCGCTGGGCGGCTACGCGGACATATTCCTGCGCAACACCCTGGCCTCCGGGGTCGTGCCGCAGATCTCCGCCGTGATGGGCCCCTGCGCGGGGGGCGCGGTCTACAGCCCGGCCATCACCGACTTCACGGTGATGGTGAAGGACACGTCCTACATGTTCGTGACCGGCCCCGACGTGATCCGGACGGTCACGCACGAGGAGGTCACCAAGGAGGAGCTGGGCGGCGCCCTGACGCACAACGCGAAGTCTGGCGTCGCGCACTTCGCCGCCGAGGACGATCGGCACTGCCTGGCCATCGTGCGCGAGCTGCTCTCCTACCTGCCTTCCAACAACCAGGAGGACCCGCCGCACCGGGCCAGCGAGGACCCCCCGGACCGCGAGGAACCGGCCCTCGACCTCCTCATCCCGCCCGAGGCCAACAAGCCCTACGACATCAAGGTGCTTCTGGAGGCGGTGGTGGACGAGCGCCGCTTCCTGGAGGTCCACGCCCACTACGCGCCCAACGTGGTGGTCGGCCTCGCGCGCCTGGGCGGGCGGACCGTGGGCATCGTGGCCAACCAGCCCGCGGTCCTGGCCGGATGCCTTGATATCGACGCCTCGCTCAAGGCCGCGCGCTTCGTGCGCTTCTGCGACGCCTTCAACGTCCCCCTCGTGACCTTCGAGGACGTGCCCGGGTTCCTGCCGGGCACCGCCCAGGAGTTCGGCGGCATCATCAAGCACGGCGCGAAGCTGCTCTACGCCTTCGCGGAGGCCACCGTGCCCAAGGTCACGGTCATCACCCGGAAGGCCTACGGCGGCGCGTACTGCGTCATGTCCAGCAAACACATCCGCACCGACGTGAACTTCGCCTACCCCACGGCGGAGATCGCCGTGATGGGGCCCGAGGGCGCGGTGAACGTGCTCTACCGCCGGGAGCTGCTGAAGGCGAGCGACCCCGAGACGCTGCGCGCGCAGAAGGTGGCGGAGTTCCGCGAGAAGTTCGCGAACCCCTACGTGGCCGCCGGCCGCGGCTTCATCGACGAGGTGATCCGGCCCCGGCACACGCGCCGGAAGCTCATCGCCGCCCTGGAAATGACCGCCAACAAGCGCGACAAGAACCCCCCGAAGAAGCACGGCAACATCCCGCTGTGACCATGACGGCCTTTTCACCGAGTTCGTTCTCTGCGCCTCTGCGGTGAAAAGGGTGAGCGCCGTGCGCTCGTTCGAGAAGGTCCTGGTGGCGAACCGGGGCGAGATCGCCGTGCGCGTGGTCCGCGCCTGCCGGGACATGGGCCTCCGCTCGGTCGCCGTCTTCTCCGAGGCGGACCGTGCGGCCCTGCACGTGCTGATGGCGGACGAGGCCTGGCCCATCGGCCCGGCGCCCTCCCGCGAGTCCTACCTGAACATCGAGCGCATCCTCGACGTCGTGCGGAGAAGCGGCGCGCAGGCCGTGCATCCCGGCTACGGGTTCCTGGCCGAGAACCCCGCCTTCGCGCGCGCCTGCGAGGACGCCGGCATCGTCTTCATCGGTCCGCCCAGCCGCGCCATGGAGCGGATGGGCGAGAAGACCTCGGCCCGCCGCCTGGCCACGGAGGCCGGCGTGCCCGTGGTCCCCGGCTCGCTCGAGCCGCTCACGGGCTCCGCCCTGCGCGCTGAGGCGGAGAAGGTCGGCTTCCCGGTGATGCTCAAGGCCGCGGCCGGGGGCGGCGGGAAGGGCCTGCGCCTCGTGCCCACGGCCGCGGCGCTCGAGTCCGCGCTGGAGCGGGCGCAGAGCGAAGCCCTCTCCGCCTTCGCGGACGGCCGCGTGTACGTGGAGAAGGCGCTGGTGAGGCCACGCCACGTGGAGATCCAGGTCCTGGCCGACGCGCAGGGAACCGTCGTGCACCTGTTCGAGCGGGAGTGCTCGATCCAGCGCCGCCACCAGAAACTCCTGGAGGAGAGCCCGTCGCCCCTGCTCGATCCGCCCCTGCGCGCGCGCATGGGGGAGCTGGCGGTGGCCCTGGCCCGGCGCGCCGGCTACGTCAACGCCGGCACGCTCGAGTTCCTGGTGGACGAGGGCCGGGTGCCCTACTTCCTGGAGATGAACACCCGGCTGCAGGTCGAGCACCCGGTGACGGAGATGGTCACGGGCCTGGACCTGGTGCAGCTCCAGATCCGCATCGCGCGGGGCGAGCCCCTGCCGTTCGCGCAGGAGGAGCTGGCGCAGCGCGGGCACGCCGTGGAGTGCCGCATCTACGCGGAGGACCCCGCGCAGGGCTTCCTCCCGAGCCCGGGCACGATCCTGGCGCTGCGGGCGCCGTCGGGCCCGGGCATCCGCGACGACACGGGCGTGTACGAGGGCGCCGAGGTCTCCGTGCATTACGACCCCCTCGTTTCCAAGCTGGTGGCCTGGGGAGCCGACCGCGAGCAGGCCCTCGGCCGGCTCGAGCGCGCGCTCGGCGAGTACACCGTCCAGGGCATCCGTACCACCCTGCCCTTCTTCCGCCGCCTGCTCCGGGATCCCGGCTTCCGCGCGGGGGACTACGACACGGGCCTGGCCGAGCGTCTGCTCGCGGAGGTCGAGCCCGCGCGCGAGCGTCCGTGGGCGGTGGCGGTGGCGGCCGCGGCGATCCAGGCCTTCGAGGCCCGCCGCGCCTCGCGCGTCTCCCGGCCGCCGGCGGCGTCGCCTTCCTGGCGCGGCCGCGCCTGGCGACACTCGTGCGGCTGGTGAGGCCCTTGCATGCGGCTTGAGGCCTTGGTGGACGGGCGCATCGTGCGGGTGGAGGTGAACGGGGAGGGTGGCCGCTACACCGTGGTGCTGGACGACCGTACGCTCGCGGTGGATGCGCGGGCGACCGGCCCCCGGGGGATGAGCCTGATCGTGGACGGGGAGAGCCACGCCGCCGGGGTCGAGCGGCGGCCGGGAGGCTACATCGTCCACCTGCGGGAGGACACGCTGGAGGTGGATCTGGACGATCCGGGGACCGCCGCCGCGGCCGCGCCCCGGCGCGCCGCCGCGGGACCGGTGCGTGTGGCCGCGCCCATGCCGGGCCGGCTGCTGCGCGTCCTGGTCGAGCCGGGGCAGGAGGTGAGCGCCGGGCAGGGTCTGGTGGTGATGGAGGCCATGAAGATGGAGAACGAGCTGCGGGCGCCCCGCGCCGGCCGCGTCGCGGAAGTGCACGCCCGCGAGCGGCAGACCGTGGAGACCGGCGCGCTGCTGGTGATCCTCGACTGAGGTGCGCTCCGCCCGCACGGCCATGACCCGCCCGCGCCGCCGTTTCCTGCTCGCGCTCGCCCTGACCGGCCTGGCCGGCGCCGCCCTGCTGCGCCTGCCCGTATGGTCGTCGGAAGTGGTGGCCGCGCGCCTCACGTCCTTCTTCGGCCGGCCGGTCAGCGTCGGCCGGGTCGAGTACCGGTTCTTCCCGCTCGAGATCGAGGTGCGGGACGTGCGCGTGGCGGGGGCCGCCGCGCGCGCGCCCGCCTTCCTCGAGGTGCGCGCGCTGGTGGCCGCGCCGCGCCTGCGGCCGCTCTGGCGCCGCCGCACCGAGCTGCGGAGCCTGTCCGTGCGCGGCGCGGTCGTGCGCGTGAACGCCTGGCGGGAAGGCGGGGACGACATTCCCCTCTTCGCGCCCGGCGAGGCCGGGCGCGACGGCGTCCGCATCGCGCGGCTGGTGATCCGGGAGAGCCTGGTCGAGGTCAACCACGAACGAGTGCCGCTCGATCTCGAGCTGCCCGATTTCAACGGCCGGCTGGAAGGGTCGGGAGGGGACCTCCGCGGCCACGTGTCCTTCGGGCCGGGCGCCGTGCGTTTCGGCGACAACGCGCCGCTGCCCTTCTCCGTGGTCGCCGACCTCGGCTTGCGCGGGACGCGCGTGACCGTGGAGACCGGCCGCATCGAGGCGGTGGGGACCCAGCTCACCTATCGCGGCATCCTCGATCTCGCGCCGCTGCGCGGGCGTTTCGAGGTGCATGGCCCCATCGACCTGGCCGTACTGGAAGAGCACGTGGTGCACACCGGCTTCGACCTGCGGGGCCGCGCGCGTTACGACGGCTCGGCCACGCTCGAGGGCTCGCGCCTGCGCCTCTCGGGCGAGGTGGAGGGCGCCGCGGGCTCCTTCGACGGCATACCGGTGCCGCGATACGCGGGGCGGGTGGCCTGGGATCGCGACGGCGTGCACGTGAGCGGGCTGGAGGTCGTCGCGCTGGGCGGGAGCGCGCGCGTGGACGTCGAAGTGCCGCCCGCGCCGGGCCGGCCGACCCTGGCCGCGGACCTGCGCGCGGTGGACGCGGAACCGCTCGTGCGCTGGATCTTCGACCTCGGCGCGGCGGGCCTGGGCGCCTCCGCCACCGGAAAGGTCTCGTTGTCCTGGCCGCGCGGCCGGGTGCGGGCGCTCTCCGGCGAGGTCGCCCTCGACCTCGCGGAGAAGGGGGGAGCGCGCACGCCGCTTTCCGGCCGCGTGGAGTGGCGGGCGGAGGACGGGACGCAGTTCCTCGACGCGGCGGAGCTGCGCACGGCCCACACCCAGGCGCGCCTGTCCGGGCGCATCGAGAAGGACCTGCGGACCGCGCTCGCGCTCCAGGCGCAGAGCCGCGACCTCGCGGCCACCGACGAGCTGCTCCTCCGCTTGCGGCGCGCGCTGGGCGCGTCCGAGGCGCACGCGGCGGACCTGGGCGGCGCGGGGGAGTTCGAGGGCCGGTGGGGAGGCACGCTCTCCGCGCCGGTGTTCGAGGGACGCTTCACGGGAGACGGCCTCTCCTACCTCGGCGTGGTCTGGGGCCGCGCGGAGTGGCGCGGCGCGCTCACGCCTTCGGAGCTGCGGTCCCAGTCGCTCGTGGTGCGCCGGCCCGGCGGCGAGCTGGCGCTCGAAGGGACGATGCAGACCGGCCCGTTCGGGCAGGAGGATGCGCTCGACGTGCGGTTGCGCTTCTCCGCCTGGCCGTCCGCGGACTTCGTGCGCGCGCTCGAGTGGGACGTGGACGTCGAGGGGCTCGTCTCGGGCCGCGCGGCCGTCCGCGGCCGCCGCAGCGATCCGCGGGGCGAGACGGAGGTCACCTCGCCGTCCGGCCGCTACTACGGCGTGCCCTTCACCGACCTGAGCCTCGATACGGCGCTGCACGGCGCGCTCACCGAGGTCCGGACCGGGCGCGCGCGCGTGGGCGGCGGCGTCCTCTCGTTCCACGGCACGCTCACCGACGACGGGATCTACGACGGCGAGGCCGGGATCTCCGAGGTGGACCTGGCGGAGGTCCTGCCCGCGGCGGGCCAGGCGCGCTGGGGCGGCCGGGTCTCGGGACAGGTCGTCCTGCAAGGTACGCTGTCCCGGCCGCGGGTGCAGGCCCGGTTCACCTCTCCGCGCCTCTTCCTGGGCGATGAAGGCGTCGGCGCGCTGGCGGCCACGTTCCACGGTGACGGAGACGGCCACGTGGCGGTCGACGCCCGCTGCCGCTCGGCGCGCGTGGACCTGGCCCTTTTCGGCCGCGTGGCGGCGGCCGCGCCCTACGCGGCCGCGCTGCGCCTCCAGGCCCGCGATACGAGCGTCGATCCCTTCCTGCGCGCGGCCCTGGGCGAGCTGATCGCGCCCGTGGAGATCGTGGCCGGCGGCGAGGCCACCATCACGGGCGCCCTCCAGCGCCCGCGCCAGCTCGCCGCCGAGGCCTCGGTCACGCTGCTGCGCCTGGGCCTGCCCGACTATCCCGTGCGCAATGAAGGCGAGGTCTCCCTGGCCGTGCGCGACGGCGAGCTCGAGGTGCGACGGGCCCACCTCGCCGGGGAGGGCACGGACCTCGTGGTCACCGGCCGCGCGGCCCTTTTCGATCCGCAGGGACCGCTGGCCCTGTCCGTGGCCGGGTCCGCCGACCTGCGCGCGGTGTCCCTGGTGGCGCCCGAGCTGCGCGGCCGCGGCGGCGCGCGCCTGACCCTGAGGGTCGCGGGCACGCGGTCCCAGCCGGACCTCGACGGCGCGCTCGAGATCCTGGGCGCCTCCATCCGCACGCGCGGCTTCCCGCACGGGATCGAGGAACTGCGCGGTACGGTCCGCTTCACGGAGGGGCTGGCCCACTTCACGGGCGTCTCCGGGACGCTCGGCGGTGGGCCGGTGGACCTCACGGGCCAGGCCGCGTACGCGGGCGGCCGGCTGGTCTCCTTCGACGTGCACGGCACCGGCCGGGGCGTGTCGCTGCGCTATCCGGAGGGGCTGCGCAGCGTGGTGGACGCGGACCTGCGGCTGTTCGGCGACTTCACGCGCCAATGGCTGACCGGGAAGCTCGACGTGCGCCATGCCTCCTGGACGCAGCGCTACGACGTGGCTTCCGAGCTCCTGGCCGAGGGCCGCGCCGCCGAGGAGGTGGCGTCCTTCGGGGAGGGGCTGCGCTACGACGTCAAGGTCTCCGCCCCGGGCACACTCAAGGTGGACAACAACCTGGCCGCGCTTCTGGCGCGGGCCGAGCTGACGCTGCAGGGCACCTACGCCGCCCCGGTGGTGCTCGGCCGCGCCGAGGTCGACCGTGGCCGCGTCTACTTCCAGGGCAACACCTACGTGATCCGCCGCGGGAACCTCGACTTCGCCAACCCGCGCAAGACGGACCCGCTCTTCGACATCGAGGCCGAGACGCGCATCCGGTCCTATCGCGTCACGCTCAAGATGAACGGCACGCTGGACCGCGTCTACCCGACGCTCACCTCGGACCCGCCGCTGAGCACGGTGGCCATCCTCGGGCTCCTGGCCGGCGCCGACGAGGCGAAGCTCGCCGACCTCGAGACGCGCCGCGACGACGACGCCCAGCGCAACCTCGCGGCCACGGGCGCCGCCACCCTGGCCGCGGGCGTCCTTTCCGAGGAGATGGGCCTGGAACGAGGCGCGGCCCGGCTCGGGCTCGACCGCTTCTCGATCGACCCTTCCATCATCCGCGGCAACGTCACCAACCCGACCGCCCGCCTGACCCTCGGTAAACGCATCACGCCGGACGTGAGCATCCTCTACTCGGTGGACCTGCGGGGCACGGAGGAGCGCCTGGTCTCCATCGAGTACACGCTCTCCGACCGGCTCTCCCTGCTCATGACCAGCGTGCAGCCGGGCGGCTTCGGGTTCGACCTGCGCCTGCGCCAGTCGCGGTGATGGGACCGCTCGTCGCGTTGCTGCTCCTGGGGCCGGCCGGCGCCTCTTCCTGGCCGTCGGAGGGCGAGCGCGTCGCCTCCGTGGTGGTGGATGCGCCGTCCGCGGAGGCGGAGCGTCTGCTCGCGTTCGTGGAGCTCGGGCCCGGCCAGCCCTACCGGGCGGAGGCCCTACGGCACGCGGTGGAGCTGATCCACGCCACGGGCGAATACGAGGACGTATCGGTGGAGGCCGAGCGCGGGGAGGATGGCCTCGCGCTCGTGGTGCGGCTGTCGCGCGCGCCGCTGTTCGCCGACGTCGTGGCCGAGGGCGACCGCGTGCTCGACCCTGGCGCCCTGAGGCGGCTGAGCCGCCTGCGCGCGCGGGAGCCCCTCTGGCCGGCGCGGCTCGAGCGCGCGGCGGCGGAGGCCCGACAGGCGCTCGTGGAGGACGGCTATCCCGAGGCGCAGGTGGCGGCGTCGGCCCGCGCGTCCGCGGAGGGGGCGGACGCGGTGTTCCGCATCGACGCCGGTCCGCGCGCCCACGTGGCCGTGGCACGCATCGCCTTCGAAGCGGGTCCGCCCGCGCTGGTGGCCCGGCTCGCGGCGCTGGTGGCCCCGCGCCCGGGCGAGGTCTACCGGCCGGGGAAGGCGGAGGAGGCGGCGCGCCGCATGCGGCAGGAGCTGCTCGCGCGCGGGTACTGGCGCGCCGAGGTGGGCGTACAGGCCGCCCGCGAGCCCGGGCAGCCGGGCGTGTGGCTGGCCTTCCTGGTGGACGCCGGCCCTCCCATGACGCTCGAGTTCAGGGGCTGGGAACCCCCGCGCGCGCTGGTCCGGGAGATCGCGGCACTCCTGCGCGAGAGCGGGCTGCAGGCCGACGTGCGCGAGCAGGGAACGGAGCGGCTCGAGAGCGAGCTCCTGTCCCAGGGGCGCCGCGCCGCGCGCGTGGTCGCGGGAGAGGAGCCGCGCGGGGCGGGTGCGGCGCTCGTCTACGAAGTGGAACCCGGCCCCACCGCGCGCGTGGGCTCCATCCGCCTCGCCGGCGACGAGGAGGACCTCTCGGCGGTGGCGCTCTCCACGCGCCTGGGGGGCCCGCTCGAGGAGGCGGTGCTGGCCGCGGACGCGCGCGCGCTGCAGCGGGCGCTCGAGGAGCGGGGCTACGTGGACGCGCGGGTGGAGGCCGAGGTGCCGGAGGGCGGGGGCGACCTGCCGGTCGTGTTTCGCCTGCGTCCCGGCCCCCGGCGCATCCTGGCTTCCGTGACCGTGGAAGCGCCGGTCCCGTTCCCCGCGGAGACGCCCGCGCGGGAGCTGAACCTGCAGCCCGGCCATCCCTACCGCCTCCGGGACCTGGCCCGGGATCGCGACGCCCTCCTGGCCGCGTACCGAGATGCCGGGTACCCGCAGGTGGAGGTGACGCCCGAGGTCGCGTACGCGGACGACGGCGCGGCGCACGTGGTGCTGCGCACGGCGCCGGGGCCGCTGGTGCGCGTGGACCGCGTGGTGATCGCCGGCCTGCGGGGCACGCGCGAGGAGGTCGTCCGCCGGGAGCTGCTGGTCAAGGAAGGCGAGCCGCTGGGGCTCCACCGCGTGCTGGAGAGCCAGCGCCGCCTGGGCGCGCTGGGCATCTTCGAGCGCGTGAGCGTGGCGGAGATCGATCCGGAGACGGTCGGCAAGCGTAGCGTGATCGTGGCCGCCGAGGAGGCGCCCCGGACCACGGTCGCCTATGGCATCGGCTACGCCGAACGCGACCTCCTCCGCGGCAGCGTGGAGGTCACGCGCCGAAACCTCTTCGGACTGGACCGCAGCCTGTCCGCTTTCGTCCGCTACAGCTTTCGGGGCAGCCGCCTGCTGGCCACCTTCCGCGAGCCCTGGCTCTTCGGCCGCCGGCAGGAGTTCTTCGCCACCGTGTTCCGCGAGGAGGAGGACCGCTCGGCGTTCGACTTCGTGCGGGGCGGGGCGCTGGTGCAGACGGTGCGGCAGCGCGGCGCCTGGAGCCTCAGCCTGCGCTACACGTACCAGCTCACGGACACGTTCAACATCGTCAACCCCGACGACGTGGGCCGTGAGTTCGCGACCTCGACCGTGGCGGGGCCGAGCGCGTCCGTGGTGAACGACACGCGCGACGACCCGCTCGACCCGCACCGCGGCCGCTTCGCCAGCGCCGACGTCCAGCTCTCGCACGCGGTCCTGGGCGGCGACAGCTTCGTGAAGGGATTCCTGCAGGCTTCCACCTACGAGCGGCTGGCCGCCCGCGTGGTCCTGGCCCTGTCCGCCCGGGTCGGCCTGGCGCGCACCTTCGGCGAGTCCCCCCTGTTCCTGCCGCGTCCGGACCGGTTCTACGCGGGCGGCGACTACAGCCTGCGTGGCTTCGCCCTGGACACGGTGGGCCCGCTGGCGCCCGGGTCCTCGGGCGAGCTGGTGCCCGTGGGGGGCAACGCCGTGCTGCTCGGGGGGGCCGAGCTGCGCGTGGACACCGGCCGCTACTTCTCCCTGGCCGCCTTCGCGGACGCCGGCAATGTGTATCCGCTCGTCTCCGACCTCGATCCCGGCGAGCTGCGCTACACCGCCGGCCTGGGCGTCCGCTACCGCAGCGCGCTCGGCCCCCTGCGCGTGGACTGGGGCCGCAAGCTCAACCCGCGCCCCGGCGAGAGCGGCTACCGGTTCCACTTCGCGCTTGGCTATGCGTTCTAGCACACATCCCCCGCGGAGCGTTCGCGTGCGAGTGAATCGGGCGCTCGCGGCGGGCGGCCTGCTCACCGGCATCTGGTTGGCCCTTCCCGCGGTGGCCCAGCCGATGCTGGTCGAGCGCATCCTGGCCGTGGTGGACGGGCGGCCCGTGCTGCTCTCCGAGGTGCGCGTGGTGGAGGAGGTCACGGGCGTGGACCGGGCCCAGGCCCTGGAGGCGCTGATCGACGAACGGCTGATGTTCCGCGAGGCCGCGCGCCTGCCCCAGGCCGCGGTGAGCGGCGACGAAGAAGCGCTCGCCCTGCAGAGCCTCCTCGCGCGGGCCGGCCAGGCCGTGGCCGACCTCTCCGAAGGCGACCTCCGCCAGCTCGCGCGCCGGCAGGCCACCATCCTCAAGTACGTCGAGTTTCGCTTCCGGCCGCAGGTGCGCGTGGACGAGGACGGGGCGCCCGAGGCCCGGACGCAGCTCGCCGAGGACGACCTGCGCCAGCGCATCGAGGCCTGGGTGAAGGAGCTGCGGCGGGCGTCGGACGTCCGCTACAACGCGCGCGCGCCGGCGTCGTCCGTCCGCCGGGGCTCGTAGGCGCCGCGCCAGCCGTTGAGCCGGATGCGCAGGAGGTCCGGGAAGGCCCGGAAGCCTCCCCCCAGTCCCACGCGCGTCGCCGCGTCGTTGCGCCACACCACGGGTACCTCGGCGATCCGGTAGCCCAGCCGCCGCGCGATGAAGAGGGCCTCCACGTCGAAGGAGAACCCGTCCACCCGCGCGGCGGCGAAGACGGCCTGCGCGGCGCGGGCCGCGAAGAGCTTGAAGCCGCACTGCGTGTCGCGCACGCCGGGCACGGCCAGCGCTCTCACGCACACGTTGAACAGGCGGCCCATGTTCTCGCGGTACCAGGGCTGGTGGATCTCCACGCGCGAGCCGGCGAGGGCGCGCGAGCCGATGGCGATGTCGAACCCCGTGTCCAGGCACGATTCCAGCCGGCCCAGCTCTTCGATGGGCGTCGAGAGATCCGCGTCGGAGAGGAGGCGCCGCTCCGCGCGCGCCGCGAGCATCCCGCGCCGCACCGCGTAGCCCTTGCCGCGGTTGACGTCGTTGCGCAGCACCACGAGGTCTCGTCCCGCCACCGCCCGGGCCGCCTCCACGGTGCCGTCGGTGGACCCGTCGTCCACCACCACGATCTCGTACAACCGGCCGGCCAGGAAGCGCTCGACGCGCTCGATCGTCCGCGGGAGACGGGCCGCTTCGTTGTAGGCGGGGATGACCACGGAGAGTTCCAGGCGCACGCCTTCCATCATGTCCCGCCCGCGCCCAGCGGCCGTCATCGGATGCTTTCGGTCAGCCGGTCGATCACGCCGTCCCAGGTGATGCCGGCCACCCGCGCGCGCCCCGCGGCGCCCAGGTCGCGCAGGCGGCTCTCGGGCCACTGCCACAGCCGGTCGATGCTCTCGGCCAGCGCGTCCGGATCCGGCGCCGCGACCACTCCGGTCACGCCCTCGGTCACGAACTCCAGTGGTCCGCCGGAATCGGTGGTGGTGACGACCGGCTTGCCGGAGAGGAAGGCCTCCACGGTCACGTACCCGTAGTCCTCGTTGAGCGGCGTGTAGAGGGCGGCGCGGCAGCGGGCGTAGAGGTCCACCAGCTCGTCCGCGCCGACGTATCCCAGCAGCTGCACGCGGTCGCCCAGGCCCAGACCCTCGATGCGCTTGCGCAGCTCGGGCTCGAGCGGACCCTGACCGGCGATCTTCAGGCGCGCCCCGCTCCGCACGCGCTTCATGGCGTCGATGGCCAGCTCCAGGCGCTTCAGCCGGTCCAGCCGGCCCGCATAGAAGAGGAACCCGTCGAAGGACGCGCAGTGGTAGCGGCCCAGGTGATGGGGCGGCGGGTACAGCGGGGTGCCGGTGAGGCCGTTGTAGCGCTGGAGCCGGTCGGCCACGTTGCGGGAGATGGTGAAGACGTCCCGGCACTCGGAGAGCGAAGCCGTGTCCATGGCCTGGATCGCCTGGCGGACCCGCGTGTCTTCGGGGCTGTCCGTGATCGAGGCATACGGCGTACCGAACAGGTCGTAGGCCTCGCGGTGCTGGTGGAAGAGCCAGGCCACCTTGCGCGGGTGGCGGGCCAGGTAGGTCGGGAACTTCGTGACGATGAGCAGGTCCACCGGCACGCCATTGCTCTCCGTCAGGTCGAGCAGGCGCCAGGCCAGAGCCTGCCGGACGATCTCGGACACGGGATACCACTTGAAAGGCACGGCGGCCACGTCCACCCGGAAGGAGCGCCGTTCCAGGTGCGTGCGCAGCTCCGAAACCAGGATCTCGGCCCCCCCGGTGATGAACGGCGCCTGCGCGGC
>DATKEG010000126.1:0-15728 GCA_035544515.1 Vicinamibacteria bacterium | reverse complement strand
GGAGGGCGGTGAGGGCTCCCGCCTGAAGGCGAGCCCGCTCGCCCGCAGCATGGCCGCGCAGCAGAACATCCCCCTGGCCTCGGTCCCGGGCAGTGGCCCCGGCGGCCGCATCATCAAGCGCGACATCGAAGCCTGGTCCGCTTCCAGCCCGCCGGCGGCGGCATCCCGTCCGGAGGTCGTGGCGAGCAAGGCGGCGCCGTCCATCCCGCCTGCTCCGCCGCCACCCACGACGACGCCGGGCCAGGAGATCCCCCACTCGAGCATGCGCAAGGTGATCGCGCGGCGGCTGGCGGAGAGTGCCTTCACCGCGCCGCACTTCTACGTGACCATGGAGATCGCCATGGACGCGGCCATGGCCCTGCGCGAGCAGGTGATCGCGGCCAGCGAGACGAAGGTGTCGGTCAACGACCTGGTACTGAAGGCGTGCGCGAAGGCGCTGACCCGCTACCCGCTGGTCAACGCCACCTGGGCCGAGGACAAGATCGTCACCTTCGCCCAGGTGGACGTGGGGATGGCGGTGGCGATCCCGGACGGCCTGGTCACACCGGTGGTGAGGAACGCCGACCGCAAGCCGGTGGTGGACATCGCGCGGGAGGCCAGGGACCTGGCCGCGCGCGCGCGCGCGCGCCGGCTCAAGCCCGAGGAATACGCCGACGCCACCTTCACCATCTCCAACCTCGGCATGATGGGCGTGACCGAGTTCACGGCGATCATCAACCCGCCCGGTAGCGCGATCCTGGCCGTGGGCGCGGTCCGCAAGGTGCCGGTGGTGGTCGACGACGAGGTGCGGGTCGGCCAGCGCATGAACGTCACGCTCAGTTGCGACCACCGGGTGGTGGACGGCGCGCTCGGCGCGGAGTTCCTGGGCGAGGTCCGGCGCTTGCTGGAGTACCCGCTGAACCTGCTGCTCTAGCCTGGCTAGCGCGCGGCGGCCGGGTGGCGGGCCAGGTAGTCGTTCACCAGCCAGGTGATGGCGTCGCGGTCCTTCTTGCTCATCTGCTGGAAGCTCAGGCCGAAGCCCGGCGGCAGGCCGTGCACGGGGTGCTGCTGGCGCGGGTTGACCCAGCTCACGACCGCGTCCACCACGACGTCGCGGTCGCGTCCGGGCAGCTGGAACACGCAGCGCACCGCCTCGTGCAGCCGCGGCAGGTCGGCGGCCGGCGCCTGCACGAAGTCCTTCGGCCGCCCGAGGTCGTCGCGCGCGATGTAGGCGCCGTTGACGTTGACGTTGACCAGGAACGCGCTGCCGGTGCGGCCGTCCTCGAACTCGAGGCGGCAGCGCCGGACGAACGGCACCCGCACTTCCCGCATCTTCTGCTGCAACGCGCTCGATCCCACCGTGCCTCCCCGCAAACATCCTAATCCCAGCCGCCCCCCGGGCAGCTGAGCCGGGTCACGGCACGCCGTTGACGGCGATCACCTTGGGGCACTGACGCGGATCACAGGTCGGGGGTGCGCGCCGTCAGCTCAGGACCAACCGGTCGTTCCCCGATCGCCGCGTGACCCGCTCGCGGTCGAGGTACTCGAGCAGCGGGATCGTGAACTTGCGGCTCAACCCGGTGAGGTCCTTGAACGCGCCCACGTCGAGGCGGGACCCTGGCGGCCACCGCTCGCGCACCTGCGCCTTGAGAAGGTCGAGCGCGCCGGCGTGGACGAGTCCCTCCCCCACGCGCCGCAGCTCGCCCTCGGCCAGGAGGACCTTCACCACGCGCTCGAGCACCGGGCGCGCGGCCCCGGCCTGCGCGGCCACGCGGTCGAGGTCGACGCCCTCGAGCCCCGCCGCGCGCGCGGCCGTGAGGAGGGCGCCACGCGCCTGCTCCTCCTGTGGCGACAGCCGCACGGCATGCCGGGTCAGCGCCACGCCCTCGCCCGCGAGCGCGGCCTCCTTCGCCGCCACCAACGTCTCGAGCACGCGCTCGAACGCGCCCGCGGGGGCCCGGCCGAACACGCGGCGGCGCAGCTCTTCGCGCGGCATGGCCGGCCTCAGCGGGTTGCCGGCGTGGAAGCGCTCGAGGGCCACGCGCGCCTTCGCGGCCAGGGCCTCGAGGGCGGCGCGCGCCACGTACCAGACGGGTTCGCGGCCGACGGCCACGAGAAGGGCGTCGCCCGCGACCAGCCGCGGCACGTCCGCCGGCGGCACGGTCAGGCGCGCGGCCAGGGTGGGCGTGTCGAGCCCCGCGGTCCCCGCCTGCTGCACCAGGGCGCGGGCCGCGGTGGCGGCGTCGGCCCCGGCGGGGACGGCGGCGGAGAGAAGGGCGTCGCGCCGCCGGCGCGGTGGGGGAAAGGGATCGAGCACGACCGCGCCGCCGATGGTCGCCGCGGGCGAGTAGGAGCGCAGGACGAGCCGGTCGCCCCTCCCCGCGACCGCGGGCGCCTCCATCCTCAGCTGCGCGCGGGCGGCGCGGCCCTCTTCTCCGCCCGCCCCGTCCAGGAGCCGCACGCGTCCGAGCAGCTCCGCGCTGGCCAGGTGCACGCGCACTCGGGAGAGGTCCCGCAGGGGCCTCTCGCCCGGGAGCAGCGCGATCTCCACGTCGAGCAGGCGGCTCGCCCGCAGCGTGCCCGGGCGGGCCAGCACGTCTCCGCGCGCCACGTGCGCCACCTCCAGGCCGGGCAGGTTCACCGCCGCGCGGTTGCCGGCCCCCACGCGGTCGACACCCCGGCCGTGCACCTGCAAGCCGCGCACGCGTGAGCGCCGGCCGCTCGGCATGAGCTCCACGTCGTCCCCCACGGCCACCGCGCCCGAGACCAGCGTCCCGGTGACCACGGTCCCGAAGCCGCGCAGGGTGAAGGCACGGTCCACGGGCAGGCGCAGGATGCCTTCCGCCGGGCGCTCGGCCACGTCCCCGGCCAGCGCGCGCAACGCGCCGCGCAGGTCGTCGAGCCCCTCCCCCGTGCGCGCCGACACGCGCAGCACCGGTGCTGCCTCCAGGAACGACCCCGCCACCAGCTCGCGCGCCTCCATCTCGGCCACGGTCTGGCTCTCCTCGTCGGCCACGTCGCACTTGGTGAGCACGACCGCGCCGCGTTCGATCCCGAGCAGCCGGCAGATGTGGAAATGCTCGCGCGTCTGCGGCATCACCGACTCGTCGGCCGCCACCACCAGGAGCACGGCGTCGATGCCGTGCGCGCCCGCCAGCATGTTGCGCACGAAGCGCTCGTGCCCCGGAACGTCGATGAAGGAGGCGACGCGGCCCGGGCCGAGGTCGAGGTGGGCGAAGCCGAGGTCGATGGTGATCCCGCGCTCCTTCTCCTCCTTGAGCCGGTCGGGATCGGTGCCGGTGAGCGCGCGCACCAGCGCGCTCTTGCCGTGGTCGATGTGCCCGGCGGTGCCGACGATCAGCGACCTCATGGCGGTGGTCGCTAGTGTTTCGTCACCGAAGTGTTGTTAACACCGAGAGCGCCGAGGCGCCCCGCCCGCAAGGCGCGAGGAGGGCGCATAGCGGGGCTATGTAACCGACGAGCAACGCCGCGGGCGGGGATGCATCGGCGCTCGAATGTAACAAGACTTCGGTGACGAGACACTAGATGACCGCCCGCGGCCGCGTCAGGTCCCGCCGGAGCCGGTGCGCCTCGTCCTCGTAACCCCGGCGGCCCATGAGGGCGTAGGTGGCGACCTTCCCCGCCTCGACCCCGGGCTGGTTGAAGGCGTCGACGTCGTAGAGCTCGCCCGAGAGCGCGGTCTGGAACTCGAAGAGGTAGATGAGCTGGCCCATCACGTGCGCGGAGATCCGGGGGAGCTGGTAGGCGAAGTTCGGCCGGCCGGCCGCCGTGAGCGCCGCTTCCGTTCCGCGCCGCTCGGCCGCGAGGAGCTCTCCGAGCGTCTTGCCTCCGAGGTAGGCGAGCGAAGGCAGGTCCTGGTGCAGCTTCGGGATCTTCAGCTCCTTGCGGAAGGACAGCACGTCCAGGAACGTGATCACCTTGTCGTGGGGACCCTCCACGTAGAGCTGCACCTGCGAATGCTGGTCCGTGGCCCCCACCGAGGTAACGGGCGTCTGGCCCGTCTCCACGACGCGGCCGCGCCGGTCGAGGCGCTTGCCCAGGCTCTCCGCCCAGAGCTGGCGGTACCAGTCCGCGAGATGGAAGAGCGCGTCCGCGTACGGCATCACCACCTGGATCCGTCTCCCGCGCCGCGTGGCGAGCAGGTACAGGATCACGGCGCCCACCATCCCGACGTTCTCGGCCGGCGGCGCCGTCCAGCAGTGGGCGCGCATGGCGCGCGCTCCCTGCAGGAGCGCGCCCACGTCCAGTCCCAGGAAGGCCGCGGGCAGGAGCCCCACCGGCGACAGCACGGAGAAACGGCCCCCCACGTTGGGCGGCACGGCCAGGGCGGGCACTCCGAGCCGCCGCGCCAGGGTGAGCAGGTCGCCCTTCTCGGGGTCCGTGACCGCCGCGAAACGCCGCACGTGGCGCGGGCCCAGCCGCCGGCGCATCCATTGCAGCAGGACGAGCAGGTTGGCCATCGTCTCCGCGGTGCTCCCCGACTTCGTGATCACGGCGACCGCCGTGCGCTTCGCTTCGAGGGCCTCGAGCCGCGCGGCGACGCCCTCGGGGTCCACGTTGTCGAAGACGACGAGGCGCCTCCGCCGTGGCCGCAGCGCCGTCGACAAGGCCAGGGCGCCCAGCGCCGAGCCGCCGATCCCGTCCACGGCCAGCGTGTCGGCCAGCCGGGCGAGTCGCCGGCCCTCGCGCACGCTGGCGGCGAGCGCCTGGCCGTCGTCCAGGATGGCGTCGAAACCGTACCGGCCCTCGTCGAGCGCGGCGCGCAGGGCACGCGCGGCGGCGGCCGCCTTCCGGCAGCCGGCGGCGATGTCATCGCGGTCCAGGCCGGCCTCGCCCACGCGCTCGCGCAGGCAACCCGTGTAGTCGAGGCGGACCCGGGGCGGAGCGCCCCTGGGCATGGGGCTACTCCTCGCGGCTGGTGACGCCGAAGACCGCCTCCGCGGTCTTGTGGAGCTTGGCGGCCAGGGACAGGCGGGCTTCCTTCTCGGTGCGGGCGATGAAGGAGTAGTTCTCCCGGGCGACCTTGATGAGGAACAGCAGCTCGTCGCGGGTGAGGTTCAGCACGATCCGGTTCGCGTTCTGGTCGAAGAAGCCCTCGAGCAGCTTGTCGCGAAGGCGCAGCCGCGCCTCCTGTTCCTCGTTCGTGATGAAGTGGTACTCCTGGCGCGTGACCTTCTGCAGGAAGATCAGCTCGCGGCTGGACAGGTTGAGGGCGACGCTCCGGGCCTCGGACATCCTCCGACCTCCCTTATCCGTGCTCCCGGTGCTCGCCGGGCGTTCTTCAGGCTGTCTGGGTGTCGGCATTGTAGTGGACGCGCGAAGTGGCCGTCACCCCAACTAGAACCCAGGGCCGGCCCTCGCGTGTGTGCGCCAGGTCACACCCTCCGGGCGGGACGAGGCCGCTCAGCGGCGGCCCCGCGTCCGGCCGGGACGAGCGCCGCGCGGGCGGGCGCTCGCGGAGCGGGTGCCACCCTTCCGGGAGCCCTGACCGCGCGCGGCGGGGCGGCCGCGGCTCGGCCCACGGGCGCGGGCGGAGGCGGCGCGCCCCAGGACGTCCACGAGCGCGAAGTCGACCTGTCGGCGCTCCAGGTCCACGCGCGCCACCTGCACCTCGACCCGGTCGCCCAGGCGGTACACCGTGCCCGTGTTCTCCCCACGCAGGGCGTGGTGCTTCTCGTCGTGGTGATAGTAGTCGTCGCTCATGGACGAGACGTGCACCAGCCCCTGCACGTAGATCTCGTCCAGCTCCACGAAGAGCCCGAAGGCCTGGACCCCCGTGACGTAGCCCGCGTACGTGTCCCCGACCTTGTCCGCCATGAAGCGGACCTTCTTCCACTCGACCAGCTCGCGCTCGGCGTCGGTGGCGCGGCGTTCCATCTCCGAGAGGTGGCGGCCCATCTCCGGCAGGCCCGCGGGCAATCCTCCCGTGGCGTCGTCGGGCCGCCGGTGCCGCAGGGCGCGCAGGGAGCGGTGGGCCACGAGGTCGGGATAACGGCGGATCGGGCTCGTGAAATGGCTGTAGGTGGGGGAGGCCAGGCCGAAATGGCCCAGGTTCTCCTCGTGGTAGCGCGCGAGCTTCATGGTGCGCAGGAGCAGGTACGACACCAGCTTCTCCTCGGGCCGGCCCGCGATCTGGCGCAGGACCGCCTGGAAATCCTTCGGGCCGACCTCGTCGAGCTTCGCGGGCAGGCGATAGCCGAACGACGACAGGAGCTCCGCGAACTCCTCGACGCGTTCCGGATCCGGGGCCTCGTGGATGCGGAAGAGCGAGGGCGTGGCCGCGCGCGTGAGCTCCGTGGCCACCGCCTCGTTGGCGGCGAGCATGAACTCCTCGATCACCCGCATGCTGTCCAGGCGCTCGGCGGCGACGACGCCGGTCATGGCCCCCGACGCGTCCAGGATCAGCCTGGGCTCGGGCAGGTCGAAGTCGAGCGAGCCGCGCTCGTGGCGCCGCCGGCGCATGAGCTTCGCGAGCGCGTCCATGTTCTCGAAGAGGGGGACGAGCGAAGGGTAGCGCCCGCGCAGCTCGGCGTCGCCGTCCACGATCTTCTGCGCCTGCTGGTACGTCATGCGCGCGGCGGAACGGATCACACCGTCGTGGAAGGCGGCCTGGCGGACCCGGCCGCCGGCGTCGAGGTCGAGGACCACCGTCTGGGTCAGCCGGTCCTCCCTCTCCACCAGGCTGCAGATACGGCTGGACAGGGCGTGCGGCAGCATCGGGACCACGAGGTCCGGGAAGTAGACGGAGGTGCCGCGCAGGTAGGCCTCCTGGTCGAGCAGGGACCCCGGCCGGACGTAGTGGGCGACGTCGGCGATGTGAACGGCGAGGCGCCAGTGCCCGTTGGGCAGGCGGTCGAGGCTGATGGCGTCGTCGTGGTCGCGCGCGTTCTCGGGATCGACGGTGACCGTCGGCCAGGAACGGAAGTCCGTGCGGCCCTCCGCCTCCTCCGGGCGCACCTGCTGCGGCACGCGGGCGGCCTCCGCCTCCACGTCCGCCGGGAAGCCGCCGGGCAGGCTGTATTTGGCCACCACCACCTTGAGGTCGACGCCCGGATCCCCGAGCACGCCCAGGACCTCGACCACGCGGCCGAGGGGGTTGCGCGTGGCGGTGGGCGGACGCGTGATCTCGGCCGCCACCATTTGGCCGGGCCTGGCCCCTCCCTCCTCCCCCGCCGGGACGAACAGCTCGTGCAGCACGCGCTTGTCGAAGGGCACCACGCGCCCTCCGTGCCGGCCTTCCTGCTCGTAGCGGCCGACGATGCGTTGCATGCGCCGCTCGAGCACCCGGATGATGCGGCCCTCGGCGCCCTTCGGCGTGTGGCGCTCGACCCGGGCGACCACGCGGTCTCCGTGCAGGGCCTCCTTCATGTTCACCGCGGAGACGTAGACGTCGCCCCGCCGCGACTTGTCCTCTTCGGGCACCACGAAGCCGTATCCGGCGGGATTGGCCGTGAGGCGGCCGACCACGAGGTTCATGCGCGAGGGCAACCCCACGCGGGCGCCGCGGATCTTCACCACCTCGCCGGAGTCGATCATCCGGCGCAGCACGGCCTTGAGCTCGCGGCGCTCCCCCGCATCGAGGTCCAGCCGGCGGACCACCTCCCGCACCGAAACGGGCTTGCCGTCCGCCTGCATCAGCTCGAGAACGCGGTCCGGCAGGCTTTGCGGCTCACTCTTGGTCAGTCGTCACCTCATGTTGGCGGGAATGCCGGCGTTCCGGTGGGCGCCCCGTCCCCATCCTACGCGAGGCCGAAGCGCCGCAGCGTCAACGCCGGCGCGACGAGCGACGCGTACTCGTCGTACGCGAGCGAGGAGCAACGCCGCGGGGGGGATGCATCGCCGCTCGCAGGTGGTGCCGGAGGTGGGACTTGAACCCACACTAGCCGAAGCCAACACGGCCCTGAACCGTGCGCGTCTGCCAATTCCGCCACTCCGGCGTCGGGCGAAGCAGTCAGTCTACCAAGGGCGGGCACGGCGGGCAAGGCGGCACGCGACGCCACGCGCACGTCGACGAGGCCGGCCGGCACGTTCTCCACCGCGTCGGCGCGGTCGACCTTGATAGGCGGCACGGTCACTGCTAACATGTCTTGTTTCGGGACCCTACTCAGGACGGCAGGAGGTGTTGATGTTACGTGATGTATTGCGATTGGCGAACCCGGTGCTCGTCGCGGCCGGGCTGGCGGCCTCCCTCGGCGGATGCGGCGGCGGCGGATCACCGGCCGCGCCCAACCCCACGCCGGCGCCGACCGCGAACCCGACTCCCGCTCCCACTCCCACTCCCGATCCGCAGGCCAACCTCGCCCCCGGCCCGGTCACGCGGTTCGACATCAAGGTGCGCTCGATCGCGCTCTGCCGCGGCTCCGAGGACCTGGACTGCAACGCGTTCCGGCCCAAGACCCAGGACCCTGACGGCGCGTGGGTCGTCTGCGAGGGCGACTTCGTCGTGTTCGACGGCAACCAGGTCAACGCTCAGGGCCAGGAATGCAAGTGGGCCAGCAATCCCGTGTACACCGTCGACGATCCCGACGGCGTCTTGTCGCGCCTGAACAGCAGCAACCCGTTCCTGCTCCGGACCGACGTCGTGGGCAGGGGCGACGTGAAGATCAGCGCCGAGATCGACGGGATCGGGTCCAATCCTGGCACGCTGCTGGTGCGCGCCAAGAGAAACGGCTGCCCGCCGGGCGTGCAGATGGCGCCGGGCGCCGAGCAGTAGGCCACCGGCCGAGGCGCTCGACCGGGCTGAGCCCCTCAGGACGGGCGGTGCTACCATCCGGCATGCGACGGTTGGCCGCGGCGCTTGCTCTCGCGCTGTTCTGCCCCCCCCTGGCCTCGCCGGCGGTTCCGGACGCCACCGGTGAGGCCACCGTCTCCGTCGATTTCAAGGACGCGGACGTCCGGGACATCGTCCTGCTGATGGCGGAGGTCGGCCAGTTCCAGGTCGTCATCGACCCCGGGGTGGCCTGCAAGCTCACCCTCAAGCTCCGGGACGTGCGGTGGGATACGGCCCTGGACCTGGCCCTGCGCTCGTGCGGGCTGGGGCACGACGTGGTGGAGAACGCGATCTACCGGATCGCCCCGGCCGCGAAGCTCACGGCCGAGATGGCGGAGCGCCGGCGGTACGCGGATGAGCAGCGGCTGAACCGCCCGCTGCGGACGGTGCGCCACCGACTCTCGTATGCCCGTGCGGCCGACCTGGCGCCCCTGATCAAGAGGTTCCTCTCCCCGCGCGGCGAGGTGGTCTATGATGCCCGGACCAACACCCTCTACATCACCGATATCGAAGGACGGTGACGGGGCGCACTCGAAAGGGGACACCGCGCGAAGCCGCCCGCGGGCACAACTCACGGCGCTGCAACGACTCACGTGGTCCCGGTACGGGGCACGACGCTTGCACGGGTCAGGGTGGGATCTCTCGGAGGGCATCATGTCACGCCATGCGCTGAGGCTGGCCGTCCTGGCCACGGCCCTTCCCACCCTGGCGGTCGCGGAGGAGACGTACCGCCACGGCCGCGTCCGCCACACCGAAGCGGGCGTGTCCCTGCAACGGGCCACCGAGCCCGGAGCCGAGGAGGCGGTCCCGAACCTGCCCTTCCTGCCCGGTGACCGTGTCTGGAGCGACGCGCGCGGCCGGATCGAGTTCCAGTTCGCGGACGGCACCATCCTGCGCCTCGACAGCGGCAGCAAGCTCGACTACGTCGCCCACGAGGAAGACGCGGACGACGAGCGTGTGATCCTGCGTCTGTGGTCGGGCGCGCTCACCCTCCACACGCGGGACGGACGCGCTTCGCCCGAGTTCGCCGTGGAGACGCCGGGCGGCGTCCTGGTCGCGGACGCGCGGGGGGTGTACCGCGTGGACGTCGATTCCGGCGAGACGCGGGTGTCGGTCTACGACGGGGAAGCCGTGCTCGAAGCCGACCGCCGCATCCGCGTGCGCGCCGGGGAACGGGTCTACGCGCGCGCGGGCGAGGCGTATGGCGACGCGGAGCGGTTCGACGTCGCCGACGCGGACGGCTTCACGCGCTGGGACGCCGACCGCCAGGGCCAGATCGGCGTCGCACGCAACGTCCCCGAGTACCTGCCCGAGGACATCTCTCCGTACGCGGGCGAGCTGGAGGACCACGGCGCGTGGTACTACGAGGCCGAGATCGGCCACGTGTGGCGCCCGCAGGTGGACGCCGGCTGGCGCCCGTACCACAACGGCCGATGGATCTGGACGTCCTACGGGTACACGTGGCTCCCCTACGAGCAGTGGGGCTGGGCCCCGTTCCACTATGGCCGCTGGGACCATGCACCCGCCCTGGGCTGGTATTGGATCCCGGGCGGCGCCTGGGGACCGGCCTGGGTCAATTGGGCCATCGGGGGCGACTACGTCGGCTGGTGCCCGATGGGCTGGCGCGACCGGGAAGTGCGCCACTCACGCGATCGTGGCTGGGCCGTGCCGCGCGGCCACTCGAGCACGGCCTGGGTGTACGCGCGGCGCGGTGACCTCGCCGCACGTGACCTGCCGCAGCGGGTGGCGCTCGACACCGCGGTCCCGCGCAACATGACGATCGTCGAGCCCTCCCGTTCACACCTGACGCGCGACCTCAGGGTCGTCGACGCCCCCTCACCGGCGTCCGGCACGAGCGCCGTGCCGCGCGCCGTGCCGCGCAACGTGCGCACGAACCCGGGACCGGGGCACACGACGCCCGAGTTGCGGAGCGACCCCGCCACCACGATCCCCTTCCCCACACCGCGCCGACGGTACGAGAACGCGCGCGAACGCGACGCCGAGCGGGAGGCGGGACGGGGTGTCCGTTCGTCGGCTCCGGTGACCGGCGAGACGTCGGACGGCGCCCTTTCCGCGCCCGCGGGGACCCGGCCCGACACGACGCGGCCCTTCCCCTCGACGGCGCGCCCGCGGGCGCCGCGTCCGGACAGCCGCGAACGGAGCCCCGACGCGGACGCGCGCGCTCCGGAGACCGACCGCGACGTGATGCGGCCGGTCTTCCGGCCGCTGAGCCGGCCGCGTCCGGAGGTCCCGAGCCAGGGCGACGCCGGAGCGCGCCGGCCCGCCGAGCCCGAGCGGTCGAGCGCGCGTCCCGAGCGATCGACCCCGCGCCCCGAGCGGTCCGCGCCGAGCGGGACGCGCACCGAGCCGCGACAGGAGCGGGCGCCGGCCGGCGCGTCGGCCGCTCCTCCGCCCGCGGCCGGCGGCGGAGACCGCGCCCGCAGCCGGCGGGAGAACTAGTCCTCCCTTCCGGCCACGCGGCGCGCCGCGTTCCGGAATGGCCCTCCCTGCGGTATATTTTCCGTCCATGACCTCGGTTACCGTGTCCGCGCTGCGGCTCGGCGTGCTGCGGCGGGCCGGGGTGACGTTCCTGTTCGCGCTGGCGATCCTCGCGGGCGCGCTCCTGGGGATCGTCCTCGCCTACGAGAGCGACCTGCCGCAGGTCTCCTCCCTCGAGGACTTCGAGCCCAACATCATCACGCAGGTCTACGCGGCCGACGGCGAGCTGCTGGGAAACTTCGCCATCGAGAAGCGCGTGGTGGTGTCCTTCGCGGACATCCCGCCCATCCTGCGCAACGCGATCGTGGCCGTGGAGGACGAGGACTTCTGGAAGCACATCGGCATCAACGTGTGGCGCGTGCCCAGCGCCGCCTTCAGCAACCTGCGCGCCGGGCGCCGCAGCCAGGGCTTCTCCACCCTGACCATGCAGCTCTCGCGCGTGCTGTTCCTGACCCCGGACAAGACGTACGAGCGCAAGGCCAAGGAGATCATCCTGGCCTTCCAGATCGAGAAGAACTTCACCAAGGAAGAGATCTTCACCCTCTACTGCAACCAGATCTACTTCGGGCACGGGAACTACGGCGTCGAGGCCACGAGCCGCTCCCTGTTCAGCAAGTCCATCAAGGACCTCAACCTGCCGGAGGCGGCGCTCATCGCGGGCCTCGCCCAGAACCCCGCGCGCCTCTCGCCCCTCGACCATCCCCAGCGCGCGACGCAGCGGCGCAACCACGTCATCGACCGCATGGCGGAGGAGAAGTACATCACGGCGGAAGAGGCGGCCGCGGCCCGGACGGAGCCCCTGCGCCTGCGGCCGCACAAGGACCCGCCTTCGATCGCCGCCTACTTCCTGGAGGAGGTCCGGAAGTACCTCGAGCGCGAGTACGGCTCGCAGCGCATCTACCAGGGAGGCTTGCGCGTCCACACCACGCTCGACGCGCGGCTGCAGCGGGCGGCCAACCGCGCCGTGCGCAGGGGCCTCCGCCGCCTGGACAGGCGCGCCCGCGGGTTCGTGCCGCCGGAGGCCAGCATCCTGCGCGACGGCGAGTTCCCCGCCCGGCTGCACCTCGACGAGTGGGACTGGCCGCTGGAGGAGGGCGACGTCGTGCGCGGGGTGGTGCTGGAGTCGGACCGCGCCCTCGCGGTCGTGCAGATCGGGGAGTACCACGCGGCAGTGGGGCCGCGGCAGCTCCCCGCGGGCGTGCGCCGGCCGCTCTCCGAGATCCTGCCGCGCGGGACGGTGGCGCCCTTCCTGGTGCAGTCCCTGGGCGAGGAGGGCGGCCGCCGCGTGGCCCACGTCCTGCTCGAGCAAGAGCCGCGGCTGGAGGGCGCGCTGCTCGCCCTCGACCCGCGCACGGGCGCGGTGAGGGCCATGGTCGGCGGGTACGACTTCGAGCGCAGCAAGTTCAACCGCGCCACGCAGGCCATGCGCCAGGTGGGCTCCGCGTTCAAGCCGATCGTCTACGCGGCGGCCATCGAGCAGGCCGGCTACACCCCGGCCACGCTCGTCGACGACAGCCCCATCTCCTTGCCCGACAACCAGGGCCTCTGGACGCCCCACAACTACGACTACACGTTCTGGGGGCCGATCTCCCTGCGCCGCGCGGTGGAGCAGAGCCGGAACCTCCCGGCCATCCGCACCCTGCAGGCGGTCGGCATCGGCACCGGCATCGAATACGCGCGCAAGCTCGGGCTCAGCGGAGAGCAGCCGCCCTACCTGCCCCTGGCCATCGGCGCGGGGGAGGCCACGTTGTCGGACATGACCGCGGCCTTCGCCAGCTTCGCCAACCAGGGCCTGCGGATGAAGCCCATGTACATCACGCGCATCACCGACCGCGACGGCAACGTCATCGAGGAGCCGCGGCCGGTGGCCAAGGATGCGATCCGCGCCGACACCGCCTACCTGCTCACCAGCCTCCTGCGCGGAGTGGTGGAGCGCGGCACGGCCATGCGCGCCCGCGCCCTGAAGCGGCCAGTGGCCGGCAAGACGGGCACGACCAACGACTACACCGACGGCTGGTTCATCGGCTTCGAGCCCGCTCTCGCGGCCGGAGTGTGGGTGGGCTTCGACGAGAAGAAGGAGAGCCTCGGACGCGGCCAGGACGGCGGGCGCACCGCGCTGCCCATCTGGCTGGAGTTCTTCGCCGAGGCCATGAAGGACGCTCCGCTCGAGGACTTCGCGGTGCCCGCCAACATCGTCTTCGTGCCCGTGGACGCGGCCGGGCAACCCGCGCCGCCCGGCGCGCAGGGCGTGCGCATGGAGGCCTTCGTCGCGGGGACCCAGCCGCGGGCCATGCCGCGGGCCGTCTCGCTCGAGCCCTGAGCCACAACCTCGGTCATTCGGCCGGCCGGTAGTCGGGGGCGCGGGCGGGTCCCTCGCCGTGGGTCACGCGCCAGGACTTGCCGTCCGACCGGCGCTGCCGGTAGATCGCCCAGTCCCCCGTGATGTTGGAGGTAAAGGCGATCTCGGACCCGTCGGGCGCGTAGGCCGGCGTGTAGTTCAGGGCGGGCCAGTCCACCAGCACCGTCTGCGCGCCCGTCTCGAGGTCCTTCTCCACCAACCGGCTATTCTCGGAGAGGTGCCCGCGGCTCACGTGCATCACGTGGCGGCCGCCGGGATGGAAGCGCGGCTCGCACCCGCCCGCTCCCAACCGCGTCAAGCGGCGCTCTTCCCCCTTGGCCAGGTCGAAGAGATAGATCTGGTGGCCGATCCTCCAGTTCGAGGAGAAGGTCAGGCGGTCGGACGACGGGCTCCAGCTCGGGTTGCCGAGGATGGAGCTGTTGCCGTGCTGGACGAGCACGCGCTCCGCCTTCGTGGCCAGGTCCATGAGGAAGACGTACTCCGGGCCCTCCTGGTTCGAGAGGAAGGCGATGGAGCGGCCGTCGGGAGACGGCTCGACCTGCCACTCGCGGTGCGGGTTGCTCCGCACGCGCTCGGGAAGGCCGCCCTCGGGACGGACGCGGTAGATCTGCCAGTTCCCGCTGCGCTCGGAGGTGAAGTAGATCCAGCGCCCGTCACGGCTCCAGCGCGGCAGGGCATCCGGAGCCGGATGGTCCGTCAGACGGCGCTCCAGGCCGCCGCCCGTGGGCGCGACGTACAGGTCCAGGTTGCCGTCCCTCGTTCGTTCGTAGACGAGCTCGAAGCCCGACGCCGCGCCCGCGGGCGGGGCGGCCAGGGCGCGAGGAGCCTCGGTGCTCTCCCCACCGCGGCCACAGGCCAGGAGGGTCGGGCCGGCCAGCAGGATCGTGAAGAGCGGGCCCCGGAACACTACTCGTCCGGGGACGCGGCCTGGCTCAGGGTCCCCCGCGCCTTCGCCACCAGCGTCGTCTTGATGAAGTCGTCGAGGTCGCCGTCCATCACCCGGTCCAGGTCCCCGACCTCGTGTTTGGTGCGGTGGTCCTTGACCATGCGGTAGGGGTGCATCACGTAGGAGCGGATCTGGCTGCCGAAGGCGATGTCCTTCTTGGACGACTCCACGACGTCGAGCCTGGCCTGCTGCTTCTGCTTCTCGAGGTCGTACAGCCGCGCCTTGAGCACCTTCATGGCCACCTCGCGGTTGCGGATCTGGCTGCGCTCGTTCTGGCAGGAGACCACGATGTTGGTGGGAAGGTGCGTGATGCGGACGGCGGAGTCGGTCACGTTGACGTGCTGGCCGCCCGCGCCGCTGGAGCGGTAGGTGTCCACGCGGATGTCCTTCTCCGCCACCTCGATCTTGATGCCCTCGTCGATCTGCGGCCAGGCGAACACGGAGGCGAACGAGGTGTGGCGGCGGGCCGCGGAGTCGAAGGGGCTGATGCGGACGAGGCGGTGCACGCCCACCTCCGCCGCGAGCAGGCCGTAGGCGTATTCGCCCTGCACGAGCGCGGTGGCGCTCTTGATCCCCGCCTCCTCGCCCGCCTGCAGGTCCGTCACGTCGCACTTGAACCCGCGGCGCTCGCACCAGCGCAGGTACATGCGCAGGAGCATCTCCGCCCAGTCCTGGCTCTCCGTGCCGCCCGCGCCCGAGTTGATGGAGAGGATGGCGGGCGCGCGGTCGTGCTCGCCGCCGAGCATGTTCTGGAACTCGGCGCCTTCGACCAGCGACGCGAAGGCACCCAGGGCCCCGCCCAGCTCCTTTTCCACGTCCTCGCCCGCTTCGCGCCACTCCACGAGGACGCGCGCGTCGTCTTCCTGGGTCTGCAGCCTCTTCAGCAGGCCGAGGTCCGACTCGATCCGCTTGCGGCGCTGCAGGATCTTCTGGGCCGCCTCCTGGTCCTTCCAGAACTCCGGCGCGGACATGCGCTGCTCGAGCCGCTCCCGCTCCTGGGCCAGCCTGGCCCCGTCAAAGATAGCCGCGGATGTCCGCGGCCCTCCCGGCCAGTTCCTCGAAACGGCGACCCAGGTCCTGTGTCGTCATTATTTCGGATGCGGCGCGCTCCGCTCCGCGTTCTCCTTCGTGATCGCGCGGCGGCGGATGAACCG
>DATKEG010000125.1:0-6798 GCA_035544515.1 Vicinamibacteria bacterium | reverse complement strand
CGGGATGGTATCCCTTCGTGGTCCTGGCCGTGGGCATCGCGGTGGTGCTCGGCGCCATCGTGGCCGCGCGCGTCAACGCCTTTCTGGCGCTGCTCACCGCGGCCCTGGTCGTCAGCTTCATGGTCGGCGGGGGATCGCCCGGCGCCTCCCCTGGGGTGACCGATCCCGTGACCCGCGTGGTGGCCGGCTTCGGCGCCACCGCGACCGCCATCGGCATCGTGATCGCCCTGGCCGCGGTCATCGGCGAGGCCATGATGCGCAGCGGAGCCGCGGACCGCATCGTGCGGATGTTCCTGGGCCTGCTGGGGGAGAAGCGCGGCGGCACGGCCATGATGGGCAGCGGCTTCGTGCTGTCGATCCCGGTGTTCTTCGACACCGCGTTCTACCTGCTGGTGCCGCTGGCCCGGTCGCTCTACCGCACGACCGGCCGCCACTACCTCAAGTACGTGACGGCGATCGCCGCGGGGGGCGTGGCCACGCACGCCCTCGTCCCTCCCACGCCGGGCCCGCTCTTCATGGCCAACGTCCTCGACGTCAACCTCGGGGTCATGATCGCGATGGGCATCGTGGTGGCGCTTCCCGCGGCCGTCGCGGGCCTGGGGTATGGCGCCCTGCTCGATCGCCGGCGGCCGCTCGTCCCGAGCTGGGCCTCGCCGCCGGCGGAGGCGGCCACCACGGCCGCGCCGCCCGCGGTCGAGGGCGCGCTGCCCAGCCTGTGGATCTCCTTGCTCCCCATCGTGCTGCCCGTTCTTCTCATCACCGGGGACGCCGTGGTCAAGACGCTGGCCCATGCGGAGCTGATGGCCGCGCGCCCGGAGGCGCGCCTGCTGGGAGCGACGCCCTCACGCGGGCCCTCCTGCAGGCCGCGGACGAGGGCAACGGGCCGGCGGCCGCCTTCCGTTGGACGCGCGTCCTCGGCAATCCCAACTTCGCCCTCTTCCTCTCGGCCCTGATCGCGCTGCTCACCCTCTGGAGGCAACGGAGGCGGCTGGCCGTGCCCATCTCCGAGGTCGTGGAGGCGGCGCTCATGAGCGGCGGGGTCATCATCCTCATCACGGCGGCCGGAGGCGCCTTCGGCGGTGTCCTCCGCGAGGCGGGCCTGGGCGACGCGATCAGGGGCCTGGCCGAGGCGCGGGTGGCGGGGGGATCGCGGGCGCTGCTCACCTCGCTGCCGCTGCTCGCGCTGTGCTTCACGGTGGCTTCGGTGATCAAGTTCGCCCAGGGCTCCAGCACCACCGCCATGATCGTCACCTCGGGCATGATCGTGGCCATGATCGAGCCCGCGCAGCTGGCCTTCCATCCCGCGTACCTCGCCTTCTCGATCGGGGCGGGCTCGCTCGTGGGGTCCTGGATGAACGACAGCGGCTTCTGGATCTTCGCGCGCATGGGCGGGCTGACCGAGGTGGAGACGCTGCGCTCGTGGACGCCCGTCCTGGCCGTCGTCGGCGCGGTGGCCTTCGTGATGACGGTCATGCTGGCCTGGCTCGTCCCCATGACGGGCTGAGACGCGGTCCTCTTCTGAGGCACCTGTTCTAAGGCACCTGCCAGAAGACGCCCATGGCCACCGCCAGCGCCGCCAGGCAGGCGCCGCAGACCACCGCTTCGCCGCGCGTGGGCCCGCCGGGCCGGACGAGGGCCGCCACGAGGAGCGCCGGCAGGAGCGGCAGCCAGATGCGGCCGACCTCGCCGCGCGTCTGGCCGGAGAGCAGGAGCGCCGCGAGCGCGAGGGCGGTGCCGAGCCGCATCCGGTCGCTCGCTTCGCGCGGCTGGTGCCGCGCCGAGCGCACCGTCCGGATGGCCCAGGCCAGGGCCACGGGCACGCCGGCGAACAGGGCGAAGTCCACGAGGTTGAAGACCAGCCACAGCGAGTAGCGGCGTGGCAACGTGTACTCGTCGCGGTGGATGCCCAGCGCGGTCGTGAGCGAAGCGAGGGGATGGTGACCCAGGAGGGCGGGCGCCAGCCACACCGCGGCGCTGACCGCCGTCGCGAGGCCGGCGACGCGAACGGCGAGACGCCAGCGCGCCCGGCCCTCGAGGCCGAGAGCGACTGCGGCCAGGCCGCCGAAGGCCAGGAACACGGCCGCGCCGTACGAGAGGAAGACGGCGAGTCCACCGAGGATGCCCGCGAGCACCGCCAGGCGCCGGGCGCGCGCCTCCGGTGAGACGACCGCCGCCGCCAGGCAGGCGGCCGCGGCCGCCACGGGCAGGCACAGGGCCTGGTCCAGCATCGGCGTCATGAGCACGGGGCCGGGCAGGAGCGCCCACAGCACCGCCACGCGCGCGGCCGCCAGGGGCTCGGCCCCCGCCCGTCGCGCGAGCGCCGCGACCGGCCACGCGGTCAGCGCGCCGAACAACCCGATCAGCAACCCGCCCGCGAGCGCCGCGGCGCGCGCCGGCGGCGTGTGCCGTGGCCGTGGCCGTCGCGGGTTGACCTCGTCGAAACCGCCCCCGTGCAGGACCGCCCGCGTGAGCGCCGGCGAGCGCTCGAACAGCGCGATCAGCCCACGGAAGTACAGCACCGGGCCCGGCGGGTGCGTGGAGGCGTGTTTGCCCGTCTTGCGCAGGTCGGGCAGCAGCTCGTGGTGCCGGCGCAGGAACGCCCGCGGGTCCCGCGCCACTTCCGAGGCCGCGACCGTGAAGTACGACGTCGCGGTCCGGTAGGCGGTCTGGTTCATCACGGCCGGGAGCGCGCCTTCCGGTTCGAGCGACAGGACCGCCAGTTGGAAGGAGAGACCGAGCCCGACCGCGGCGGCGACGATGCCCGCGGCCGCGCGCCCCGGCGCGCGTCGGGCCCACGGGGCGCCGCTGGCGGCGACGAGGGCGAGCAGGGCCGCGGCCACCGCCAGGGAGGGGAGGAGGGAGCCGAGGACGAGCGGCTCGCGGCGCATCCACTGCCATTCCGGCGGGTAGGGCGCCGGCCCGCGGAGGGAGGGGAGGGCGTCCGTGCCGACGAGGGCGAGCGTGAGCGCGGTGGCCGCGATCCACAGCGCGGGAAGGGCCCGGCCGCTCAGGGCCGGCCCGCGTCAGGAGAGTCCGGCGTGTAATCGTGCGCGGGGTGCCCGTTCCACAGATACCGCAGGCCGCGAATGCGCGCCGCGAGCGCCTCGCTCTCCGGGAAGCCGGGCCGCACGTAGTAGTAGTGCGTGTCCCGGGGATGGCGGCCGAACACCGCCGCGAGCGTGTAACCGCGCGAGACGGCGTAGCGTTGCATCGTCATCACCATGTCGAACCACGCCGGACCGAGCCCGCGCTCGCGTGCGCCCGCCTCCGCGGGCGGCACGGCCGGCGAGAAGTAGGCGTGAAACGCCATCACCTCGGGCCGGTACCGCTCGAGGTAATCCTCGGTGATCCCGCCGTGATGCGCGATCCAGGCGTCGTTGAGGCCCCAGGCGTCCACGGCCCGCCACTCGGAATAGAGCGGGAGCAGCCCGGCCTCCGTGGTGGCGATGGTGTACCCGCCCTCCGCGTGCTCCCGCAACAGGGTCGCGACGTCGAAGAGGCCCATGCGCTGCGGCTCGATGTGCTCGAACCGCCGGTGCTGCCAGGCGACGAGCGCGGCCGCGCCCACGAGCCCGGCCGCCCACCACCCCATCGCGCCGCGGCCGCTCGCCGGACGCCGTGGGCGGAGGCGCGTGGCGAAGGCCTGGGCCACCGGGACCCAGGAGACGAGGACGACGGGCAGGATCGGGTAGCGGAAGCGCATGAAGTAGTTCGTCTCGTCGGAGACGAGCACCCACATCGCGGTGAAGCCGGCCACGGGAACCAGCGCGGCCAGCGCCAGCCGGCGGGTCGGCCGCCACGGCACGCCCGAGGCGAGGACGGCCAGGAACGGGCCGCCCAGCCGCAGCACGTTGCGGAACGACCGCTCGAGCACGTCCCAGTGCAGCACTCCGCCGCCCTTCCGGTAGAACGGGTTCGGCAGCGGATGGCCGAAGTACCACCAGCGCCAGGCGAAGTAGGCGAGGCCCGGGAGGACGAAACCGGTGGCGAAGCCGGCGAGGAGCGCGCGCGCGTCGCGCGACCCGCGCGCCAGGAGCGCGCCCGCGAGGAAGAGAAGGCCCAGCAGGGCGCCCTCCGGGCGCGCGATGCCCATCAGGACGGAGAGCAGGCCCAGGGCCCGCGCGCACCGCTCCAGGCGGGCGGGCTCGGCCTGCACGGTCCGCCAGGCCGCGTGGCCGGCGATCGCGGCCACCAGAGCGAACAGCGGCGTGCCGTACAGCGCCGCGGCATACCGCGGGCCCGTGCCCGCGGCCAGGTAGGCCGCGGGCACGAGCGCCAGCCATGCGGGCGCCCCGAAGAGCCGCCGGATCGACGCGTAGACGGCGAGCACGGTGGCCGCGTGCGCGCCGAGGGCCACCCCGCGCGCGGCGCTCTCGAGGCCGAGGCCCAGGCGGTGGAGGAGGCCGACCAGCGCCATGAACAACAGGTCGGTCGCGCCGTCCACCGGCGCCTCGCCCACGTTCCAGACCACGCCATGCCCCTGCGCGAGGTGACGGGAGTAGCGCAGGAGCATGGCCGCGTCCTCCTCCGGATGGCGGGAGAAATCGAGGAAGGTGGCGGCGTAGGAGGCGACGAGGGCGAGAAGCGCGGCCGCGCCCACGACATCGGCCGGATGGCGGAGGCTCACGGGACAGGCGAGTCTACCCCGGCTCGGGGCCGGGCGGCGGCGGCTTTGCGGAGAGGGCCCCGCGTGCTAACTTGCTCGTGACCCGGTGCCAATCCCATGATCGTCAAGGAGATCCTTCCCAACGGCCTGACCCTCATCACCGAGGCCATGCCCCACGTGCGCAGCGTGACCATCGGGATCTGGCTCAAGCGCGGCAGCCGGCACGAGTCGCCGGACCGGTCCGGGATCAGCCACTTCATCGAGCACATGGTGTTCAAGGGGACGAAGAGCCGCTCCGCCGAGCGGATCGCCTCCGAGGTGGACCAGATCGGCGGCCACATGGACGCCTTCACGGCGAAGGAGTACGCCGCCTTCCACCTGAAGGTGCTCGACGAGCACCTTCCCATCGCGGTCGAGATCCTGGGCGACATCCTGTTGCACCCGCTCTTCGATCCCGCGGAGATGACCAAGGAGAAGAAGGTCATCTTCGAGGAGATCAACATGGTCGAGGACACGCCGGACGACCTCGTCATGGAGCTGTTCACCGGGGCGATGTGGCCCGACCATCCGCTGGGCCGGCCCATCCTGGGCACCAAACGCAGCGTGGCGTCGTTCGACCGGGAGCAGCTCGCCGACTTCTTCCGATCCTCGTACCGCCCCGCCAACATCCTGGTCTCGGCCGCGGGGCACCTGGACCACCGGGCCACGGCCGACCTGGTGCAGCGTCACTTCGGCGAGCTGGCGCCCGGCGGCCTCTCGGCCAACGGCGGTCCGCCGCGGCCCGCCGCCCGCGTGGTCACCCGCTCCAAGAAGGAGCTGGAGCAGGTCCACCTGTGCCTGGGCACGCCCTCGTACCCGCAGACGCACCGGAACCGCTACGGCGTCTACATCCTGAACACGATCCTGGGCGGCAGCATGTCGTCGCGCCTGTTCCAGAACGTGCGCGAGAAGCGCGGGCTCGTCTACTCGATCTCCTCGGGCGTGACCGCCTACTCCGACGCGGGGATCATGAGCGTCTATGCCGGCACCAGCCTCGACTCCGTGGACGAGGTGCTGCGGCTGACTCTCGACGAGCTGCGGCGGCTGATGGGGGAGCGGCTGACCGAGGACGAGCTGCGGCGCGCCAAGGACCATCTCAAGGGCAGCCTGATGCTCTCGCTCGAGAGCACGGGCAGCCGCATGAGCCACCTGGCGCGGCAGGAGATCTACTTCGGCCGCCATTTCGGCCTCGACGAGATCATCATGGGCATCGAGGCGGTGGGCAGCGATCATGTGCAGGCGATCGCGAACGAGGTCTTCGCCGGCGGCCTGACCGTCAGCGTCCTCGGCAACCTGGGCAAGTACCGCCCCCGCGCCGCGCAACTGCGGCTCTGACCGGCGGACGAAGCGACGCCGTTCGCGGGCGCGTGTGGCGCCGGTCACGGCCTGTCCGGGGGTCGTGGCACGATACTCCCGACATGTCCCTCCGCGCCGCCGCCTGGGTCCCGTTCGTGGCACTCCTCTCCGGTTCCGCTTGTGACGTCCTGGAACCCACGAAGTCGTCGGCCGTCATCGCCATCACCGTGAATCCCAACCCGGTGGTGATCCGTGTGGCTTGCCTGGCCAGCATCCCGCCGCCCGAGTTCTGCCTCGCCTCGCTCGACCCCACCATCACGGTCGCCGAGACCGGCGGGGTGGGCGGGAGGATCGAGCTGATCGAGCTCGTCGTCCGGAACACCGCCACCAACACCGAGGAAGGGCGCGTGGCGCTCGACTCCGAGTGGTTGCGGACGGAGGCGGGCACCGACCGTATCGAGGCCCGCGGGAGCCTCGCCTTCCAGCCCGTGATCGCGGACTATCCCGTGGAGAACGGCACGGTGCCGGCCCTGGTGTTCACGATCACGGTTCGTTTCCTCGACGACAACGGCCACACCATCGACCAGAGCCTGCAGGTCGGCGGCGCCTAGCAGCCCGTGGTGGAAGTGCAGCGTCGCACCGAGGCGGGCGAGGCGCCCGGCTGGCAAGGCGCGACGACCGCGCATATCGGGGATATGTAAGGGAGGAGCAACGCCGCCAGCCGGGATGCATCGCCCGCCGAATGCAGCTGGACTTCCACCACGGGCTGCTAGAACAGCCGGCCGAGGTACACGTCCATCTGGTGCTTCCAGCAGGGCCAGTCGTGCCCGCCGTCGGGGCCCCAGTCGTCCACCGCG
>DATKEG010000124.1:0-32634 GCA_035544515.1 Vicinamibacteria bacterium | reverse complement strand
GGCCGTGACGCGGGGGCGGCCCAGGGTCAGGGGGCAGGTGTACGCGGGCGCGAAGAGCACGTCCACCGCGTCCGTGCGCGCGGCCGGGGCCAGGCGCCGTTCCTGCCAGACGAGCCCCAGGCGCGCCCGGGGCAGGCCGCGTGCCACGACGCGCGGATGCTCGAGCACCGGGTCCGCGGGCGGAGGGCCGTCGAAGTAGACGATGATGCCGTCGTCCGTGGTGCGCGCCCAGATCCGCAGCAGGTTGCGCAGGTAGCGGCCCGTACCCGTCGGTGACCCCTGCAGCTCCCGACCGTCTATACCGACGATCACGGGCGAATCCCTAGCCCTCCCGTGGCGCGCTCGCTGCTTGCGTCATCTGGCCAGGACTTGGGCGTAGAACGCGAGCGTCTTGGCGGCGGTGGCGTCCCAGTCGAACTTGCGGCTCTGCGCCAGGCCGCGCTGCCTCTGCTCGGCGGCCAGCTCAGGGTCGTCCAGGACCTTCTCGATGCCCTCCGCGATCGACTTCGTGTCGAGCGGGTTCACCAGCGTGGCCGCGCCCCCGGCCACCTCCTCGAGCGCCGAGCCGCGCGAGCATACGACCGGCAGGCCGGCGGCCATGGCCTCCGCCACCGGCAGCCCGAACCCCTCCTCGAGGGAGGGAAGGACGAGCAGGGCGGACGCGGCCATGAGCGCGCGGATCTCCGTGGTCTCGAGATACCCGGTGGACAGGATCTGCGAGCCGGAGATGTCGCCTCCCTGCGCCCACCACGCTCCGGGGCCGACCAGGAGCAGGGGCGGGGTCAGGCGCCGCCGCCGGGCCAGGCCCATGTAGGCCATGGCCAGGTTGACCAGGTTCTTCCGCTTGTCCTCGGTGCCCACGTAGAGGATGGCGCCGCGCGGGAGCCGCCGGCGGGCGAGCACGGCCTCCACCGCCTCGGCGGGCAGGGGCGTGCGGTAGACGGGGTCCACGCCGTTGGGGATCACCGCGACCCTGTCCGGGGGCACGTCGAGCAGCAAGCGGGCCTCGGAAGCGGTGTGCTCGGACACGCAGATGACGCCGTCGGCCTTCCTGGCGTGCTCGCGCACGAGCGGGGCGTAGTCCCGGCGGATCTCCGCCTCGGTCATGTCCGGATGCTTCAGGAAGAACAGGTCGTGCAGCGTCACCACCCGCTTCGCCTTCCTGCCGGGCAGCAGCAGCGGGTGCGGGGAGTGGGTGAGGTCGAGCGGCGCGCCCACCAGGCGGTCCAGGGGGGGCCAGCCCAAGCGGTTCCAGGCCAGGTTCAGCCCCCTCACGGGCAGCCGCCGGTCCACGAGCGTGACGTTGTCGGGCCAGGACTGGCGCGGATAGCGGTCGCGCAACGACGCGGAGAAGAAGAAGAACCGGTGCTGCGGCGCGGCGCCGGGCATGCGCTGGGCGAGCGCCAGCACGTAGGCGCCGACCCCGGTGGGCTTGAGGAGCGAGGGCCGGAGGTCGAACCCGATGTTCATGAGGGTGCGATGATACCAACGAAATGAACGGGGGCCGCAGTGACCGCCGCCGCACGGCGTACCTGTGCTACATTCCGCGCTCGCCTGGGGCCGAGGCGCTTTGACGAGGGTTGACCGGAGCGAGGACGCCACATTGCGTTTTCCGAGCGAGGGGTTACCTTTCGGGCCGAGGCCCGATTCACTCGGGCCGAGGCGCATTGGCGAGGGTTAGACCCGGAGCGAGGACGCCACATTGAAAATCGCGGTGATCGGGACGGGGTACGTCGGCCTGGTGGTGGGCGCCTGCCTGGCCGAAAACGGCAACGCCGTCATCTGCGTGGACAAGGACGCGGAGAAGGTCGCCGCCTTGCGGGGCGGCGAGGTCCCGATCTACGAGCCCGGGCTGGACGAGCTGATCTCGCGCAACGTGGCCGAGGAGCGGCTGTCGTTCAGCACCAACCTCGACGACGCCGTGCGCCGCAGCGACATCCTGTTCGTGGCCGTGGGCACGCCGCAGGGCGAGGACGGCTCGGCGGACCTGGTCCACGTGCTGGAGGTGGCCCGCGCCATCGGCCGCGCCATGAACGGGCCGAAGATCATCGTCAACAAGTCGACGGTGCCGGTGGGCACGGCCGCCCGCGTCCGGAAGGTCATCTCCGAGATCACGCAGCAGCCGTTTTCCGTGGTCTCCAACCCCGAGTTTCTCAAGGAGGGCGTGGCGGTCGAGGACTTCCTCAAGCCCGACCGCGTGGTGATCGGGACCGACGACCCCAGGGTCGAGGCGGTCATGGCCGAGCTGTACGAGCCCTTCGTCCGCACCGGCCACCCGATCCTGGTGATGGACCCGGCCTCGGCGGAGCTGACCAAGTACGCGGCCAACGCCATGCTCGCCTCTCGCATCTCGTTCATGAACGAGGTGGCGAACCTGTGCGACCAGGTGGGCGCCGACGTGCGCCACGTCCGGCTGGGCATGGGCACCGACAGCCGCATCGGCGCGTCGTTCCTGTTCCCGGGGATCGGCTACGGAGGCTCGTGCTTCCCGAAGGACGTCAAGGCGCTCTTGCGCATGGGGCAGGACGCCGGCTGCGACATGAAGGTCGTGGCCGCGGTGGACGTCGCCAACGAGGCGCAGAAGACCATCCTCGTTCCCCGCCTGGAGCGCTTCCTCGGAGGCTTCGCGGGGAAGGTGGTGGCGGTCTGGGGGCTCGCCTTCAAGCCTCGCACCGACGACCTGCGCGAGGCGCCCGCCCTGGCCGTGATCGAGAAGGTGCGGAAGGGGGGCGCGACCGTGCGCGCCTACGACCCCAAGGCCATGACCCACGCCCGCCGCTACCTGGAGGACGGCGTCGTGTTCTGCAGCCGGAGCTACGAGGCGGTCGAAGGCGCCGACGCGCTGGTGATCGCCACGGAGTGGAACGAGTTCCGTGAGCCCGACTTCGAGCGCATCAAGACGTTGATGCGGCGGCCCGCCATCTTCGACGGCCGCAACATCTACAACCCTCATCACCTGAGGGCGTTGGGCTTCCACTACGAGGGCATAGGCCGGCGGTGAAGGTGCTGGTCACGGGCGGCGCCGGCTACATCGGTAGCCACGCCGTCCGGGAGTTGCTCGAAGCCGACCACGCGGTGACGGTGCTCGACGACCTCTCGCGCGGGCACCGCGCCGCGCTGCCGCCGGGCGTGCCCCTCGTGGAGGGCGACCTCGGCGACGCGAGCGCCCTCGCGGAGGCCCTGGCGGGCGCCGAGGCGGTGATGCACTTCGCCGGACTGCTCAGCGTGGCCGAGTCGGTGGCCGACCCCGCGCCGTACTATCGCACCAACGTGGCCAAGGGCCTCGAGCTATTGGCGGCCATGCGCGCCGGGAGCGTCGACCGCATCATCTTCAGCTCGACCTGCGCCACCTACGGCGTGCCCCTGCGCGTGCCCATCGACGAGTCCCATCCCCAGGACCCGATCAGCCCCTACGGGGCCACCAAGCGCGCCTTCGAGCGCGCGCTGGTGGACCACGCGCGCGCCGGGCACCTGCGCGCGCTCGTGCTGCGCTACTTCAACGCCGCGGGCTGCCATCCGGACGGCAGCCTGGGCGAGGACCATCGCCCGGAGGAGCACATCGTGCCGCGGGCCATCGACGCCGCCCTGGGCCGCGCGCCCGCGCTCACCATCTACGGCGACGACTACGACACGCCGGACGGCACCTGTATCCGGGACTACGTCCACGTGCAGGATCTGGCGCGCGCGCACGTGCTGGCGCTCGACGCCGTCGATCACCCCGTCACGCCCGAGACGCGCTACCAGGCCTACAACCTGGGCTCGGAGACGGGGCACTCGGTGCGCGAGGTGATCTCCGCGGTCGAGCGCGCCGCGGGGACCAAGGTGCCCACGCGGGTGGGGGCGCGGCGGCCCGGAGACCCGCCCCGCCTGGTGGCCTCGGCGCAGCTCGCGCGCGAGCGCCTGGGATGGCGGCCGCGGGAGGCCGGGCTCGAGCCGATCGTGGAAACGGCCCTGCGCTGGCGGCGCGAGCATCCCCGGGGCTACGACGGCCCATGACGCGCTACCGCGGCCGCCCGCTCCCGGACCCCCTCCTCTCCGTGGTCATGGCCGTCTACAACGAGAAGGCCACCCTGGCCGAGATCGTCGAGCGCGTCCTGGCCGTGCCGTTGCGCATCGAGCTGATCGCCATCGACGACGCTTCGACCGACGGCAGCCGCGAGATGCTGCGGGAGATGGCCGCGGCCCGCGGCTTCAAGCTGCTGCTGCAGGAGAGGAACCAGGGCAAGGGGGCGGCCGTCCGGCGCGGGATCGCGGAGGCGACGGGCGACGTCGTCGTCATGCAGGACGCCGACCTGGAGTACAGCCCCGAGGAGTTCCCCGAGCTGCTCGACCTCATCGTCAAGGGGAAGGCGGACGCCGTCTTCGGCAGCCGGTTCATCGGACGGCATCGATGCTTCCTCTTCACCCACTACCTGGCCAACCTCTTCCTCAACTTCGTGGCGAACGTCCTCTACAACACGACGCTCACCGACCTCGAGACCTGCTCCAAGGCGGTGCGGGCGGACCTGATCAAGTCGATCCCGCTCGTCTCGAACCGTTTCGGCATCGAGCCGGAGATCACCGCGAAGCTGTTCAAGCGCGGCGCCCGCGTCTACGAGGTGCCGATCACGTACGAGGGCCGTGACTACTCGGAGGGCAAGAAGATCACGTGGCGCGACGGCTTCCCGGCGCTGTGGGCGCTCGTGAAGTTCCGTTTTGTGGACTGAGGCCCGATTGCCGTGCGCTGGACGCCTCGCATATAATCGCAGGTCCTCTGGCTGCCGTTAAAGCGTCTGACGGCAAGGAGATAGGCTCATCGCGCTGCCGGCGACACCCGTGTTGACCCCGCCGCGGCCGTCGCCGCGTGCGCGACCCTGGGTGCGGCGGGCGGAGGGGGCGCTCTCCGACGTGCGGCGCGACCTGCGGCGGCTCGCCCGCCTGTTCGGATACACGAGGCCGTATCGGGGGCTGCTGCTCGTGTCCTGGGTGGCCACGGCCGGTTACGCGGCCGCCGGAGCCGGGCTCGCCCACATGGTCGAGCCCATCTTCGACCACGTGCTGATCGAGAACATCCAGGTCTGGTCCGTGTCGGCCATCATCCTGGGCCTGTATGCCCTCAAGGGCCTGTGCGCCTTCCTCTCCACCACCATGGTGGCCGCGGCGGGACAGCGCGCGGTCACCGACCTGCGCAACGAGCTCTACGAGCACACCCTGGGCCAGTCCTTCACCTTCCTCGGCCGCAACAGCACCGGCTCCCTGATGAGCCACATCACCACCGACGTCGAGAAGATCCAGCACGCGGTCGCGGAGATGGCGGGCGACGTCTTGAAGGAGGGGCTCACGGTCGTGGCGCTCATGGTGGTGCTGTTCTTGAAGGACTGGCGCCTGGCCGTGCTCTCGCTCGTGGCCATGCCCCTGGCCTTCTACCCGCTCATCCGGCTGGGCCGGCGCATCCGCGCGGGCAGCGAGACGTCGCTGCGCCGCTGGCGCGACATCTCCGAGATCCTGCAGGAGACGATCTCCGGCTTCCGCGTGGTGCAGGCCTTCGGCATGGAGCACTTCGAGGCGGCGCGGTTCCGGCGTGCGGCCTGGCGGCTCTTCACCGTCAACATGCGCATCACGCGCACCAGCGCCGTGCTGCCTCCCCTGATGGAGTTCGTGGGCGGCGTGGCCCTGGTGGGGGCGCTCTTCTACGGCAGCAATGCCATCCGGAGCGGGCGCCTCACCACGGGCGAGTTCGCTTCGTTCCTGGCCGCGCTCTTCGTCATGTACACGCCGGTCAAGCGCCTCTCGCGGGTGAACGCCTCGGTGCAGGGGGCGCTCGCGGCCGGATCGCGCATCTTCGAGGTGCTCGACACCCACCTCGAGATCACGGAGCGCCCGGGCGCGGCCGTGCTGCCCCGCATGCAGCGCGAGGTCGAGTACCGCGACGTGGGCTTCCGCTACGGGGAAGGCGACAGCGTCGTGCTGCGGCGGATCAGCTTCACGGCCCGCTCGGGCGAGCTGGTGGCCATCGTGGGCACGAGCGGGGCCGGGAAGACCACGCTCATGAACCTGCTGCCCCGGTTCTACGACGTGACCGACGGGGCCATCCTCGTCGACGGCGTGGACATCCGCCAGGGCACGCTGCGCAGCCTGCGCGACCAGATCGGACTGGTGACGCAGGAGACCGTCCTCTTCAACGACACGGTCGGCGCCAACATCGCCTATGGGCTCGACGACGTGGACGAGGCCAGGATCGAGTCGGCGGCCCGCGCCGCCTTCGCCCACGACTTCATCCTCGACCTGCCACGCCGCTACGACACCCTGATCGGCGAACGGGGCAGCCGGCTCTCCGGAGGGCAGCGGCAGCGGATCGCCATCGCGCGGGCCATCCTGAAGAACCCGCCCGTCCTGATCCTCGACGAAGCCACCTCCGCCCTCGACGCGGAGTCCGAGCGCCTGGTGCAGGAGGCCCTGGGGAACCTCATGAAGGGCCGCACCACCCTCGTCATCGCCCACCGGCTGGCCACCGTCCGCAACGCGGACCGCATCGTGGTGCTCGACGCGGGCGAGGTGAAGGAGACCGGCTCGCACGAGGAGCTCCTGCGCTCGGGCGGCCTCTACGGCCGCCTCTACGAGCTGCAGTTCGCGCCGGAGGACCCAGCGGTATGAGGCGGCCGATGATCGCGATGCGCCCGGTGAAGGACGGCGCGCGGCGTAGAGCGGCGCATTCCGGAATATGAAGTCCATGACGGGGTACGGGGCGGCGAGCCTGGAGTCGGAAGAGCTGCGTGCCTCCGTGACCGCGCGGAGCCTGAACCACCGCTACCTGGACCTCACCGTCCACACCCCGCGGCGGCTGCAGGCGCTCGAGCCCGAGGTCAAGCGCCTCGTCCAGGCGAAGGTGCAGCGCGGCCGCGTGGAGGTGTCCATCCAGGCCACCCTGCGACAGGGGGAGGCCGAGGTGGTGCTGGCGCCGGAGGCCGTCATCGGCGGCCTGGTGCAGGCGCTGCGCCGCATCCAGCACGACCACGGCCTCTCCGGCGAGCTGCGCGCGGCCGACGTGGCGCGCTTCCCGGGCGTGATCGAGCTGGCCGAGCCGGGCGGGGGTCTCGACGACGAGCGCCGCCGCGAGCTGCTCGGGGTCGTGGAGAGGGCGCTGGGCGAGCTGGAGCAGATGCGGCGGGTGGAGGGGGAGACGCTCCGGCCCGTCCTCCTGGCCGCCCTCCACGCGGTGGAGGAGTCGGCGGGACGCATCGAGGCGCTCTCGACGAGCGAGCGCGCGGCGCGCCGCGACGCCCTGCTCGAGAAGGCGCGCTCCGTGCGCGACGAGCTGGGGCTGGAGGACGGGCGCCTCTACCAGGAGGTCCTGCGCCTCGTGGACCGCCAGGACGTGGCCGAGGAGGTGCAGCGGCTGCGGAGCCACGTGGCGCAGGCGCGTTCCGCGGTGGTCGGGTCCTCTCCCTGCGGCAAGCGCCTGGACTTCCTGGCCCAGGAGATGGGCCGCGAGGCCAACACCATCGGCAGCAAGGTCGCGTCCGCCGCCCTCGTGCCGGAGGTCGTGGCCCTGAAGAGCGAGCTGGAGCGGCTGCGCGAGCAGGTGCAGAACGTTGAGTAGGCGGCTGCCCAACGTGATCGTGGCCTCCGGGCCGTCCGGCGCCGGCAAGTCCACGGTGCTCGCCCGCGTGCTCGCGGAGATGACCCACCTGCGCTTCTCGGTCTCGCACACCACGCGCGCGTCCCGGCCGGGGGAGCAGGAGGGCGTCGACTACCACTTCGTGGACGAGGAGCAGTTCCAGGAGATGGTGGAGCGGGACCTGTTCCTGGAGTGGGCCAAGGTGCACGCGCACCGCTACGGGACCTCGCGCACCGAATACGACCGGGCCGAGCACGACGGCGTGGACCTCCTGCTCGATCTCGACGTGCAGGGCGCGGAGCGGATGCGCCGCAAGTTCGAGGACGCGGTGACGGTGTTCGTCCTGCCGCCCTCCCGGCGCGTCCTGGAGCGGCGCCTGCGCGCGCGCGGCCAGGAGGAGGCCTCCCTGCAGCAGCGGCTGCAGGCCGCCGCCGAGGAGATGAGCCTGTACACCGAATACGACTACGCGATCATCAACGACGACCTGGCCCGCAGCGTGGAATCGCTCAAGGCCATCATCCGGGCCGCACGCGCCCGCACGAGCCGCATCGACGTGGCGGCACGGGCGGTGCTGGGCACCTTCTCGCCGGCCAAGGACGAGATAACGAAGGAGAACTGACCAGCCATGTCGCACCTGATCGTGCCGAAGGAAGTGGACAGCAAGTTCCGGTTCATCACCGTCGCCTCGCAGCGGGCGAAGCAGCTGCAGAGCGGGGCCAAGCCGCGGGTGGAGGCCCGCAGCCGGAAGCCCACGCGCGTGGCCATGCAGGAGGTCCTGGCCAACGCGGTGTCCTGGGAGTTGAAGGAGGAGCCGGACAAGGCGGCGCCGGCCGCGGAGGAGTAGGTGCCCGTGGTCGTCCTCGGCGTCACGGGCTGCATCGGGGCCTATAAGGCCTGCGAGGTGCTGCGCGAGCTCCAGAAGCGCGGCGTGGACGTGCACGTCGTGATGACGGAGCACGCCACCCGTTTCGTCTCGGCCATGACCTTCGAGGCGCTCTCCGGCCATCCCGTGTTCGTGGACCAGTTCGCGCTCGGCGCCGAAAGCGACATCCGCCACATCGGCCTGGCCGACGCCGCGGACCTCCTGCTCGTGGCGCCGGCCACCGCCAACGCCATCGGCAAGTTCGCGCGCGGCATCGCCGACGACGCGCTGAGCACGCTCTTCCTGGCCACGCGCGCGAGAGTGCTGGTCGCGCCGGCCATGAACGTCAACATGTTCGAGCACCCGGCCGTGGTGGAGAACCTGGCTCTCCTGCGCGCCCGGGGCGTCGAGCTGGTGGAGCCCGGAAGCGGGTACCTGGCCTGCGGCTGGCTCGGCAAGGGCCGGCTGGCCGAGGTCGGGGACATCGTGGCGGCGGCCATGGCCGTCCTGGCCCGGCGGCGCAGCCTGGACGGCGAGGCGGTCGTGGTCACCGCGGGACCCACCGTCGAGGACATCGACCCCGTCCGCTTCGTGTCGAACCGCTCCAGCGGCCGCATGGGCTACCGTCTGGCCGAGGCCGCGCGCGACCGCGGGGCGCGGGTCGTGCTCGTGTCCGGGCCGACCGCGCTGCCCGCACCCGCCGGCGTGCAGGTCGTGGCCGTGCGGTCGGCGGAGGAGATGGCGCGGGCGGTGGGCGAGCACGCGTCGAGCGCGGCGGTGGTGGTCATGGCCGCCGCCGTGTCGGACTACCGCCCGGCCGGCGTGGCCGCGGAAAAGATCAAGAAGCAGGCCGGGCCCACGCAGCTGGACCTCGTGCGGACGCCCGACATCCTGGGCTCGCTGGGCCGGGCCAAGGGCGGGCGCTTCCTGGTCGGGTTCGCGGCGGAGACCGAAAACGTCGTGGAGAACGCGCGGCGCAAACGCGGCGAGAAGAACCTGGACCTGATCGTGGCCAACGACGTGGGCCGCGAGGGCTCGGGGTTCGGCGCGGACCTCAACGCCGCGGTGCTGATCGATGCGCAGGGCGAAGCCGAGCTGCCGCTGATGAGCAAGCGCGAGCTGGCCGAGCGGATCTGGGACCGCGTCGAGGCGCTGCGCAGACGGAACGACGCCACGGAGACACCGAGACCGCAGAGAGTCAGGAAGCAGTGATCCGGAGACAGGGTTCGGCGACCCATGATGACGGTGCACGTGGAGCGTAGAGCGCCGCATCCCGGTGAAGACGCGGTGCTCCAGGACCTCCTGGAGCGGGCGAAGTACTACGCGTCCCTGAGCACGCTGGGATGGGCGGCGAGGGACCGCGCGCGACCCGCCGTGGCGACGCCCGACGTTCGCTCCGCCGGGCCCGTGGTGGCGATGGCGCCCGGACCGCAGGCGACGGGGGATGCGGGGCAGCGCCTGGCCGCCATACGCGACGAGATCGGCGACTGCCAGCGTTGCCGCCTGGCCCCCACGCGCAAGACGATCGTATTCGGGCAGGGGAACCCGAGAGCGCGGTTGATGTTCGTGGGCGAGGCGCCGGGGGGCGACGAAGACGAGCAGGGCCTCGCGTTCGTGGGCAAGGCCGGCCAGCTTCTCACGAAGATCATCGAAGCGATGGGCCTGACGCGCGAGGACGTCTTCATCGCGAACGTGATCATGTGCCGGCCGCCGCAGAACCGGAACCCCGAGCCCGACGAGGTGATCGCCTGCCAGCCGTTCCTCGAGCGGAAGATCGAGGCCATACGGCCGAAGGTGCTGGTCGGCCTGGGCAAGTTCGGCGCGCACTGGCTGCTCAAGACGGCCGAGCCGATCACGCGCCTGCGCGGCCGGCTCGGCCGGTACCACGGCATCACGGTCATGCCGACGTACCATCCCGCGTACCTGCTGCGGAACCCGGGAGCGAAGAAGGACGTCTGGGAAGACATGAAGGTCGTGCGGAGCCTGCTGAACGAGCCGGCGGGTCTCGAGGACTCCTGACTCCCGTTCCGGAAGGAGTCGGCTGACCTGTCCCGGCGCCCGCACCCGATAGAGTAGCGGTCCCATGCCGGCGCGTGTCGTGGCGGTGGCGCTGCCCCTGCCCGTGCAGACGACCTTCACCTATCGCGTACCCGAGGCGCTCCCCCTGCCCGAGCGCGGCGCGCGCGTGGTCGTGCCCTTCGGCACGCGGCGGGTCGTGGGCATGGTCACGGGGCCGGCCGTGGACGATCCGGCACTGTCGCTCAAGGACGTCCTCGACGTGGTGGACGAGGCGCCGCTCGCCGCGCCGCCCCTGCTCGACCTCGCCGCCTGGATGGCCGAGCACTATCTGGCCCCTCCCGGCGAGTGCTACCGGCTCGTGCTGCCCCCCGCGGGCATCCGCGCCAGCCGCGCCGTCGCGCGGCTGACGGGCCGGGCGGAGCCGGAGACCGGCGATCCCGTCGTCGCGGCGCTTCGGGCCGGTCCGCTGCCCGTCTCCACGCTCGCCCGCCGCCTGGGCGGCGACCCGGCCTCACGGCTGAGCCGCCTCCGGCGCGAAGGCCGCGTCGTGGTCGACCAGGACCTCAGCGCGGCCGGGTTCCGGCTGGTGCAGGTGGCCACCCTGGCGGGCGATCCGGCGCCGCCGCGGGGCGCCGCGCAGCAGGAGCTGCTCGCGCGGTTGCGGGAGGCGGGCGGCCGGGCGCGCCTGAGCGACCTCGTCCGCGATCGCCCCTCCCTCCGCGGCGCTCTCCCGCGCCTGGTGCAGGCGGGCGCGGTGCGCCTGCACCAGGAGCGCGAGACGCGCGGGCCCGAGGCGCTTGCCCCGGAGGCGGCGGCGGCGCACGCCGCGACGGCCGATCAGCAGGCGGCGCTCACGCCGCTCGTCGCCGCCCTCGACGCCCGGCGTTTCGAGCCGTTCCTGCTGCACGGGATCACGGGCAGCGGGAAGACCGAGGTGTACTTCCGCGCCGCCGAGCGCGCGCTCTCCCACGGCCGCGGCGTGATCGTCCTCGTCCCGGAGATCGCGCTCACCCCGCTGCTCGTGCGCGCCGCCCTCGCGCGCTTCGGCGCCACGGTCACCGTGCTGCACAGCGAGCTGGCGGCCGGCGAGCGCCACGACCAGTGGTGGCGCATCCGCGAAGGTGACGCGCGCGTGGTGGTGGGCGCGCGATCGGCCGTGTTCGCTCCCGTGCCCGACCTGGGGCTCGTCGTGGTGGACGAGGAGCACGAGGCGGCCTACAAGCAGGAGGAGAGCCCCCGCTACCACGCCCGGGACGTGGCGGTGATGCGCGCGCGCATCGAGGGGGCCACGGTCGTGCTCGGCTCGGCCACGCCCTCGCTCGAGTCGCACGTCAACGCCGGCAAGGGCAAATACACGCCGCTGGTCCTGCCCGCGCGCATCGGCGCGCGCGGCCTGCCCCGCGTGGACGTGGTGGACCGGCGCGCCGCCATGCGTGCGGGCGCCGACCCGGTGCTGACGCCCGTCCTGCGCGAGGCGCTCGCGGCGCGCCTCGCCCGCGGCGAGCAGTCGCTGCTGCTGCTCAACCGCCGCGGCTACGCCACGAGCCTCCTCTGCCGCGAGTGCGGGCAGAGCGCCTCGTGCCCGAATTGCTCCGTGCTCGTCACCGTGCACCAGGCCGGCCGCGCCGCCCAGTGCCACTACTGCGGCTTCCAGTCCCCGGCGCCGCGCGCCTGCTCCTTCTGCAAGGGCGAATACCTGCGGCTGACCGGCTACGGCACCGAGAAGGTGGTGGAGGCGGTGGTGGCCGCGCTGCCGAAGGCCCGCGTGGACCGCCTGGACCGCGACCGCACGTCGCGCCGCGGCGAGGCGGCGCGCGTCCTGTCGGCGTTCGCGGCGGGGGAGACGGACATCCTCGTGGGCACGCAGCTCATCGCCAAGGGCCACGACTTCCCGAACGTCACGCTCGTCGGCGTGGTGGACGCCGACGTGGGCCTCGGCCTCCCGGACTTCCGCGCGGCCGAGCGCACCTTCCAGCTCCTCACCCAGGTCGCGGGCCGCGCCGGGCGCGCCGAGCTCGCGGGCGAGGTCATCCTGCAGTCGCACCTGCCGGATCACTACGCGCTGCGCCTGGCCTGTGCCCAGGATTACGCGGGCTTCTTCGCCCACGAGATGGAGTTCCGCCGCACGATGGGCTACCCGCCCGCGGCCGCCCTGATCAACGTCATCCTCCGCTCGCGCGAGGCGGTCGAGGCGAGCCGGAACGCGCAGGCGCTCGCCGCGCGCCTGCGGGAGCTCGCGTCGGGCCGCTATCGCGTGCTGGGCCCCGCGCGCGCGCCCCTGGCGCGGCTCAAGCAGGAGCACCGCTTCCAGGTGCTGCTCAAGGGCGACCGCGCCTCGATGCGCGCGGCGGTGCGAAAGGCGCTCGTCGAGCGCTTCGGCGAGGTCCGCTGGCCGGGCGTGGCGGTGGACGTGGATCCGCTCAGCGTGATGTGAACGCCACCCCGGACAGGGCCCGCCAGGCCTCGATGAAGTCGCTCCAGTCGATCAGGAAGGGGTTGGGCGTGAAGCAGACGGCGAAGACGGCCACGCCGGCCAGGCCCAGGGCCACCCGGGCCGGCCCCAGCGGACGGGCATCGTACAGCGTCGGCGGATGGCGCCGGCCGAGCACGAGCAGGAGGATCGTCCAGAGCAGCCAGGTCGGGCGCAGGTAGAGCAACACGACGCAGGCGGCCAGGGCGGCGCGCGTGACGATGCGGTGGTGGCGGCGCAGCAGGGCGTAGGCGACGTGGCCCCCGTCGAGCTGGCCGATGGGCATCAGGTTCAGGGCGGTGACGAGCAGGCCGAACCACGCGGCCAGGCCGACCGGCCCGATGATCAGGTCCGACCCTTCCGGGATCGGCCCCTTGACCCACCGCGCCGCCCACTGGAACAGGAGCGGCTCGCCCAGGCTCAGGGCGGCGGGGCCCACCGCGACGTGGGCGGCGATCCTCGCCTCCTGGAGGCCGAGGACGAGAACGGGCAGGCACACCAGGAACCCCGCCAGCGGGCCGCTCACCCCGATGTCCATCAAGGCGCGCCGGTCCGGTATGGGCGAGCGCATGCGGATGAAGGCGCCCAGCGTGCCGACGAAGCTCAACACGGGCAGGGGAATGAAATACGGCAGCGTGGCATCCACCCGGTAGCGGCGGCACATCACGTAATGGCCCATCTCGTGCGCGAGGAGGATGCTCATGAGCGCCACCATCATGCGGGGGCCGCCGGTGTAGTAGATCGAGGCGGCGGTGAGCGCGAAGAGCAGGACGTTCGGCCACGCCGAGAGCAGGGTGAGCCGTGGCGGCCGCCCGAAGATCGCCTCGCGCATCTGGCGGAGGTCCTCCTCGAGCCGTGGGTTCTCGCGCGCGGCGGGCGATGCCCCCGGCTGGTCCAAGGGAGGGTTCAAGTGTGAAGGGTGGCCGCCGGAGCCCGCGCTACTGGCTCAGGTTCTGGAGGTCCTTGCCGGGCTTGAAGCGGATGGTCCGTCCGGGCGGGATCTTGACCTCCTTGCCCGTCCGCGGGTTGCGGCCGATGCCGCGCTTGCGGGGCTTCACCTGGAAGACGCCGAACCCGCGCAGCTCGATCCGCTCGCCCTTCATCATGGAGGTCTTCATCGCGTCGAGGACCGCCTCGACGGCCACCTCGGCCTTGACCTTGGTGATGTCGGCGGCCTTGGACACCTCGTTGATGATGTCCACCTTGATCATGGGGATGGACCTCCTTCTAAGTGACACGTATTATAGGACTAGCTCGAATTTGCTGTCAAACCCGGGCACCCGCGCATGATTCCCATCCCGAAGGTCGCCCTGGTCGGCCGGCCCAACGTCGGCAAGTCCACGCTCTTCAACCGCATCGTCGGCCGGCGCAAGGCCATCACCGACAGCCGCCCCGGCTCGACGCGCGACCGCAACTACGCGCAGGCCTCCTGGCAGGGCGCCGCCTTCGAGCTGATCGACACCGGCGGCCTGCTCCTGGGCACGGACGATCCGCTGCTCGGTCCCGCCGGCGACCAGGCCCGCCGCGCCATCGCGGAGGCCGACCTCGTCGTCCTCGTGGCCGACGCGCGCGCGGGGCTGCTCCCCGACGACCAGGCCATCGCCGCCCGGCTGCGCAAGGGCGGCAAGCGCGTGCTCGTGGCCGTGAACAAGGCCGAGGGGGACCAGGGGCTCGAGGAGTTCGCGCGGCTCGGCTTCGAGGAGGTGCTGGCGCTGTCGGCCGAACACGGCCAGGGCGTGGGCGACCTGCTCGACGCGGCCGTGGCGCACCTGCCGCGCGTGGCGCCGCCGGAAGAGGAGGCTCCGCCCCCGCGCATCGCGCTCGTGGGCCGCCCCAACGTGGGCAAGTCCTCCCTCCTGAACCGCCTGCTCGGCGTGGACCGCGCCGTGGTGTCGCCCATACCGGGCACGACGCGCGACACCGTGGACAGCCTGATGGTGCGCGGCGAGAAGCGGTACCTGTTCGTGGACACCGCGGGCATCCGCCGGCCGCGCCTCCTGAAGGAGAACGTCGATCACGTCAGCGTCGTGCAGGCCCGCCACGCCCTCGAGCGCGCGGACGTGGCCGTGCTCGTACTCGACGCGGCCGAGGGGCCGCGCGAGATGGACGCGACGATCGGCGGGTACGTGCAGAAGGCCGGACGGGCCGTGGTGCTCGCGGTGAACAAGTGGGACGTCGCGCCCGTGATCGGCCTGAAGCAGCGCGAGGTCGAGCAGCGCTTCCGCGACCACCTCAAGTTCTTCGCCTACGCGCCCGTCGTCTTCGTCTCCGCGGAGACGGGCCGGGGGCTGGGCGCGCTGCTGGGGGCCGTCGAGCGGGTGGCGCTGGAGGCGCGCAAGCGCGTGACGACGGGCCAGCTCAACCGCGTGCTGGCCCGCGCCGTGGCGAACCACGCGCCCAAGGGCGCCAAGGGCAACGCGGCACTCAAGATCCTCTATGCGACGCAGGTGGGTGTGGCGCCCCCGACGTTCGCCCTGTCCCTGAACCACCCGGTCGATCTGCATTTCTCGTACAAACGATACCTGGAGAACCAGTTACGGGTGGAGTTCTCGTTCGAGGGCACACCCATCGTCCTCAAGACGCGGCACCGTCCCCACTGAGTCCCAGGCCTTGCAGGTTTTGCTCTTGACTTTCCGGGAGGGGACTCATACAATCCTCGAACTTCATCCTCTAACTTATCATTACTATTGACTTTTTGTGCATCCCATAGGAGCGCCGAGTCGATGACGAAGGCGGATATCGCCCGGATCGTCTACGAGCGGCACGGAGGGATCTCGAACCGGGAGGCCGCCCGCCTCGTCGAGATCATCTTCGAGTCCATCAAGGGCCGCCTCGGGGATGGCGAAAAGGTCCAGATCACCGGCTTCGGCACCTTCGTGGTCCGGCAGAAGCGAGAACGTCGCGGGCGTAATCCCCAGACTGGAGAGGAGATGCTGATCAAGCCCCGCCGGTCGGTGGTCTTCCGGCCCTCGAAGCTCTTCGCGTCCCATTCCGAATAGCGCCCGCGGCGGGAGCCATGGACAAGCCGATCCCCAACAAGCTCTTCTTCAAGATCGGGGAGGTCTGCGAGATCACCGATACGCAGCCCTACGTGCTGCGCTACTGGGAGTCGGAGTTCCCCACGCTCGCGCCCGCGAAGAACAGCTCGGGCCAGCGCATCTACCGAAGGCGCGACATCGAGACCGTGGTGCGCATCAAGCAGCTCCTCTACGAGGAGGGCTTCACCATCGCGGGCGCCAAGAAGCGCCTGGAGACCGAGATGGCGGGCCGCGGCACCACGCCGCAGTCCCAGGCCGGAGCCGTGGTCCAGTCCGAGGAGCCCACGCCCACGCCCACTGACGATCCGACGAAGAAGGCGCTGCTCGAAGTGCGCGAGACGCTGCGCGAGATATTGACTCTCCTGCACAGGAATGATAGAAAACAAGTTTGATCGTCGGATCGGGATGTAGCGCAGCCTGGTAGCGCACCTGCTTGGGGTGCAGGTGGTCGTGGGTTCAAATCCCGCCATCCCGACCAAAGTCATCTCGGCTTCTTCGCCCCAGGCGCCCTCGCTCCTGGGGCTTTTCCATCTCACATGCAACAGCCGCTGATCCTGGTGACCAACGACGACGGTGTCCACGCACCGGGCATCAAGGCGCTCGCGGGCGCCCTGGCCGCGCTCGGGGAGGTGCACGTGGTGGCCCCCGACCGCGAGGTCAGCGCCTGCTCGCAGTCACTCACGCTGAAGCACCCGCTGCGCGCCGAGAAGATCCAGGATCAGGTCTACTCCGTGGACGGCACGCCCGCCGACTGCGTGAACCTGGCCCTGGTCAAGCTGCTGCCGCGCCGTCCCGATCTCGTGGTCTCGGGGATCAACCGGGGCGCGAACCTGGGCGAGGACGTCTTCTATTCGGGCACGGTGGGCGGCGCGCGCGAGGGAACGTTCTTCCGGGTGCCCTCGATCGCCGTCTCCCTGGCCGTACGCGCGGAGGCGGACTTCGCGCAGGCCGCCGCGTTCTCCGTCAAGCTCGCCGGCCTCGTGCTGGAGAAGGGGCTGCCCGAGAGGACGCTGCTCAACGTCAACGTCCCTCCGGGGACGCCGGTCGGCGCCCTGATCACGGTGCAGGGACGGCGGGAGCACGAGGGGACCATCCTCGAGGGCCTCGATCCGCGGCGGCGGACCTACTACTGGATCGAGGAAGGCTCCGACCGGTGGCTCACCGACAAGACCTCCGACATCCACGCCATCCGCCAGGGCTACATCTCGATCACCCCCCTGCACACCGACACCACGCACCACGCGGCCCTGGACAGCCTGAAGGCCTGGGAGGCGGCGCTGCGAAACGGGCGGCTGGGTTAGCGATCGGCGACGCGCGTAGCGCGGCGGCGTGAGCGAGGGAACGGCGCCGCGCGCAGCGCGGGGGCGTGCGCGAAGGGGGGTTCGGGGGGAGCGCGAGGGCCATCGGGTCCGCGTCGCCACGGGCCCGAGCGATCGCCCCGAGATGATGCAAGTCCGCGGCCCCCCACCCGGGCCGCCGCGCTGGCGAGCCTCGCGCGATGCCGAGGCGATCCTGCACATAATGCAGTAGCTGCACGTCACCCGGAAGGAGGCGGCATGCGCCCGGACGTGATCGTGGTCGGGAGCGGCCAGGCCGGCGTGCCACTGGCCGCGCGGCTGGCCCAGGCCGGCAAGCGGGTCGTGCTCGCCGAGAAGGACGAGCTGGGCGGGACGTGTGTCAACACTGGCTGCACGCCGACGAAGACCATGATCGCGAGCGCGCGCGCGGCACACGTGGCGCGCCAGGCAGGACGGCTGGGAGTGCGGGTGGGAGAGGTCAGCGTGGAGCTGGGCGCGGTGGTGGACCGCAAGGACGCGATCGTCCGCCGGTGGCGTGAGGGTGTGCAGAAGAGGATCGACGGGGCGGGGGAGCGGCTCACGCTCCTCCGCGGCCGCGCGCGGTTCGTGGCGCCGCGCGAGGTCGAGGTGAACGGCGAGCGCCACACCGCCGAAGTCGTCGTCCTCAACGTCGGCTGCCGTCCCGCCATGCCACCCATCCCCGGCCTCGATGCGGTACCGGCCCTCGACCACGCGAGCGTGATGGAGCTACGGCAGCTCCCGTCGCACCTGTTGGTGGTCGGCGGCGGCTATATCGGCTGCGAGTTCGCTCAGATGTTCCGGCGCTTCGGCTCCGAGGTGACGGTCGTCGAAACCCTCGACCGGCTTCTCGGCATGGAGGATCCGGAGACCTCCAGCGCGCTGCGCGAGGTGTTCGAACGCGAGGGGATCCGCGTCGAAACGGGCGCGCGCGTGCGCGATGTCGCGAGCGCCGGCGGCGGCGTCGCCCTGCGGCTGCAGTCGGGCCAGGAGCTGCGCGGCTCGCACGTCCTGGTCGCGGCCGGGCGGCGCCCGAACACCGATGACCTCGGCTGCGACGCCGGCGGCATCGCGCGCGACGAGCGCGGGTTCATCCCCGTGGACGAACGCTACCGCACGAGCGCGGAGGGTGTCTACGCGGTCGGCGACGTGACGCCCGGGCCCCAGTTCACGCATGCCTCGTGGGACGACCATCGGCTGCTCTACGACGGGCTCATGGGAAGGCCTTCGCGCAGCCGGTCGCAACGCATCGTTCCGATCACGGCCTTCACCGATCCCCAGGTGGCGCGCGTCGGACTGACGGAGCAGGAGGCCCGGGGAAAGGGGCTGCACCCGGAGGTGGCCACCATGCCCTTTGGCCACGTCGCCCGAGCCATCGAGGTGGACGAGACGGCGGGCATCATGAAGGTGCTCGTGGACCCGGAGAGCGAGAAGATCCTCGGCGCCGCGATCGTCGGAGCCGAAGCCGGCGAGCTGATCCACGTGTTCGTGGCCCTCGTCCAGGCCGGCGCGCCCGCCCGCGTGCTCGTAGACGCCGAGTGCGTCCATCCGACCTTCGCCGAGGGGCTCCAGTCGCTGGTCATGAAGCTGAAGCGGTACGCGCTGGACTGATGGTGGCGAGAGCGGCTCCGACGGGCCAACCGGCGGCCACGCGGCGCGTGGGCGCGCTCGCGTCTCCCTGGATGGCGGGAGCCCTGATCCTGCTGGGGCTGGTGGCCGCGCTCGTCACCTACAAGGTCGGCGGGTCGCTCGCGGTGATCGCCAGCGCGCAGGGCAGCGATGCGTTGCACCCACGTCCCGAGTGGCTGGCCACCGCGGGCTCGCCGGACACCGTCCGCCCGTTCCTGCGAGCGCTGAACTACCTGGCCATCGTGTGGCCGGCTCTCGCTTTCGGCATCCTCATCGGCGCGGCCGTCCGCTCGGTCGTGCCGTCGGCATGGATCGCCACGCTGTTCGCGGGATCGCGCGCGCGGTCGCCGCTCGCCGGGGCGGTGGCCGGCGCTCCCCTCATGCTCTGCTCGTGCTGCATCGCGCCGGTCTACACGGCCGTGCAGGAACGAACGAGCCGGGTGGGCTCCGCCGGCGCCCTGCTGCTGGCGTCTCCGTCGCTGAACCCGGCGGCGCTGGCGCTGACGTTCATGCTCTTCGCCCCCGAGATCGCGCTCGCGCGCGTGGTTGCGGCCCTGGTGCTCGTGTTCGCGGTGAGCGCGGTCGCCGACCGCCTCCACCGGGCGCCCGACGCCTCGGTCGCGTCGTGCTCGCTGGAGGCCGAAGGTCCCCACGGCCCGCGCGAGGCCTTCGCTGCGTTCGGCCGCGAGGTCGGGCGTCTGGCGCGCACCACGCTGCCGGTGATCGTCGTCGGCGTGCTCGTTTCGTCGCTGCTCCTCGACCTCCTGCCGATGGACCGCCTCCATGCGGGTTCATTCCGGGTCGGCATCGTCCTTCTGGTGGGCCTGGTCAGCCTGCCTCTCGCCCTCCCGACCTTTGCCGAGATCCCGCTGGCGCTCGGCCTGCTGGGCGCCGGCGCGCCGGCGGGCGCCGCGGTCGCCGTGATGGTCGCCGGCCCGGCGGTCAACTTGCCGTCACTGCTGACCGTGAGCCGGACGACGACGCCGCGCCACGCCCTCACGCTCGCGGCCGGCACGTACCTGGCCGCGGTGGCCGCCGGTCTCATGGTGCCGTCGTGACCGCACGCGGCGCTGCGGCGACCTCCACCCTGCCCACGGCGGCCACGATCGGCGAGTGGATCGTGGACGCGCGCCGGCGCACGTTCGAGCTGGTGGCGGACCTCGACGACACCCAGCTCCTGGGCCCGCGTCTGCCCATCGTGAACCCGCTCCTCTGGGAGATCGGACACGTGGCCTGGTTCCAGGAGAAGTGGGCGCTGAGACACGCGCTCGGCGAGCCGCCGATCCGGCCGGACGGAGACGCGCTGTGGGACTCCTCCGCCGTTGCCCACGACACGCGCTGGGACCTGCCGCTGCCCGGCCGCGAGGAGACCCTGGCCTACATGCGCGAGGTGCGCGACCGCGTTCTCGATCGTCTGGCCCGCCGCCACGACGACGCGCGGCTGCACTACTTCACCCTCTACGGCGTGTTCCACGAGGACATGCACGACGAGGCGTTCACGTACACCCGGCAGACCCACGGCTATCCGGCGCCGCGCCTCTCCAGTGTCCACCCGGAGCCTGCCGCGAACGGCCCGTGGCCGGGCGATGTCGAGGTCGCCGGAGGAACCTTCCTCCTGGGAGCGGCACACGCCGAGCCGTTCGTCTTCGACAACGAGAAATGGGCGCACCCGGTCGAGGTCGCGCCGTTCGCGATCGCCCGCGCCCCGGTCACGCAGGACGAGTTCGCCGCCTTCGTCGCCGATGGCGGCTACCGCCGGCGCGAGCTGTGGAGCGAGGAGGGTTGGGGCTGGCGCGCGGCCGACGGCCTCGAGCATCCGGTCTACTGGAGGCGCGACGGCACGGGATGGCGGCGACGTGACTTCGACCGGTGGGTGCCGCTCGAACCCCATCGTCCCGTCGTCCATGTGAGCTGGCACGAGGCAGACGCCTATTGCCGGTGGGCGCGGCGGCGCCTGCCCACGGAAGCGGAGTGGGAGGCCGCGGCCGCGCTGGACCCGGTGTCGGGCACGAAGCGTCGCTTCCCCTGGGGCGAGACGCCCCCGTCGCCACGCCATGCGCCGCTCGACGGCGGCGGGCTGGGCTGCGCGGACGTGGCCGGCTCTCCAGACGGCGACAGCGCCGGCGGGATCCGGCAGATGGTCGGCAACGTGTGGGAGTGGACGCAGAGCACGTTCGCTCCCTACCCCGGTTTCGTCCCCGATGACTACGCGGAGTACTCCCAGCCCTGGTTCTTCACGCACAAGGTGCTGCGCGGCGGCTGCTGGGTCACGCGGGCGCGCCTGCTCCGGAACACGTGGCGCAACTTCTACCCGCCGCACCGGCGCGACGTCTGGGCCGGGTTCCGGACCTGCGCCCTGCGGTGAGGATCGCCATCGTCGCGCCGTTCCGGCCCGGAGTCGAGACCGGCAACCGCGTGACGGCGCGGCGCTGGGCGCGCCTGCTGCGCGACCTGGGCCAACACGTCTCGGTCCGCCCGGAGTACGACGGCCGCCCCGCGGACGTCCTGGTGGCCCTGCACGCGCGCAAGAGCTCTCGCAGCGTGGAGCGCTTCCGGCGCTTGCAGCCGGGCCGGCCCGTCGTGGTGGCCCTCACCGGCACGGACCTCTACCACGACCTCGGCACGTGGCGCCGAGCGCGGAGCGTGCTGTCGGCGGCGGACCGCCTCGTCGTCCTGCAGCCGGCCGCCCTGCGCGCGCTCGATCCCGCGTCACGCGCGAAGGCGCGCGTGATCCACCAGTCGGCCACCCGCCCGCGCGGCCGCTTCCCGCACCGCAGGGGTGCCTTCGAGGTGGTCGTGCTCAGCCACGTCCGGCCGGTCAAGGACCCGCTGCGGGCCGCGGCCGCGGCACGCCTGCGGCCGCCCTCTTCGCGCCTGCTCGTGCTCCATGCCGGGGCGGCGCTCGGCGACGGCGCGGCCCGGGCGGCCCGGCGCGAGCAGGCGCGCAACCCGCGCTACCGGTGGCTCGGCCCGCTTCCGCGCCACCGCGCGATGCGCCTGCTCGCTCGCGCCCGCGCGCTCTTGTTGACGAGCGTGGTGGAGGGGGGTGCCAACGTCGTCTCGGAAGCGCTCGCCTGCGCGGTGCCGGTACTCTCCTCGCGCATCGCCGGCTCGATCGGGATCCTCGGCCCGGATCATCCCGGCTACTTCGAGGTGGGCGACACGGCGGGGCTCGCGGCCCTTCTCGCGCGGGCCGAGGACGACGCCACGTTCCTGGCTCGGCTCCGCCGCCGGAGCCGGGCACTTGCCCCTCTCGTCTCCCCGGCGCGCGAGCGGGGATGCTGGCGACGGCTCCTCCAGGAGCTGTCCGCGCGGAGGCGGCAGTGACGCGGTGGCCGCGAAGACGCCGCGGACGCTGCCTCGCGATGCTGAAGGCTCGCGGCGGTTGACCGCGGTCCTTGGTTCCCGACGCGCCCGCGTGGTAGAGTAAGCCCTTCGGGCGATCGGGGCGTGGCTCAGCCTGGCTAGAGCGCCTGGTTCGGGACCAGGAGGCCGGAGGTTCAAATCCTCTCGCCCCGACCACTTTCGATCCAGCGAGTCATCCGCCGAACCGAGGGCCGCGAAAGCGGCCCTTTTGTCCACCTACGAGCAGCGGCAGATGCAGCGCGCCGGGCCGGAGTGCTTCAACGCGCATCAGTGCCGGTGTGCGCTGCTCTTCGTCGCGGTCTTCGTCTTCGCCGCCGCCCCCACCCTCACGACCGTGGCCAACGTACGCTGGCCGTCCTTCTTCGTATCCACGGTGACCCGAGTCCCCGGTGCGAGGTCGGACAGCGACACGCTCGTGCTGCCCTTGTAGTACCTGGTGTTCGCGTCGACGTAGAACTCCGCGGTCGCCCCGTCCTTCGTCGTGATCTGCACGTGGTTCGTCTCGGGATGCACCGCCTTGACCGTCCCCAGCACCTTCTTGCCGTGGTCGTGCCCGTCGTGGGCGCTCACGGCTCCGCCCACGGCCATGACCGTCACCGCCATCGACAGGATCGCCAAACGTCGCATGTGTGCCTCCTCACTTCGTCGTTAATGATGGGAGTGCGCCGGCGGCGTCTCCGCCGCCGGCTCCTCCCCGCCTTCCAGGAACCTCCGCTCTTCCTCCTCGGCCTCCCATTCCGCACGGGTCTTGGGATTCAGGGCCCGCATCTCGTCCGCCTCCTCCGGGGTCAGGCCTGGCAGGCGGCGAATGAAGTGGACGAGCGTCCAGCTACCGTACGCCGACTCGGCCGTGCCGTTGCCCCAGGCCGGCATGCCGGTGAGCCGGATACCGTTCTCGATCGTCGCGAACAGCTCGCCATCGCTCTGTGATTGGGTCTCCTGCAAGGTCATGTCCGGAACCTGCGGGTAGAAGTTCGGCCCCATCGCGGTCTGGCCCTTGCCGTCGTTGCCGTGACAGACGGCGCAGTGATCCGCGAAATGCGCCTGGCCTTCGGCCAGCACCTCGGAGGTCAAGGGGACGGGGTTCTTGCGCCCGCGCAAGCCGGAGGGCACCGCCAGGCGGCGCAACGTCCGCGCCAGGACGACCTCGACCACCGGTGGTTCGTGTTGCGTGCCGAGTCCGGAGCGCACCGTTTGCACGAGCATCGTGGCGCCGATGGCCGAACCCAGCAGCAGCACCAGGCCGATCGCTTTCGTGCGCCGGCGCATCACCTCACCTGCCGCCCCGCGCCATGGAGGCGCACGAGTTGGCCTTCATGGCCTGGTGCGTCACGTCCGCGGGCAGTTCGGCCATGGCCGGATGCCGGTGCCGGGGCAGGAAGGCGGGCGGGGCGGCGGCCTGCCGCGCGCCGACCTCCGACGCCACCGTGCCCGGCGGGTGGTCGTACCAGCCGGGGTCTTCGTCGTAACTGCGGAGGTTCTCGCGGATCTTCACGATGGTGAACATGCCGCCCATGAAGATCTGCCCGAACGGTCCGACGCCGCCGCCCATGAACAGGCTGTTGCGCGGCGTGCCCATGTTCATCATGTCACCCATGCCGGTCGTGCCCATGGGCATGAACCCGGGCACCAGCTCGTTGATCTTCTGGTCGACGCCGGTCGTGTCGACGCCGGTCATGATGGGGAGGTTGTGGCCCATCTGGTTCATCGTGTGGTGCACCTTGTGGCAGTGCAGCGCCCAGTCTCCCGGGTTGTCCGCGATGAACTCGATGTCCCGCGTGGTCCCGGGCGGCACGTTGATGCTCGTCTCCGGGATCCAGGCGGTCTCGGGCAGCGCGCCGCCGTCGCTGGCCGTCCAGCGGAACGTGTGGCCGTGGAAGTGGATGGGGTGCGAGTCCATGCTGATGTTCGCGATCCGGATGCGCACGCGGTCTCCCCGCTTCACGATGAGCTGCTCGGTGCCCGGGAACACGCGGCTGTTGAAGGTGAAGACGTTGAAGTCGAGCATCATCGTGGGGTCGGGCGTGGACGTCCCCGGCTTGATGAACCATTCGTTCAGGAAGATGGCGAAATCGCGGTCGATGCGGCGTGGGGGGGTGCGCGGATGGAAGATCAGGAACCCCATCATTCCCATCGACTGCTGCACCATCTCGTCGAAGTGCGGGTGATACATCTGCGTGCCGTGCTGGCGGACCGTGAACTCGTACTTGAAGGTCTGGCCGGGCTCGATGCGGGGCTGGTTGAGGCCCGCCACTCCGTCCATGCCATTGGGGAGCAGCACGCCGTGCCAGTGCACGGACGTGGGCTCCGGAAGCCGGTTCTCCACGTAGAGGCGAAGCCGGTCTCCCTCGACCGCCTCGATCGTCGGCCCCGGCGTCTGGCCGTTGTAGCCCCAGCAGTTCACCTTGAACCCGGGGGCGAACTCGCGCACCAGGGGCTCGGCGATCAGGTGGAAGGTCTTGAAGCCGTCCTCCATCCGCCAGGGCAGCGTCGTGACGTTGGGCGTGATCACGGGCGTGTTCCGGCCCAGGCCTCGCGCCTCGGGGCTTGCCGCGAACAGCCGGCGTGGGTCGATGGCGGCGGCGACACCAGCGGCCATGGACGCGGTGCCCGAAAACAGCAGCTTCCGTCGGGAGATCATAGAGCGGTCACTCCTACTCGTTCTCGTTGGTCTTCGTCTCCTGCTGAGACAGGGGAGCGGCGAAGTCCAGGCGCCGCGTTTCGACGGCTTCCGGGCGGATCGAGAACCGGCCGACGCCGGACAGGGCCGTCTGCAGCTCCGTCCGTGCGACCCAGTAGTCTCGAGTGGCTATCACCTCCTCGCGCCGGGCGCCGTCCAGGTTCTTCCGCGCGTCGATCAACTGGAAGACGCCACGCAACATGGCGTTGTACTCGAGCTGGGTGAGCCTGAGGATCCGCTCCCGGCGTGGGATGACGACGTCGCGCAGGTAGTCCATCCGCGAGCGAGCCTCCAGGAGGCGCTCCTGCGCCGCCCGCGCCTCGGAGCGTGCGGCGACGTTCATGGCCCCGAACCGCTGCTGGGCCTGCCGGAGCATGGCGCGCGCGCGAGCCTTGGCGGCGGCCCCCCGATCGAAGATGGGGATGGGTATGGTCGCGGCTGGCCCGGTCGTCTTCTTGCCATCCGGCTCCCGCTCCAGGTGCACGCCGACGGCCAGGTCCTCGAAGGCGGCGGTCCTCGAGATGCGCATGGCGCTCTGGGCGGCCTCGATCTCGCGCTGGGCGATGCGCAGGTCGAGACGGCGGGACACGACCTCCTGTTCGACCTCTTCGGACGGCATCTCGAAATCGGGCGGAGCTGGGAAATCGTCGGGCAGCTTCAGCTCCGCGCGGCGGATGAGTCCCAGGTCCGCGATCAAGCGCTCGCGCGCCTGCAGCTCGTCCAGTTGCGCGCGCGAGAGATCGAGCTTGACCTGCTCGTAGCGCGACTGCTCGTTCTCCAGATCCAGGTCGGAGATGTTGCCAGCGAAGTGCTGGCGCTTCGCCACCTCGGTCGCTGCTTCCTGCGCCTTCATGATCGCTTCCTGACGCGCGAGGATCTTGCGCGCCGCGAGGGCGTCGTAATAGTCCATGCGGACCTGGCCGGCGAAATTGATCGCGGCGCCGCTCACACGCACCTTCGCCGCCTCGAACTGGGCGCGGCCGAGTTTCTTTCGATTGCCCAGTTGGAAGATGTCGATGAGCGTCTGTGAAAAGGCGAGCTCGAAGGGACTGCGCGGGTCCCCAGGGAAACGGACCTCGCCGTCGAACAGGGGATTGCGAATGGTGCTGGCTCCGATGAGCTCGGCGCGTGCCAGTCCCAGCTCCTCCAGCGTCGCCTGGAGGTCGCGGTTGTTCGCAAAGGCGATCTGCACCGCCCGGTCCGCGGTCAGCTCGTCGTCGAGCAGTGCCGCCACCGCGGCGTCATCGGGCGGTCGCACGTCCTCCCGCGGATTCCAGTCCACCGGCTGCCGTGTCTCCGTCATCACGGCCTGCCGGACGTCGGCGAAGCCCGAGTCCCTGGGAACCGAGGCGCATCCCGCGAGCAGCGAGGCGAGTGAGGCGAACGTGATCGCCCTCCATCCCATGGTCATCGGTTCTCCTCGCGGGGCCTGGGAGTGGGTGTCGGAGCGGGACGAGGCGAAGGAGTCGGACTGGGTCGCGGCACCGCCGGCCGGGCATGACCTGCGTGCGGATCGGCCGCCGGCGCAGGCGCGGCCTGCGCCGGAGCCTTGGGCGCGGGCGGCGATTGGGCACCGTGGGGACTCGCGGCCGCGGGTGGCGGCGCGCCCGGGGTCATCGGGTGGCCGTCGTGCCCGGACGGCGTCGGCGCCACCTCGTCGCGGCCGGCGTCGATCTGACGATACGTTCCGTGAGACGTCCCGTGACCGCCGCCCGCCATCTGCTGCGCCAGCGCCGCCGAGCGCGCGGCCTCTCGGACCGCGCTAGCCGCCGGGGCGTCGAGATCGTCCGCTCGCAGCGTCGCCACAAGCGCGTGGGGCGTGGCCACCGCCGCCGGCCGCTCAGGCGCCGGTGACGCGCCACCGGTGGGCTGCGCCGCCCTCGAGTGGTCCATGCCGGGCATGTTCGCGTGGTCGGGTCCGGCGATCGGTGCGCTGGCCTTCGGCAATGGTGGCTGGCTCGTCGTCCCGGCTGCAGTCGAATCGCCGTGGGCGCCGGCGGTGCCGGCCATGCGGGAGTGATCCATGCCCGTCATCCGGGAGTGATCCATCCTCGCGGTGGCGGATCCTCTTGTGCCCTTCATGCCCGAGTGGTCCATGCCTGGAGTCGCCGAATGTGCCGTTCCGGCTCCCGAGCCAGCGGCCCGCCCGGCTGAGCCGCCGGCTTCATGACCCGAATGTGCGGCGGCTTCAGCCGGTGCGGCAGCTGGTCCGTCCTTCGGACCGTCGGCTTCACCGTGATGCCCATGTGCTTGCCCAGCACTGGGAGCAGTACCTTTCCGTTGCGCCTCGTCGAAGGCGGCGGCGCTCTTGCTCGCGGTCGTCTGATCTCCTCCGCAGCCAGCCGCCAGAACCGCCGACGCGAACGCTGCGACGTATGCCCGGGATGTCGCTCTACGCATGGTCGTGAATCCTTCTCTTCCTCTGTCGAACGCTCGAGCAGCGCATGGTGCAGCCACGGCTCCGACCTCGCGTCAGGCCGGGTGAACGAAGCCCTTCCGAGAGTGCCTTTTCTTGTCGGCCTCAGCTTCGCGGCGAGCCGGAACGGCGGGCGATCAGATGCGCAGGACGCGTGGTGGCGGGCTGTGGGCGGCAACGGACGAGGCCCGGGCGTAGACGGATGTGGCCTCGACCGGCAACGGCACCATCCAGGAGGCGGCGGCGGGAAGCGTCACGGCGGACGTCGTCTTCAGCAGGGCAACGGCGACCGTGCCGCTGTCGGCGTGGCAACAACTGGGCCTCGCGCCGGTGACGCCCTTCTTGCAGCAATCGTGGGGCTCCCGTTGCTCGCCTGCCGCCGATGCCGGCGACCGCATGGGACAGTAGGAACGGCCGGCGATGGCCACTCCGAGCACGAGCAGCGCTGCGCCGGCCAATGCGCGAAAGCCGACCGTCCGGGGCCGTACGTCCAGCACTGGGTTGCCCACCTTCCACAACATAAGCACGGCGGGCAGCGTCCGTCAACGCCCATCGCCGGCGGCGGCGTCAACAGATGTGGGTCGTTGATCCCGAAGCTTCCGCCGGGTCCCGACACCGATGCCCGTCCACCGCTCTCTCGAGGTGCGATGGCGCGACACGCAGGAAATACGCCGGCCGTGTTCGGCCGGCGAAGGCGTTGCGAAGCCATTCGCGCCGGTGATGCCTCAAGTCGAGCGTTTCGGCTCAAGCAGGCAGCTGAGGGCTGGCGCAATTACGGGCACGCGCGTTGCTCCATGGTCCGGAGGCATGAGGATCTGGTTTCGAGGAAACGGTCGGGGAACGTCACGGCGCATGAATCCGGCCCTGCGACGCCGCGCTGCGCTTGCGGCCGGACAGCGAGTGGGCATTGACGTCGAGCACCCGTGTGAACGATCGTGGGAACCAACCATGAAGATCGGCATCGTCGGGATGGGCTGGGTCGGATCGAGCGTGGCGATGTCGGTCCTCCACACGGGTGTGGCGACGGACCTGCTCGTCAACGACCTCAGTGGCGCGATCGCCGAGGGCGAGGCCATGGACCTCGCCCATGGGGCTTCGTTCTACCCGGCGGCCAGGATTCGAGCCGCTTCGATCGACGAGATGGTGGAGGCCGACGCCGTGGTCATCTCAGCCGGGCGAGGAGGCAAGACCGGCGAGAGCCGGCTCGACCTGCTGCGAGACAACGCGGCCATCGTGCGGAGCATTGCCGGGCGCCTGGCTGGGATTCGTGGACTCCTCGTGGTGGTGACGAACCCGGTAGACATCATGACGTACGTCGCCGTCGAAGCCTCCGCTCTGTCCCCCGCGCGAGTCATCGGCACGGGAACGATGCTCGACACGGCGCGGCTGCGTCACGTGCTCGGGAGAGAGCTGGACGTCGAGCCGCGCTCGATCCACGCGCACGTCGTCGGAGAGCACGGGGATTCGGAGGTGGTGCTGTGGTCCGGGGCGCGTGTGGGCGGGGTTGCCTTGCGGCGCTGGCCAGGGTGGATGCCCGAGAAGGAGCCGGTGCTCGCAGACGAAGTGCGACGCGCCGCCTACGAGGTCATCGCGCGGAAGGGCGCCACCAATCACGCAATAGGTCTCGTTACGGCCGCCCTTCTGCGCTGGGTGCTTCGGGGCGAACGGCGCGTGCTGACGGTCTCCCGCGTCCAGGAGGGCGCGCTGGGGATCCGCGATGTCGCCATCTCGCTTCCGGCCGTGGTCGGCCGCCTCGGTGCGCTGGAGGTGATCGAGCCGGAAATGAGCGCCGCCGAGCGGGCCGCGCTCGAGCGTTCAGCCGACGTGATTCGGCAAGCGGCAGCGCGCCTGTGAGTGGCGCGTCCGCCGAACATGCCGGATGGAACCCTCGGTCTCAGGAGCACCGCTGGAGTGAAGGAGTCGAGTATGCCTGAAGCGAAGAGGATCCGCGTCGCCGTCAACGGTCATGGAGTGATCGGCAAGCGCGTGGCCGCCGCGGTCGTGCGCCAGGAGGATATGTCGCTGGCCGGCGTCTCGGACGTCGTGACGGACTGGCGGGCGCGCATGGCGACCCGGAATGGCTTTCACCTGTTCGGCGCAACGAGCGAGCACGCGAGCGCCATGCGCGCCGTCGGACTGGAGGTCGCGGGAACATTGGACGACCTGCTCGGTCAGGCGGACGTGGTCGTGGACTGCACGCCCAAGCGTGTCGCCGCGAAGAACATCGACGTCTATCGCCGCCGCGGCCTCAAGTTCATCGTCCAGGGCGGGGAGAAACACGAGGCCACCGGCCATTCCTTCGTGGCCGAGGCGAACTATGCCGGCGCGCTCGATCGCGATGCGACGCGCGTCGTGTCCTGCAACACGACGTCGATCGTGCGGACCCTGACCGCGCTCAAGCGGGCCGGCCTGCTTCGGCGCGCCCGAGGCACGCTGTTGCGGCGCGCGACCGATCCCTGGGAGAGCCACGAGAGCGGGATCATGAACACGCTGGTGCCGGAGCCGGAGATCCCGAGCCACCAGGGCCCCGACGCGCAGAGCGTCGATCCCGATCTCGACGTCGTCACGATGGCGGTCAAGGTCCCGGAGACGCTGGCCCATCTGCACTATTGGTCCGTGCAGATGACGCGCCCGGCGAGCAAGGAGGAGGCGCTCGACGCCTTTCGCGCCTCGTCCCGGATCGCGCTCATCCGCACGAGCGACGGCCTGGTGGCCCTCAACACGGTGAAGGAGCTCATGGCGGATCGCGGGCGTCCGCACGACAACCTCTACGAGGTGGCGCTGTGGGCCGACATGCTCCGCGTGCAGGCCGACGAGATCTTCTACGCCTACATGGTCGACAACCAGGCCATCGTGATCCCGGAGACGATCGACGCCGTCCGAGCCCTGACCGGAATCGTGAAGGAAGCGAGCGAGTCGATCGCCAGGACAAATGCGGCCCTTGGCATCGGGACGGTGTTCGCGTGACCGCAACGCGAAAGACTGGAGCACGCGAATGAAATCGGTCCCCTCGGCGCCCGAACACCAACAGCGTGGTCACGCGCCTTCGCCTCGCACGACTGACTCGTCCGCTCCGGGTCACGAACATCCCGGCCCGCCAGCGCGGCCCGGGGGCGAAAAGGCGGGTGCGCAGGACCGCCACCGCGGACACAGCGTGGCGACGTTCCGGGACAGGTTCTGGATAACGCTGCTCCTCACCGTTCCGACCCTCGTGTGGAGCGACATGGTGCAGGGATGGTTTCGCTTCGCCGCCCCCACGTTTCCGGGATCGGCGTACATACCGCCGATCTTCGGCACGGCGGTCTACCTTTACGGCGGCTGGGTGTTCCTGGCGGGCGGTCTCCGAGAGCTCCGCGACCGGCTGCCCGGGATGATGACGCTGATCTCGCTGGCCATCAGCGTCGCGTTCTTCTTCAGTCTGGCGGTGGCTCTCGGCTATCCCGGAGAGCCGCTCTGGTGGGAGCTGGCCACGCTGGTGACCATCATGCTCCTCGGCCATTGGATCGAGATGCGGTCCATCTCCCAGGCGCACGGCGCCCTGCGCGAGCTGGCCCGGCTGCTCCCGAGCACGGCCCAGCGCATCGTGGGCGAGGGCATCGAGGATGTGCCGATCTCGGCGCTCCGTGAAGGAGACCTGGTACTCGTGAGGCCGGGCGCCAGCGTCCCCGCCGACGGTGTCGTGCGGAGCGGCAAGAGCGACGTCAACGAGTCGATGATCACCGGCGAGTCGGTCCCGGTGGAGAAGACCGAGGGTGGGAAGGTCATCGCGGGGACGGTCAATGGGGCCGGGTCGCTCCGCGTCGAAGTCACCGGCACCGGCGAGCACACCGCGCTCGCGAACATCATGCGCCTGGTCGAGCAGGCGCAGACGTCCCGCTCGCGTGCCCAGGCGCTGGCCGACCGCGCGGCATTCGTGCTGACCCTGGTCGCCATCGCCGCCGGCGCCCTCACGCTCGGGGTGTGGCTCGCCGTCGGAGCCTCGGGGGCGTTCGCCGTCGAGCGGCTGGTCGCCGTGCTCGTGATCGCCTGCCCGCACGCGCTGGGCTTGGCGGTCCCGCTGGTCGTCGCCATCTCCACGACGATCGGTGCGCGGTCGGGGCTGCTCGTGCGCGACCGGCGCGGGCTCGAGGAGGCTCGGCACTTGACCACGGTCGTCTTCGACAAGACGGGCACGCTGACGCGCGGCGAGTTCCGCGTCGTCGACACCGCGACCGACGGGAGCCTGAACGCGAGTGACGCCCTAAGCGTGGCAGCCGGTGTCGAAAGGGATTCGGAGCACACCATCGCGCAGGGGATCGTGAAGAGCGCCGAAGAGCAGGGACTGATGCTTCCGAAGGCAGAGCAATTCGAAGCGATTCCCGGTCATGGGGTCCGCGCCGTCGTCGACGGCAAGGAGTTCTACATGGGCGGGCCGGCGATGCTGCGGCGTCTGTCCGTGACGCCGGCCGCCGCCGTTCGGGAAGCGGGGGACCGCGCGGCGGCCCGCGGCCAGGCGGTGGTCTACCTCCTCACCTCCACGAGCGCGATCGCGGCCTTTGCCGTCGCGGACGCCGTGCGTCCCGAGTCGCGCGATGCCATCCGGCGGCTGCACGATCAACGGGTCGAGGTCGTGATGCTCACCGGCGATGCGAAGGCCGTTGCAGACGCCGTCGCCGCGGACCTGGGCATCGACAGCGTCTTTGCGGAGGTTCTTCCCGGACAGAAGGTGGACAAGATCAAGGAGTTGAAGAGCCAGGGCAAACGGGTGGCGATGGTTGGCGACGGGGTCAACGATGCTCCCGCGTTGCTGACGGCGGACGTGGCCATCGCGATCGGCGCGGGCACGGACGTGGCGGTGGAAGCGGGCGACGTCGTCCTCGTCCGGAGCGACCCGAGAGACGTACCGAGGATCATCGCCCTCAGCCGGGCCAGCTACCGCAAGATGCTGCAAAACCTGTGGTGGGCGGCCGGCTACAACGTCTTCGCGATCCCGTTGGCCGCGGGCGTCCTGGCCGCCCAGGGTGTGCTGCTGGCCCCGGCGTTCGCGGCCGTGCTGATGTCGGCAAGCACCGTCATCGTGGCGGTGAACGCGCAACTGCTGCGCCGCGCCCGGTTGTAGGAGGGGGCTCACTGCCCGTGCGGCGCGCCGCTGCAGGAGTCGGCATGGCACTTGCCCTCTGATCACGTGTCCGAGCGGTCGGGCACCGGATTGGCCGTGGGCCGAGGTCTTCATGCGCACTTCATTCGCCGGTCGCATTCATT
>DATKEG010000123.1:0-42937 GCA_035544515.1 Vicinamibacteria bacterium | reverse complement strand
ACGGGCTTCAACTTCATCGTCACGGTCCACCGGATGCGCGCGCCCGGACTCACCTGGTTCCGGCTGCCGCTCTTCGTCTGGGCGAACTACGCCACGAGCCTGGTGATGATTCTCGGCACGCCGGTCATCGCCATCACCCTGCTCACGGTGGTGGGCGAGCGCGCGCTGAACCTCGGCCTCTTCGACCCGAGCCGTGGCGGCGACCCCGTGCTCTTCCAGCACCTGTTCTGGTTCTACTCCCACCCCGCCGTCTACATCATGATCCTGCCCGCCATGGGCGTGATGAGCGAGCTGGTCACGGCCATGTCCCGCAAGCGCGTCTTCGGCTACGAGTTCATCGCCGTGAGCAGCCTGGCCATCGCCATGCTCGGCTTCCTGGTCTGGGGACACCACATGTTCGTGTCCGGGCAGTCCATGTACGCGGGCCTGGTCTTCTCCGTCCTGAGCATGCTGGTGGCCGTCCCCTCCGCGGTGAAGGTGTTCAACTGGACGGCCACCCTGTACCGGGGGTCGGTGTCGCTGCAGACGCCGCTGCTCTACGCGGTGGGCTTCATCGGGCTGTTCACCATCGGCGGGCTGACCGGCATCATGCTCGCGGCCACCGGCCTCGACGTGCACGTCCACGACACCTACTTCATCGTGGCGCACTTCCACTACATCATGGTGGGCGGCACGATCATGGGGTACCTGGGTGGGCTGCACTTCTGGTGGCCGAAGATCACGGGCCGGCTCTATCCCGAGGGGTGGGCGCGCGCGGCCGCCGTGATCGTCTTCATCGGCTTCAACCTCACCTTCTTCCCGCAGTTCGTGCTCGGCTACCTCGGGATGCCGCGCCGCTACCACTACTACGTGGACGAGTACCAGGTGCTCAACGTGATGTCCTCGGCCGGCGCCTCCATCCTCGGCCTCGGAGACCTCATCCCCATGGTCTACCTGGTGTGGTCCATGCGCTACGGACCGCCCGCGCCCGCCAACCCCTGGGGCGCCAAGGGGCTCGAGTGGGAGACGGACTCGCCGCCCCCCACCGCGAACTTCGAGAAGCAGCCCGTGGTCACGCAGGAGGCGTACGCGTACGCGGCCTCGGAGGTGAAGGTTGTCTGAGGCGGCGGCCGGCCAGGGAGGGACGGCGTCTCCGCCCGTCCATCATCCGGCCCTGCAGCACCACTTCCGCGACCTGCCCACGCAGCAGGACGCCAGCATCTTCGGCATGTGGGTGTTCATCGCGCAGGAGATGCTGTTCTTCGGCGGGCTCTTCATGATGTACGCGGTCTACCGCGCGGTCTATCCCCAGGGCTTCGCCGAGGCCAGCCACCACCTCGACTGGAGGCTGGGCGCGTTCAACACCGCCGTGCTCATCGGGAGCAGCCTGACCATGGCCATGGCCGTGCACGCGGCGGCGGTGGGCCGCCGCAAGCAGATCGTGACGTACCTGCTGCTGACCATCGCGCTGGGCTCGGTGTTCCTGGGCATCAAGGTCGTGGAGTACGCCGACAAGTTCGAGCACCACCTCGTGCCGGGCGCCGCCTTCCAGTTCCCGGGCGCGCACGCGCCCGCGGCCGAGGTCTTCTACTCGCTCTACTTCGCCATGACGGGGCTGCACGCCCTGCACATGGTCATCGGCATCCCCATCCTCGCGGTGATCGGCGGGCTGGCCTGGCGCGGCCGTTACGGGCCCGAGTACCACACGCCGGTGGAGATCACGGGACTGTACTGGCACTTCGTGGACATCGTCTGGATCTTCCTCTTCCCGCTGCTGTACCTGATCCATGGCTGAGCACACCCCGCGCGCGCCACACCACGACGCCGGACCCCACCACCCGCACGTCGTCCCCGTGCCGACCTACGTGGGGGTGTTCCTGGCCCTGCTCGTTCTCACCGCGCTCACCGTGGCCGCCGCCCGCGTCGACCTCGGGCCGTTCAACACGCCGGTGGCGCTGGCCATCGCGGTGGCCAAGGCGCTCCTGGTGATCCTCTTCTTCATGCACGTCAAATACGGCCCCCGGCTCAACGCGCTGGCGATCGCCGCCGCCGTCTTCTGGCTCTTCCACCTGGTGGTGGGCACGGCGGCCGACTACTACGCGCGCGACCGGGTCAACGCCGAAGACCGGCCGGCGCAGCCGTTCGTGCTCGAAGACGACTGATGGCTGCGCTGGTCGATCCCCGGATCGAGGAATACCTGCGCCGGCTCTACGACGACGGCGACCCCGTGCGCCTCGAGATGGAGGCGCTGGCGCGGGAGCGCAGCTTCCCGATCGTGGGACCGCTCGTCGGCCGGCACCTGGCCGTGCTCACCCGCGCCATCGGCGCCCGCCGCGTGTTCGAGCTGGGGTCCGGGTACGGGTACTCCGCCCTGCACTTCGCGCGGGCGGTCGCGGACGGCGGGGAAGTCCACTGCACCGAGCTCTCCGAGGAGAACGTGCGGCTGGCCGAGGGCTTCCTGCGCCGCGCCGGCGTGTGGGAGCGCGTGCGCTACCACCGCGAGGAGGCCACGGCCGCGCTCCGGCGCGTGGGCGGGACCTGGGACGTCGTCTACAACGACATCGACAAGGAGGGCTACCCGGCCACGGTGGACCTCGCCTTCGAGCGACTGCGGCCGGGCGGGTTGTTCGTGACCGACAACGTGCTCTGGTCCGGCCGGGTGCTCGAAGGCGAGGACGACGGCACGCCGGCCACGCGCGGCGTGCGCGAGTTCACGCGCCGGCTGCTGGCGCATCCCGGGTTCCTCACCGCCATCGATCCCACCCGGGACGGCGTGGCCGTGGCCCTCAAGCGGGCGACGTGAGCTCGCTCGCCCGCTCCGGGCCGATCAATCGACGCCGCGGGCGCGCTTGAAGGTCGTGTAGAGGTCGTGACCGGAAGACCTCCTGCTCTCGTCGCGAGGTGGGCCAGGTTCTCGTGCGCGGACTACCGGCCCATTCTGGCCCGAGTCACTCGACCTTCCGCAGCTCCGCGCCCGTGCCCAGCGGGATGGTGACGGGCCCACCCGGAAGCCGGCTCGGACGCAGCACGTATCGAGTGCGATGGCGCGCCGGCCCAGCCGTGCGATCTCCTGGAAGCAGCGTCACGATCAACGCGGTTCGGTCTTCGCGGTCCACCCACTCCCATTCGCAGCGCGTCGTGGCGTCTGGGCCGCCTTCGACCGCGCGCACGATCTCGCAGGTGCCGTCGCCCCGGAGCGTCCAGACCTCGCGCCGGCCGTCGCGAGTGGCCTCGTAGCGGCCGACCAGGTCCTCGCGGGCGTTCACGCCACACCCCGTGGCCAGCGCGAGCGCGACCAGTCCCGGGCGAGCGCTCAACGCGCCGCCGGCACCCGCGTGAGCTGGTACACCCACAACAGCCAGCGGCCGTCCCTCTTCACGTACACGCGCGTGAACCGCTGGTCGCCGCTGCGGTCCTCGCCCCGGTAGCTCTCGACCACGGTGCTCTTCCCGGTGACCACGGCCACCGGGCCGGCGGCGCGGATCACCAGGTCGCTGAAGTCGAGGCTCTGCACGACCATGTCGCCGCTCTTCCACAGCTCGACCACGCCCTTCTTGTCGCGCGTGACGCCCTGCGCGTTCGTCAGGAAGAAGTCGTCGGCCAGGAGCTTCGCCACCGCGTCGTAGTCTCCGGCCAGGTAGGCGCGGCGGCGCGCGGTCTCCACCGCGCGGATCTCGGCCTCCACCCACGCGGGGGCCGCGGCGGTGGGCGGCGTGAACAGCAGAGTGGCGAGACACGCGACCGCGGCGACCATCATCCCTCCTCGTGGTGAGCGCCCGGAGATTGTGGCACGGGCCGCCAACTCGGCCTGGACCGGGTACGAAAGGCAACCGCCGAGGGGACGGCAGCGAGGGCGGATCGGCTGATCGGGCTAAGACGTCTCAGCGCGGCGTCACGATGGCCCGCAGGGCGAGGACGATGTTCACCAGGGCGAGGATCGCCGCCACCACGGCGCGCGGTCCGGGCCGCGACCGCCAGACGACCGCGAACGCGCCGGCCATGCCCGCGATCGCGGCCACGGCGCTGGCGAAGAGAAAGGTGGGCGCCCCCGAGACGAGCTGCGCGGCGCCGGCGATCACCGTCAGCACGACCAGCAGGACGAACAAGGCCACGGGGCGATTCTATGGCGGCCCGCGAGGCCGGTGAGAAAGCTCAGTCGTTCAGGGAGAGGCCGCGCGACGTCCGGGAGTCGGATCGATTGCGCCAGAAGACGCGGGCACCGAACAGGACCGCCAGGGCCCGGCCCTTCAATCCTCGGCCGGGACGAGGATCCAGAGCACGACATAGACCACGAAGCCCGGAACGATCGGGACCAGTGAGCCGACGACGAAGAGGACCCTGACCAGGCCGGCGTTCCACCCGCGCCACTCCGCGATGCCTCCGCACACGCCGGCGATCAGCCTCGTCCGCCGGGAGCGGCGAAGGGGACGCGGCGCGGCGGCGTTCACCGCGGTCGCCTATCCTAATGGCCGGCGAACTGCGGGCCCAGCAGGCGCTGCAGCGGAGAGATCACGGCCTCGTCCGTGCCCACGTAGTGGACGATGAGCCGGTTCCCGCGGAAGAAGTGCGGGGCCGAGGTCCAGCGGGTCACGGCCAGGATGTCCGGCACGCGGGCCGCCTCGGCATCCGCTTCGGCCACGGTGGCGAACTCGTAGACGAAGACGACCGCGCCGTTGACGGCCACGCGCGTGGCGGGGGCGGAGAGGATCCCCGAGCCGGCGGGCACGATGTCCACGACTTCGGCGGTGGCGCCGAGGTCCCTCAGCGCGAGGATGAGCTGGCTGGTCTCGGTGCCTCCGGCTCCGGGGACGCTGGTCGGCCGCGATCCTTCCTCGCAGGCGAGGGGGAAGGCGGCCACGGCCAGCATCGCGACGAGCCTCGGGACGGTTCGCACGGGCCTTGCTTCAGGCGAGGTCCGGCCGAACCTCGAACGACGTCGTGAACGCGATGTCCTGCCGCATGGAGTGCCAGACCGAGCAGTACGTCTCGCGCGAGAGGGCGATCGCGCGCTCCATCCGGTCCGCGGGGACGTCGCCCACCACCTCGAACCGCAGGTCCACGGCGAGGAGGCGGCGCGGCGCGGCCGGGGCGCGCTCGGCGGCGAGGACGACCCGGAGGGCGCGCAGGGGCAGGCGGCCCTTCTGGAGGATCGTCACGATGTCGCTGGCCATGCAGCCGGCCAGCGCGAGGGCGAGTGCCTGGACCGGCGAGAACGCTTCCCGCCCGTCCCAGTCGAGCGGCAGCTCGTTGGCGCCGGACCGGCCCACGAGCCGGGTGCCGTTCTCCCAGACGAGCTCGAGCGCGAGGCGCGGCGGCGCGGTGGAGACGGCCGGCGGCGCCGTGGGGACCGCCACGCTCAGGCCCTCTGCTCCATCAGCCGGGCGATGCGCTCCTCGAGCGGCGGGTGCGTGCTGAAGAGGTTCATCAGCGACCGGCCGGAGAGCGGGTTCACGATGAACAGGTGGGCGGTGGACGGCTCGGCGTGCAGGGGCAGGCGGTCCTTGGCCAAAGCGAGCTTGCGCAGCGCGCTGGCCAGCCCCTGCGGATAGCCGACCAGGCGCGCGCCGGTGGCGTCGGCCTGGTACTCCCGCGAGCGGCTCACCGCCATCTGGATCAGCATGGCCGCGATGGGGGCCAGGATCATGGCGGCCAGCGCCGCCAGCGGGTTGCCGTCGTCGTCGTCGTGCCCGCCCATGAGCATGAACGGGTGCGCCACCCAGCTGATGGCGCCGGCGAGCGTGGCCGCGACCGTCGAGATCAGCGTGTCGCGGTTGAGGACGTGGGAGAGCTCGTGGGCGAGCACGCCCTCGAGCTCCTCGCGGCTCAGCGCCTGCACCATGCCCTCCGTGACCGCGACCGCCGCGTGCGCCGGGCTGCGGCCGGTGGCGAACGCGTTGAGCGCGGGATCGGGGATGCGGTAGAGGCGCGGCATGGGGATCCCCGCCTTCATGGACAGGCGCTCCACGATCTCGTAGAGGTCGGGCGCCTCGTCCCGGGTCACCGGCTGCGCGCGGTACATGCGCAGCACGATCTTGTCGCTCCAGAAGAACGCGGCGAAGTTCATGGCCGCGGCCATGAACAGCGCGAAGGTCATGCCCGAGCGCCCGCCCAGCACCTGCCCCAGGAAGAGGAGCAGCCCGGTGAGCGCGCCCAGCAGGAGGGCCGTCTTCACTGAGTTCATGATTTCAAATCGCTCCAGGACAAAAGTAGCGCGTGAACGCGGCCCGGGCAAGTCGGGAACGGCGGGGCCGGCTCAGGCGCCGGGCGCCCATCCGCAGGCGTCGCAGCCGGCCTCGGCGGCGGCAATGACGCTGCCGCAGCGGGGGCACTGCAGGTTCACGGCCGGCGTGGGCGCGACCGCGCCTTCCTCCCCGGCCACCTCCCGCTCCCGGGCCAGGAAGACGCTCATGGGGTTGTCGGCGTAGAGCTCCGTGTGCCCGCAGTCGGCGCAGACCCTCCCGCGGAGCTGGGCGAGCAGGCCGCCGCCCGGCGCGGACGGCGCCAGCCGCACCGCGGGCGCGATGCGCTCCGAGCCGCACTGCCGGCAGGTCTGGGCCACCGCGCGCACCTTAACATGGCTTGACACCTCCGCCGGGAGCCTCTAGAATCCCCACCTCATTTAAGGTTGCTGACGTGAGGGACACGCGCACCACGGCCGCTCCGTCGTATCCCGCGACGGCCAAGGTGTGCCGCTGGCGTCCGATCTGCCATCACCGCTACCACACCTGAGCGGCGGGCCGGGAGGCCCGACCGCGAGATGCGAGCGGGTGTCCTGGAGAGATCGGCAGCGAGCAGAAAGCCTCTTCAGGAAGCCCTGAAGAGGCTTTTTCAGTTTGGGGAACATGACCCGGATCTGCGTGAGCCTGACCGAAGAGACCATGGCGGGCCTGATGGACCGCATGGAGGAGCTCTCCGGCATCGCCGACCTGTTCGAGATCCGCGCCGACCTGGTGCTCGACCTCGACCTGCTCACGCTCATGCGGGCCAAGACGCGGCCGCTCCTCTTGACCTGCCTGCCCGTGGCCGAGGGCGGACGCTGGCAGGACGACGATCCCCAGCGCCGCCTGGTGCTGCTCGAGGGCGTCAAGCGCGGGTTCGACTACGTGGACGTCAACTTCCGCTCGAAGTACATGGACGTGATGATGGAGAAGAGCGGCCGCGGCCTGGTCGTCTCCCATCACGACCTCGACGGCACGCCCGCCGACCTCGATGCCCTCTACGCGCAGATGGCGGACTGCGGCGCCGACATCGTGAAGATCGCGGTCACGCCGCACTCCGTGGCCGACGTCGGCCGACTCCTCGGCTTCGCCCAGCGCGTGGCCCAGAGGGGCGGTCCGCCGCTGATCGCGCTGGCCATGGGGCCGCTCGGCATCATCTCAAGGGTGACCGCCGGCCGTTACGGCGCGCCCTGGACGTTCGCCTCGGCCGCCGAAGGGGCGGAAGCGGCCCCCGGCCAGCTCCCGGCCGCCACCATGGCCGACCTCTACCGCGTGCGCAGCGTGACGCCGGCCACGCGCGTGTACGGGGTGCTGGGATCCGACGTGGCGCGCAGCCTCTCGCCGGTGCTCCACAACCGCGCCTTCGAGGCTCGCCAGCTCGACGCGGTCTACGTTCCCCTCCAGGCGGAGGCGCTCGCGCCCTTCGTCCACGCCCTGCCCGCGCTCGACCTGGCCGGGTTCAGCGTGACGCGCCCCTACAAGGTGGGCATCCTCGACCACCTCGACGCCGTGGAGGAGGCCTCCGCCGTCTGCGGGAGCGTCAACACCGTGGTGGTGAAGAACGGCTCGCTGCAGGGCTCCACCACCGACGGCGCGGGGATCCTCATCCCGCTGCGCAAGCGCACGGAGCTGAAGGGCAGGTCCGTGGTCGTGGTGGGCGCGGGAGGGGCGGCGCGCGCGGCCGCGCTGGCCCTGCGCCGCAAGGGCGCGCGGGTGACGATCCTGGGCCGCGACATCGCCAAGGCGGGCGAGGCCGCGCAGGCGGCGAGCTGCGCCCACGGGGCGCTCAAGGACCTCGGCACCTATCCCTGGGACGTCCTCATCAACGCCACGCCGGTCGGCTCCGCGTCGAGCCCGGAGCTGACCCCCGTCGCCGCGCGGCTGCACCGGCCGGGCACGATCGTCTTCGACATGGTGTACGACCCGCTGGCCACGCGCTTCCTGCGCGAGGCCCAGGCCGCCGGCTGCACGATCATCGACGGGCTGGAGATGCTGCTCGCGCAGGCCATCGTGCAGTTCGAGGCCTGGACCGGCCTGGAGGCGCCGGTGGAGGCCATGCGGTCTGCCGCGCTCTTCCTGGTGCAGGAGCAGGAGGGATGAGCCGCTACTCCCGCCAGGAGCTGTTCGCCGGGATCGGCCCCCAGGGCCAGGCCGCGCTGCGCGAGGCCCGCGTCACGGTGGTCGGCTGCGGCGCGCTCGGCTCGGTGCTCGCCGACACCATGGTCCGGGCCGGCGTGGGCGCCCTCACCGTCGTGGACCGCGACGACCTGGAGATGTCCAACCTCCACCGCCAGTCGCTCTTCGACGAGGAGGACGTGCGGCGCGGCCTGCCCAAGGCGGCGGCGGCCGAGGCGCGCCTGCGCCGGATCAACTCCGACGTGAACGTGCGGGGCGTGGTGGCCGACCTGGCGCCCGACAACGCGGCGGAGCTGGTGGCCGGAGCCGACCTCGTGCTCGACGGCACGGACAACTTCGAGACGCGCTTCCTGCTCAACGACGTCTGCGTGCGCGCGGGCGTGCCCTGGGTCTACGGCGCGTGCGTGGGCGCCTACGGCCTGGCCCTGCTCGTGCGGCCGCGCGTCTCGCCCTGCCTCCGCTGCGTGCTGGAGGACATGCCGGCGCCGGGATCGGGACCGACGTGCGACACGGCCGGGGTCGTGGCGCCCATCGTGCACGTGATCGCCGGGATCCAGGGCGCGGAGGCGCTGAAGTTGCTGGCCGGGCGCACCGCGTCGCTGCTGAAGGGCATCGTCACCGTGGACCTCTGGCAGGGCACGTTCGAGGTGATGGACCTGCGCGGGCAGGCGCCGTGGTGCCCGGCCTGCACGCAGGGCCGTTACGAGTACGCCGAGGGCGCCACCGCCGGCTCGGCCGTGCTCTGCGGGCGCGACGCCGTGCAGGTGCGCGCCCCGCGCGGCACGCGCGTGGACCTGCCCGCCCTGGCCGGCCGGCTGGCCGCCGCGGGCGACGTCACCGCGAACGAGTACCTGGTGCGCTTCCGCGCGGACGGGAGCGAGCTGGTCGTGTTCGAGGACGGGCGCGCGATCGTCAAGGGCGTGAAGGACGTGGCCCAGGCGCGCAGCGTGTACGCGCGCTACGTGGGGAGCTGACGGTGGGAGGGGCAAGGGAGGCCATGGGAGGTCGCGCCGCGGTTCGAGCCCGCGGCCGCCAGACCACGAGACGCCGTGGCTTGCGCGGCGCGCCGCCCCGCCCGGTTCTCTCTGGCCAGGATGCTTTCTGATGAACGGCACGGCCCATTCCCGCGCGCAGGTGCCGCCCGGCGTGCAGTGCTTCGTCGGGGAGGAGGCGCGCGCCCGCCGCCGCATCGAGGAGCGGGTGGTGGCGGTGTTCGAGGGCTGGGACTACGAGGAGATCATCCCGCCGCTGTTCGACTACGCCGACGTCTTCGCCGGCCAGGCACTCGCGCCCAAGACGTACTCCTTTGTCGGGCGCGACGGCAGCCTGCTCGCCCTGCGCCCCGACTTCACCAGCCTCCTGGCCAAGGTCGCGGCGGGCCGGCTCGCGGGGCGGCCTGCCCCCATCCGGCTCTACTACTCCGGCGAGGTGCTGCGCTACGAGCCGCCGAAGGCGGGCCGCCAGAGCGAGCTGTTCCAGATGGGCCTCGAGCACCTCGGCGGCGCCCCCCCGGCCGCGGATGCCGAGATCCTGGCCGTGGCCGCCGAGTGCCTGGACGCCCTCGGGGTGCGAGGATGGGTGCTCGCGCTCGGCCACGTCGGCGTCTTCAACGGACTGCTCGAAGGCGCCGCCCTCGACGCGGCCGCGCTGGAGCGGCTGCGCGAGCGCGTGGACGCCAAGGATGCCGAGGGCGCGCGCGCGGCGCTTCAGGGCGGCGGCGTCCCGGACCAGGTGGCGGAGGCGGTGGTGCGCCTGACCGGCCTCTCCGGGGACCCGTCCGTGCTGGCGGAGGCCGGCCGCGCCTTCGCCTTCTCGCCGCGCGCGCGGGCGGCGATCGCGGAGCTGCGCGCGATCGCGGAGGCGCTCATCGCCGCCGGGCTCGGCCGCCACCTCGCGGTCGACCTGGGCGAGGTGCGCGGGCTCGACTACTACACCGGCCTGGTCTTCCGCGCGTACGCGCCGGGCCTGGGGTTCGAGGTGGGCGCGGGTGGGCGCTACGACACGCTGCTCGCGCGCTTCGGCCGTCCCATGCCGGCGGTGGGCTTCATGCTCGGCCTCGACCGCGTGGCCCTGCTGCTCGACCGCCAGCAGGCGGAGCCGGTGGCGGCGGTGCCCGAGGCGGAGAGCGTGGGCGGCGCCGACCTCGGCTCGGCGCTCGGGTATGCCCGCAACCGGCGGGCGGCCGGAGCCCGCGTGCGCTTCGGCGAGGGAGGCGGGCGGTGAGCCTCACCGTCGCGCTCTCCAAGGGCAAGCTGCTCGGCGGCTCCGAGGCGCTGTTCCGCCGCGCCCGCCTGCCCTTCCCGGAAGCGGAGGGCCGGCGGCTGGTGGTCTCGCTCGACGGGCTGCGCTTCCTCTTCGTCAAGGACATGGACGTGCCCACGTACGTCGAGTACGGGGTGGCCGACTGCGGCGTGGCCGGACGCGACGTGCTGCTCGAGCTGGCCAGCGACGTGTACGAGCCGCTCGACCTCGGGTTCGGGCGCTGCCGGCTGGTGGTGGCGCGCCGCCGCGGCGGGCCCGACCCGCGCGGCGCCTCCAGCCTGCGCGTGGCCACGAAGTACCCGAAGGTCGCGGCCGCCCACTTCCAGCGGCACGGCCTTTCCGTGGAGGTGGTCACGCTGGCCGGGTCCGTCGAGCTGGCGCCGGGCCTGGGGCTGGCCGACTGCATCGTGGACGTGGTGGAGACCGGCCGCACGCTCGAGGAGAACGGGCTCGAGGTGGTGGAGGAGGTGGCGTCCTCGTCGGCGCGCTTCGTGGTGAACCGCGCGAGCTTCCACTCGCGGCGCGACGAGGTCGCGGGCCTGGTCGAGGCGTTGCGCGGAGCCGCGTCGTGAGGCGCGTGCGCTACGGCGGCGCGGCCTGGAAGGCGTGGCTCCGCGGCCTCCCGCGCGCGGCCCGGCCCGACCCGGCGATCGAACGGGCGGTGGCGGCGATCCTGCGGCAGGTGGCGCGCGGAGGGGACCGCGCGCTCGTCCACCTCACGGCGCGGTTCGACGGCCTCTCGCTCTCGCCACGCGCGCTGCGCGTCCCCGTCCGCGAGATCCGCGCCCTGGCGCGCGGCGCGGACCCGGCCCTCGTCCGCGCCCTGCGCGCCATGGCCGAGCGCATCGAGGACTTCCACCGGCGGCAGCGCACGACCGGGTTCCGCGTGCGCCTGCCCGGCGGCTCCTGGCTCGAGGAGAGCGTCGCTCCCCTCGACTCGGCCGGCCTCTACGTCCCGGGCGGCGCCGGCGCCTATCCGTCCTCCGTCCTCATGAGCGCGATCCCCGCGCGCGTCGCGGGCGTGGCCCGGCTGCAGGTCGTCACCCCGCCGCGCACGCTGGAGGAGAACCCGGCGGTGGCGGCCGCGGTCGTGCTCGCCGGCCTCGAAGGGAGCGTCTTCCGCGTGGGCGGGGCGCAGGCGGTCGGCGCGCTCGCCTACGGCACGGAGACGGTGCCAGCGGTGGCGAAGATCGTGGGACCGGGGAACGCCTACGTCGCCGCCGCCAAGCGCCAGGTGCGGGGCCGGGTGGAGATCGACCAGGAAGCCGGACCGAGCGAGGTCGTGGTCCTGGCCGACGAGAGCGCGGATCCGGGCTGGGTGGCCGCCGACCTCCTGGCCCAGGCCGAGCACGGCAGCGGCCGCGAGACCGTCGTCCTGGTCACGCCCTCGGCCGAGCTGGCGGACGAGGCGGCGCGGCTCGTGGCGGGCGGTGTCACCTCCATCGCCAATCGGCCTCAGGCCGTGCGCGCGCTGCGGCGCAACGCCGCCGTGGTGCGCGTGCGCGACCTGGAGGAGGGCGTGGCCGCGGTCAACGCCCTGGCCCCGGAGCACGTGGAGGTCCTGACCCGCGGCGCGGCCGCCGTCGCGCGGCGGGTGGTGGCGGGTGCCGTGTTCGTGGGACCCTTCGCGCCGGTCGCCGTCGGCGACTACGGCATCGGTCCCAACCACGTGCTGCCCACGGGCGGGGCCGCCCGCTACAGCTCTGCGTTGTCGGTGCGCGAGTTCCAGCGACGGCAGTGCGCGGTCCGCCTGACGCGGGCGGGACTGGCGGCGGTCACCGAGGGCATGGTGCGCGTGGCCATGGCCGAGGGGTTCCCGGGACATGCCCGGAGCCTGTTGACGCGCTTCGAGGGAGGGAGATGAAGAACGCAACGGAGGCCGCGCAGACCGCGGAGAGGGTCCTCCGGCACATCAAGCCCGCGGTCCGCGCCGTCGCCGCGTACACGCTCTCCGCCCGCCGGGCGCCCGTCAAGCTCAACCAGAACGAGAACCCCTACGACGTGCCGGAGTCGCTCAAGCGCAAGGTGACGGAGCAGGCGCTGCGGCGGCCGTGGTCGCGTTATCCCGACTTCGACCCCCAGGAGCTGCTCGAGGCGCTGGCGCGCTTCTCGGGCTGGCGCGCCGACGGTATTCTCGCCGGCAACGGGTCGAACGAGCTGATCGAGGCGCTGCTGCTGGTGACGGTCGGAGAGGGCACGCGGGTCGTGATCCCGGAGCCGACGTTCACGCTCTACGCGCTCTTGACCGGGATCCTGGGTGGACGGGCGGTGCGCGTGCCGCTCGGAGAGGATTTCGAGTACGACGCGAGCGCGCTCTCCCGCGCGCGCCGCGAGGCGGGCGCGCCCCTCACCATCGTGTGCTCGCCGAACAACCCCACCGGCGGCGTGCTCGCGGGAGGCGACCTCCGGCGGCTCTGCGCGGAGTCCGACGGGCTCGTGGTCGTGGACGAGGCGTACCACGAGTTCTCCCGGCAATCGGCCGTGCCGCTCCTGTCCGAGCACCCGAACCTGATCGTCCTGCGCACGTTCTCCAAGGCCATGGGCGTGGCCGGCCTGCGGCTCGGGTACCTGCTCGCCTCACCCGCGATCGTGGCCGAGGTGAACAAGGCGCGGCTGCCCTACAACCTCAACTTCTTCTCGCAGGCCGCCGCGCTGGCCGTCCTCGACGAGGCGCCCGTCTTCGGGGAGGCGGTGGGGCGGCTCATCGCCATGCGCGACCGCCTCGCCCTCGACCTGGCCGCCCTGCCCGGCGTGCGCGTCTTCCCCTCGCGGGCGAACTTCCTGCTCTTCGCGCTGGCCGAGGCGGATCCCCGCCGCGTCTTCGAGGACCTCTACGCGCGCGGGGTGCTGGTGCGCGACGTCAGCGCCTACCCGCGCCTGCGGCGCTGCCTGCGCGTGACCGTGGGCGGCGAGGAGGAGAACGCGGCGTTCCTGGGCGCGCTGCGCGCGAGCCTGGGGGCGTCATGAAGAGGACGAAGACGAGCAGGAACGGCGCCGCCCGCACCGCGGCCGTCGCGCGCAAGACGCGCGAGACCGACATCGCCCTCTCCCTCGACCTGGACGGCGAGGGGCGCTCGCGCATCTCGACCGGGGTGGGGTTCTTCGACCACATGTTGACCGCGCTGGCCACGCACGGGCGCTTCGACCTCGACCTGCGCTGCCGCGGAGACCTGCACGTGGACGCGCACCACAGCGTGGAGGACGTGGGCATCGCCCTGGGCCAGGCCCTGATCCAGGCTCTGGGCGACAAGAAGGGCATCGTCCGCTTCGGACACGCCTACGTGCCGCTCGACGAGGCCCTGTCGCGCTGCGTGGTGGACATCTCGGGCCGGCCGTTCCTGCACTACGACGCCACCTTCCGGGCACGGCAGATCGGGACCATGCCCACGGAGCTGTTCGAGGACTTCTTCTGGGCGCTGGCCGACCACGGCCGCCTCAGCATCCACCTCGAGGCCCTGCGCGGCCGCAACGCCCACCACATCGCGGAGACGCTCTTCAAGGCCACCGCGCGCGCCCTGTCCATGGCCGTCGCGCGCGACCCACGGGTCAAGGGAATCCCGTCCACCAAGGGCAGTCTATGAAGCGACCGGCCATCGCCATCGTGGACTACGGGATCGGCAACCTGGGCAGCGCGGCCAAGGCGTTCCGGCACGTGGGGGCTACGGCCGTGCTCAGCGGCGACCCCGAGGTGCTGCGCCAGGCCGACACCCTCGTGCTGCCCGGCGACGGGGCCTTCGGGGCGGCCATGGACGAGCTGCGCCGGAGGGACCTCGTGCCCGTCCTGCGCGAGGCGGTGGCGCAGGGCCGCACGCTGCTCGGGATCTGCGTGGGCATGCAGCTCCTGTTCGACCACAGCGAGGAGCACGGCTCGCATCGCGGCCTGGGGCTGCTGCCCGGCCGCGTGCGCCGCTTCAAGGGCGACCTGCCGGTGCCCCACATGGGCTGGAACCGTCTGCGCCGCCGGCGCGCGCACGCGCTGCTCGACGGCCTGGAGGAAGGCGCCTACGTGTACTTCGTGCACTCCTACTACTGCGAGGCGACGCCGGACGTGGTCGTCGCCTCCTCGGACTACGGCCTGGACTTCGCGGCCGTGGTGGGCCAGGGCAGCGTGGTGGGCGTGCAGTTCCACCCGGAGAAGAGCCAGGGTGTCGGCCTGCGCATGATCGACAACTTCGTCCGGCGGTGCCGGCGGGAGGAGCCCGCATGGTCGTGATCCCCGCCATCGACATCCGCGGCGGCAAGGTCGTGCGCCTCACGCGCGGCGAGCTGGCCGAGGAGACCGTCTACGGCAGCGTGCCCGTGGAGGCCGCGCGGCGCTGGGAGGCGGAAGGCGCCCAGCGCCTCCACGTGGTGGACCTCGACGCGGCCATCTCCGGCCGGCCACAGTTCGAGGCCATCGCCGAGGTGATCGCCGCGGTGCGCATTCCCGTGGAGGTCGGCGGCGGCCTGCGCGTGCTGGAGAACGCCATGCGCTTCCGCGAGCGCGGGGCGGACCGCGTCATCTTCGGCACGGCCGCGGTGGCCGCTCCGGGGGTCGTGCAGGCCGCGGTCGAGCTCTGGCCCGAGGCGGTGGCGGTGGCCCTCGACGCGCGCCGCGGCAAGGTGGCGGTGGCGGGCTGGCAGGAGATCACGACCGTGGACGCGGTGGAGCTTGCCGCGCGGGTGCAGGGCTGGGGCGTGCGGCGGGTGCAATACACGGACGTGGTGCGCGACGGCACGCTGGTGGGACCGAACCTGGAGGGCCTGCAGCAGGTGGCGCGGGCCGCCAAGCTGAAGGTCACGGCGGCGGGTGGAGTGGCCACCCTGGAGGACATCGGTTGCCTGCGCGCGCTCGAGCCGCTCGGCGTGGACGAGGTCATCGTGGGCAAGGCGCTCTACGAGCGGCGCTTCACCCTGGCGCAGGCGCGGTCGGTTACGCGATGATCCGCCATGGCGCCCGAGCGAGGGATTCCTGTCCGCCCCGGACGGGATTCAATCCCGGCCGGGCGGAATGCACGAGACCTCCGAGCGAGGGGCGCTCGTCGTCGGCGGCCGCAGGCCGCCGCATGAGATGACGATGTTGGCCAAGCGGCTCGTCCCCTGCCTCGACGTGGACCGCGGCCGCGTGGTCAAGGGCGTGAGGTTCGTCTCGCTGCGGGACGCCGGCGACCCGGTCGAGGCCGCGGCGCGCTACGACGCCGAGGGCGCGGACGAGCTGGTGTTCCTCGACATCACCGCCTCGTCGGACGCGCGCCCCATCGTGCTGGACATGGTCCGCCGGGTGGCGGACACCGTCTTCCTGCCCTTCACGGTGGGCGGCGGGGTGCGGTCGGTGGAGGACGCGGAGGAGCTGCTGCGCGCGGGGGCCGACAAGGTGGCGGTGAACACGGCCGCCGTGCAGGACCCGTCCCTGGTGGCGCGCCTCGCCTACCGCTTCGGCTCGCAGGCCGTGGTGCTGGCGGTGGACGCGCGCCGCCGCCCGGAGGGGCCGGGCTGGGAGGTCCTGGTGCACGGCGGCCGCACCACGACGGGCCGCGACGCCGTGGCCTGGTGCCGCGAGGGCACCGCGCGCGGCGCGGGCGAGATCCTGCTCACGAGCATGGACCGCGACGGCACCCAGGACGGTTTCGACCTGCTGCTCACGCGCGCGGTGGTGGACGCCGTGAACGTGCCGGTGGTGGCCTCGGGCGGGTGCGGGTCCATCGAACACATGGCCGAGGTGCTCGGCCCGGCCGGGGCCAGCGCCGCGCTGGCCGCCTCGGTCTTCCACTTCGGCCAGATCCGCATCCCCGAGGCCAAGGCGAGGCTGCGCGAGGTGGGCGTGGAGGTGCGGCCTTGCCCGTGAGCGTCCCCGCCGACCTCGCCTACGACGGCGCGGGCCTGGTGCCCGTGGTGGTGCAGGACCGCCGGAGCGGCGACGTGCTGATGATGGCCTGGGCCAACGCCGAGGCGCTCGCCCGGACGGCGGAGACGGGGCTCGCCCACTTCTGGAGCCGCCGCCGCCGCGCCCTCTGGCGCAAGGGGGAGACCTCCGGCCACGGCCTGCTGGTGCGCGAGCTGCGCGCGGACTGCGACCGGGACACGCTGCTCATGGTCGTGGACCCGGAAGGCCCGGCCTGCCACACGGGCACGCGTACGTGCTTCGGGGACGAGGCCACGAGCGTGGCCGGCGTGCTGGCCGAGGTCGGCCGCGTGATCGAGGAGCGGGACCAGTCCCGGCCGGAGGGCTCCTACACGGCGCGGCTGCTGGCCAAAGGACAGAACGAGGTCCTCAAGAAGATCGGCGAGGAGGCGGTCGAGGTGGCCCTGGCCGCGCGCAGCGAGAGCGACGAGCGCCTGGCCGAGGAAGCCGCCGACCTCGTCTTCCACCTGCTGGTGGCGCTGGGCCAGCGGCGCGTGGGGTTCGAGCGCGTGCTGGAGGCGTTGAAGGCGCGGAGGCAAGGCCGGTGAAGGCGCTGTCCTTCGCCGAGTACGAACGCCTCTCGGACGCCGGCGGCCTCGTGCCCGTGTTCCGCGAGCTGGCCGGCGACCTGCTCACGCCGGTGTCGGCGTTCCGCGCCCTGGGCGCGCGGTCGGAGCGCGCCTTCCTCCTCGAGAGCGTGCTCGGTGGCGAGCAGCTCGCCCGCTACTCGTTCCTCGGCCGCGACCCGGTGGCCACCGTCGAGGCGCGCGGCCGGGAGGTGCTGGAGCACGCGAACGGCCAGACGCGCGCGCTGGAGGGGGGCCTGCTGGCCGCCCTGCGCGCGCGCCTGCCGAAGAGCGCGGCCGAGCTGCCCGACCTGCCCCGCTTCACGGGCGGCGCCGTGGGCCATCTCACCTACGATGCGGTGCGGCTGTTCGAGGCCATTCCCGACCGCCACGGGGCGGCGGCGGGGCTCGTGGCGTCCTTCTCCTTCTACCGCTCGCTCGTGGCCTTCGACCACGTCCGGCAGCGCGTGGTGCTGATCGCGGACGCGGAGCCGGCCAGCCGCGCCGCCTTCGAGCGGGCCCAGTCCGTCCTCGACGGGCTCGAGGCGGACCTGCGCGAGGGCGCGCGCGCGCCCGGGGAGGGGCCGCGCGGACCGCTCGGCGACGCCGCCTTCGGCGACGGCGCGGACTTCCGCGAGGCCGTGGCCCGGGCCAAGGAGTACATCGCCGCGGGGGACATCTTCCAGGTCGTGCTCTCGCGCCAGCGCACGGTAGAGTGCGGCCTCGACCCCTTCACCGTCTACCGCGCGCTGCGCATGGTGAACCCGTCGCCCTACATGTACTTCCTGAAGGAGGGCGCGACGGCCATCGCCGGCGCTTCCCCGGAGATGCTCGTCCGCGTGGAGGGCCGCCGGGTGGAGACGCGCCCCATCGCGGGCACGCGCCGCCGCGGCGAGAGCGAGGCCGAGGACCGGCGCCTGGGCCAGGAGCTCCTCGCCGACGAGAAGGAGCGGGCCGAGCACATCATGCTCGTGGACCTGGGCCGCAACGACCTGGGCCGCGTCTGCTCCTTCCACAGCGTGTCCGTGCCCGAGTTCATGAAGCTGGAGCGGTACAGCCACGTCATCCACATCGTCAGCTCGGTGGTGGGCGAGCTGGCCGGGGAGCGCGACGCCCTTGACGCGCTGGTGGCCACCTTCCCGGCGGGGACGCTGAGCGGCGCGCCGAAGATCCGCGCCATGGAGATCATCGACGAGCTGGAGCCGCGGCCGCGCGGGCTGTACGGCGGCGCGCTCGGTTACCTCGACCTGCGCGGGAACCTGGACTTCTGCATCGCCATCCGCACCCTGATCTTCCGCGACGGCCGGGCCACCGTGCAGGCGGGCGGGGGGATCGTGGCGGATTCCGACCCCTGGGCCGAGCAGCGCGAGACCGAAGCCAAGGCGGGCGCGCTCGTGCAGGCCCTGGGGCTGGCGGGTGACCTGTGAGCGGAAGGGCGCGCGGTCGCGGGCCCGTGCTGCTCGTGGACAACTACGACTCGTTCACCTACAACCTCTACCAGTACCTCGGCGAGCTGCAGGCCGAGGTGCGGGTGGTGCGCCACGACGCCCTGACCGCGGAGGACGCGCTGGCCCTCGACCCCCGGGCGATCGTCATCTCGCCGGGACCCGGCACGCCCGACGACGCGGGCATCAGCCTCGAGCTGATCCGACGCGCGGCGGGGCGGGTGCCCCTCCTGGGCGTATGCCTGGGACACCAGGCCCTGGGACAGGCGTTCGGGGGGAAGGTCGTGCGCGCGCCGAAGCTGATGCACGGCAAGACGTCGGAGATCCAACACGACGGGCGCACGCTCTTCGCGGGCCTGCCCCCGGCGTTCACGGCCACGCGCTACCACTCCCTCGTGGTCGCTCGCGAGACGGTGCCCGACTGCCTGGAGGTGTCGGCCTGGACGGCGGACGGCATCGTCATGGGCCTGCGCCACCGCGCGCACCCCCTCGAAGGCGTGCAGTTCCACCCCGAGAGCATATTGACCGGGGTGGGCAAGGACCTGCTGCGGAACTTCCTGGGGACGGCGTGAAGCCCTATCTGGCCAAGGTCCTGCGCGGGGAGCGGCTGAGCGAAGACGAGGCGGCCGCGGCCATGGGCACGATCATGGACGGGGAGGCCACGCCCGCGCAGATCGGCGCGCTGCTCGCCGCGCTGGCCGTCCGCGGCGAGACCGAAGACGAGGTGGTGGGCTTCGCGCGCGTGATGCGCGAGCGGGCGGTGCCCCTGCGGGCCACGGGCGCCGTAGACACCTGCGGCACGGGCGGCGACGGCGCCGGTACCTTCAACATCTCCACGGTGGCTTCCTTCGTGGTGGCCGGATGCGGCGTGCCGGTGGCCAAACACGGCAACCGCTCGGCCAGCGGGAGCTGCGGCAGCGCGGACGTCCTGGAGGCGCTGGGGATCCGCCTCGATCCGCCGGTGGAGACCGTGCAGCGCAGCCTCGACGAGGTCGGCTGGACGTTCCTCTTCGCCCCGGGGTTCCACGCCTCCACCCGCCACGCCGTGGGTCCGCGCAAGGAGCTGGGCGTGCGCACGTGCTTCAACCTCCTCGGCCCCCTCACCAACCCCGCCCGGCCCGTGGCGCAGGTGGTCGGCGTGCCGCGCCCGCGGCTCGCCGTGTTCCTGGCCCGCTGCCTGCAGCGGCTGGGCGTGGCGCGCGCCTGGGTGGTGCACGGCGCGGGGCTCGACGAGATGTCCCTGGGCGGTCCCACGGAGGTCGCCTCCCTGGAGCGGGGGACGGTGCGCACGTTCACGGTGTCCCCCGAGGACGCGGGTCTCGCTCGCTGCGATCCGGCCGCGCTGCGCGGCAGCGACGCCCAGGGGAACGCGGCCATCGCCCGCAGCGTGCTGGAGGGAGGCAGGGGCGCCGCGCGCGACGTGGTGGTGCTCAACGCCGCCGCCGCCCTCCTCCTGGCGGGACGGGCCGCGGACCTCCGGGAGGGGGCGCGCCTGGCCGCCCTTTCCATCGACGAGGGCCGCGCGGCCGCGGTGCTCGCCCGGGCGCGGGAGGTCCTGGGCTCGTGAGCGAGGCGCCGGGCGTGCTGGGCCGCATCCTCGCGCGCACGCGCGAGCGCGTCGCGGAGCGGCGGCTCGAGTTCCCGATCAGCCGCCTGCAGGGCAGCGCGCCGACCCCGGGCGGCGGCCGGCGCTCGTTCGCGGACGCGCTGACCCGTTCCGGCGTGAACGTGATCGCGGAGTTCAAGCGCCGCTCGCCTTCGCGCGGGGTGATCCGAGACGACCTCCACCCGGTGAAGGTCGCCCAGGCCTACGAGGTGGGGGGCGCGGCCGCGCTCTCCGTGCTCACCGAGGAGCAGTTCTTCGGGGGCTCGCTCGAGGACCTCAGGGAAGCGCGCGCGGCCACGCTCCTGCCCGTGCTGCGCAAGGACTTCATCGTGGACCCCTACCAGCTCTGGGAGGCGTGGTACGCGGGCGCGGACGCCGTCCTGCTCATCGCGGCCGCGCTGAGCGACCGCGAGCTGGCCACGCTGCAGGCCACGGCGCGGGAGATCGGCCTCGACGCCCTGGTCGAGGTGCACGACCGCGCGGAGCTGAGGCGCGCCCTCGCGGTCGGCGCGCGGCTCGTGGGCGTCAACAACCGCGACCTGCGCACCATGGAGGTGACGCTGCAGACCGCGCTCGACCTCGCGCCCGAGATCCCCGACGAGGTCACGGCGGTGGTGGAGAGCGGGATCAAGGGACCGGGCCACCTGCGGCGGCTGCGCGACGCCGGTTACGACGCGTTCCTCGTGGGCGAGCACCTCATGGCCTCCCCGGACCCGGGCCACGCGCTCGACGAGCTCATCCGCGAATCGTCCACGCGCCGGTGGCCGGGCCGGGCTTCGCGGCGCGCCACCCGGGTCGCGGTGAAAGTCTGCGGGATCACGACCGTGGAAGACGGATTGACCGCCGCCCGCCTCGGCGCCGACGCCGTCGGCCTCGTCTTCTGGCCGCAGAGCCCGCGCTGGGTGGACCGCGACCGGGCCCGGCAGATCAGCCGCGCGCTGCCGCCCTTCGTCCTGCGCGTGGGCGTGTTCGTGGACGCCGCCCCGGAATGGGTGGCGCGCACGGCGGAAGACGTCGGCCTCGACGTGCTGCAGCTCCACGGCCGCGAGTCGCCGGAAGAGGTCGCCGGCCTGCCCCGGCGCGTGATCAAGGCCGTGCGCGTGGGCGAGGGGTTCTCGCCCGAGGAGGCGCTGCGGTACGAGGGACACGCCGCCGGCATCCTGCTCGACACCCGGACGGACGGCCTTCCGGGCGGCACCGGCCAGGCGTTCGACTGGTCGCACGCGCGGAAGGTGCGCGAGAAGGCGTCTTTCCTGGCCCTGGCCGGCGGCCTCACCCCGGACAACGTCCACGTGGCGCTGGCCGCGGTGCGTCCCGACCTGGTGGACGTCTCGAGCGGCGTCGAGTCGTCGCCCGGGCGCAAGGACCCGGAGAAGGTGCGCGCCTTCCTCGAGGCCGTGCGCGCGGTGGCGGAGCGGTGAGGCCGCGCGCCGCGGCGCCGCCCGATGCCCAGGGCCATTTCGGCCCCTACGGCGGGCGCTTCGTGCCGGAGACGCTCATGGAACCGCTGCGCGAGCTGGAGGCGGCCTACGCGGAGGCGCAACGCGATCCCGGGTTCCGCGCCGCGCTCGCCGCCGGACTGCGCGACTACGTCGGCCGGCCCACACCGCTCACCTTCGCGTCGCGGCTCTCCGCGGAGCTTCGCTGCCGCGTCTTCCTCAAGCGCGAGGACCTGTGCCATACGGGCGCCCACAAGATCAACAACGCGCTCGGGCAGGCGTTGCTGGTGCAGCGCATGGGAAAAAGGCGCGTGGTCGCGGAGACGGGCGCGGGCCAGCACGGCGTGGCCAGCGCCACGGTGTGCGCGTGGCTCGGCCTGCAGTGCGTCGTCTACATGGGCACGGAGGACATGGCGCGGCAGGCCCCCAACGTCCGGCGCATGCGCCTGCTGGGGGCGGAGGTGCGGCCGGTGGACTCGGGATCGCGCACGCTCAAGGACGCGATCAACGAAGCCATGCGCGACTGGGTGACCAACGTGCGGACCACGCACTACCTGCTCGGCTCCGTGCTGGGCGCGCACCCCTACCCCATGATGGTCCGCGACTTCCAGTCGGTGATCGGCGAGGAGGCGCGGGCGCAGGTGCTGGCGCAGGCCGGCGGCCTTCCCGACCTGCTCGTGGCCTGCGTCGGCGGCGGCTCGAACGCGATGGGGTTGTTCTTCGCGTTCCTCGACGATCCCGTGGCCATGGTGGGCGTGGAGGCGGGCGGCCGCTCCCCGCGCCCCGGCGACCATGCCGCCCGTTTTCTGGGAGAAGGCGCCGGCGTGGGTGTCCTGCATGGCACGCGGACGTACCTGCTGCAGGACGAGGCCGGGAACGTCCTGCCCACGCACTCGGTCTCGGCCGGGCTCGACTACCCGGCCATCGGCCCCGAGCACGCGCTGCTGCGCGACCAGGGCCGCGTGCGCTACACGTGGGCGACGGACGCCGAGGCGCTCGCCGCCTTCCACCTGCTCTCGGAGAGGGAGGGCATCATCCCCGCCCTGGAGTCGTCCCACGCGCTGGCCTGGCTGGCGCGCGAGGCGGCGGGGTGGAAGGACAAGCTCGTGGTGGTGAACCTGAGCGGGCGGGGGGACAAGGACCTCGGGATACTCGAGGAGAGCGAGCGTGACGCGGATCGGTGAGCGGTTCGCGAAGCTCCGCGGGGAAGGCCGGAAGGCCTTCGTCGCGTTTCTCACCGCGGGCGACCCCTCCCTCGAGCGCACGGTAGACCTGGCGCTGGAGCTCGAGGCCGCGGGCGTGGACGTCCTGGAGCTGGGCGTCCCCTTCTCGGACCCGCTCGCGGACGGGCCCGTGATCCAGCGCGCGAGCGAGCGCGCGCTCGGCCGCGGCGTGACCCTGGCGCGCGTGCTCGAGGTGGTGCGCCGGGTGCGGCGGCGCAGCCAGATGCCGCTGCTCCTTGTCAGCTATTTCAACCCGATCCTGCGTTACGGAATCGAGCGGCTCACGGCGGCGGCGCGGGAGGCGGGCGTGGACGGCGTCCTGGTCACCGACCTGCCGCCCGAAGAGGCCGGCCCGTGGCTGGACGAGGCGCGCTCGGCGGAGCTGGACACCGTGTTCCTGGCCGCGCCCACCAGCCCGGACGAGCGGCTCCTCAAGGTGGCCGAGTCCTCGCGCGGGTTCGTGTACGCGGTGAGTCGGACCGGCGTGACCGGCGAGCGGGACGCCCTGTCCGACGACGCGCGGCCGCTGGTGAGGCGGCTGAAGCAGCTCACCGGCGAGCCGGTGGCGCTCGGGTTCGGCATCGCCACCCCGGAGCAGGTGCGCGCGGCGGCCGAGGTCGCGGACGGCGTGGTGGTGGGGAGCGCCCTGGTGCGCTACCTCGAGGAGCACCCGCAGGGCGACCTGGGGGCGCAGGTGCGATGGCTGAAGAGCGGGATGTGAGCGCCCGGCCCCCTGCGCCCTCGCCCACGGGCGAGAGCCCGGAGATCGAGGCCTGGCGCCGGCGGATCGACCAGATCGACACCCAGCTCATGGGCCTGCTCAACAGCCGCTCCGCCTGCGCGGTGGAGATCGGGCGGATCAAGCGCACGCTCGGCCTGCCCGTGTATTCGCCGGAGCGCGAGGCCCTGATCCTGGAGCGGGTCATGCGCGAGAACCCGGGGCCGCTCGATCCCACGGCGGTCAAGCGCGTGTTCGAGCGCATCATCGACGAGAGCCGCCGGCTGGAAAGGCTGGCCGGAGAGAACGCGGCCGCCGGCGCGGAAACGAAGGAAAAGGAGTGAGGGAGCCCATGGTCATCGTGATGGAGGGTACGGCGTCCGAGGAGCAGGTGCAGAAGGTCATCGAAGCGCTGGTGGAGGTCGGCTACGACGTTCATCGCTCGACCGGCGTATCGCACACCGTGCTGGGGGCGGTCGGCGTGCCGCGCGTGCCCGTGGACCCGCTCGCGCTGGAGCTCCTGCCCGGCGTGCGCGAGGTGGTCAAGATCTCGGAGCCGTACAAGCTCGTGGGCCGCACGTTCAAGGCCGCGGACACCGTGGTGGCCATGGGCGGCCTGAATGTCGGCGGCCCGGAGGTGATCGTGATGGCCGGCCCCTGCTCGGTGGAGACGCGCGAGCAGGTGCGCACGGTGGCGCAGTCGGTGGGCGCGGCGGGCGCGCGCGTGCTGCGCGGCGGGGCCTTCAAGCCGCGCACGTCGCCCTATGCCTTCCAGGGCCACGGCGAGCAGGCGCTGCGCTGGATGCGCGAGGTGGCCGACGAGTCCGGCCTGGCCGTCATCAGCGAGGTCATGGACCTGCGCACGATCGAGATGATGCTGCGCTACGTGGACTGCCTGCAGGTGGGCGCGCGCAACATGCAGAACTTCGACCTCCTGAAGGAGCTGGGCAAGGTCCGCCGTCCCGTTCTCCTCAAGCGCGGCATGGCCGCCACCATCGAGGAGTGGCTGCTCTCCGCCGAATACATCCTGGCCGGCGGCAACACGCAGGTGATCCTCTGCGAGCGCGGGATCCGCACCTTCGAGAACGCCACCCGCAACACGCTCGACATCTCCGCCATCCCGGTGGTCAAGAAGCTCTCCCACCTGCCCATCCTGGTCGACCCCAGCCACGGCACCGGCCGGCGCGACAAGGTGATCCCCATGGCCCGCGCGGCGGTGGCGGCCGGCGCGGACGGCCTGCTCATCGAGGTGCACGACAACCCGGAGAAGGCGCTGTCGGACGGCGCGCAGAGCCTGTACCCGCACCAGTTCGAGACGTTGATGGGCGAGCTGCGGGTCATCGCCCCGGTGCTCGGCCGCAGCCTGCCCCTCGCGCGGGCGGCCGCCGCCACGGAGGAGCGAAGGGCGTGACGAGCGTCCTCAGCCCTCGCGGGCCGGGTCTCCGGCGGCCGGTCCGCGGAAGTGAAGCGGGTCCCTGAGGCTCTGGAGCTCCCGGTAGTAATAGAGCGAGGTCGGACGCCTTCCCTCGAACCTCAGCCCGCGCAGGAAAGCGATCTCCTCCCGGGCGGCATCGCCGCTCAGCTGTGGGTTTCCAAGGAACTCCTTGAACCCCGGCTCTTCCCGGGCGGGCCGGCCCGCATCCCGCTCGACGAACTCGAACCTCTGGGCATAGCCGGCCGCCAGCCGCCGGCTCAACACGACCTCCACGGCGAAGCTCGCCAGGTCGATGTCCCAGGATTCGATCAGGGGATCCAGGAAGGCCACGCAGTTCTCGACCGATACGTTCAAGACGTCCGTGTCCAGGAACGCGAGGACCATGACGCGCATGTCCTCGTAGCGGCGGCGGCTCGCTCGCGCCACCTGCTGGAGCCACCCTTCGCTCTCCAGCTCTTCCTTCGCCACCCTCTTGACCACGTCCAGGAGCCTCTGCGTGACGAGCCGTTCGAGCTCGCCGAAGGGCTGCCGCTCGAAGATGGCACGGACCTGCTCCCGCCGGGCGGGCGAACACTTGCGGAGGACCAGCGCGCGGACCTCCTCGAAGAGGGGCGTAGGCGGCTCGCTCAGGCTCTTCCGTAGCAGGTCCTGGCGCTGGAGCCCGGCGAGCTTCGCGAGGTTCCCCCGGGGCAGCTTCAGCAGCCGCGACATCTTGTCGTAGATGTCGGTCCGGTCGGGGGCGGGCGGCATCCGTTTCCGGGTGAGGAGCTGGGAGACGTAGGACTCCGTGACCTGGGCGGCGGCCGCGAGGTCCTTCTGCTCCAGGCCCAGCTCGGCCAGCCGCTGACGGATCAGCAGACGGACGTCCACGGGGTGCCTCCGCGAGTTAACACGACCAATTAACTCAGGGCCATCATCGCCGAACACGCTTGACATTGCAAGTTAAGTCTCGCTATAATGTCCACGTCCGAGGCACCCCCCGGGTCTGGCACTCATGGAAGGGAGCACACGATGAAGGTACGTCCGCTTCACGACCGCCTGGTCGTCCGCCGCATCGAAGAGAAGGAGACGGCCCGGGGAGGCATCATCATTCCCGACACGGCCAAGGAGAAGCCCCAGGAGGGCGAGGTCGTCGCCGTGGGCAACGGGAAGGTCCTGGAGAACGGGACCAAGATCACCCTGGACGTCAAGGTCGGCGACAGGATCCTTTTCGGAAGGTACTCCGGGACCGACATCGAGATCGACGGTGAGGACGTCCTGATCCTCCGCGAGGACGAGGTCCTGGCCGTGCTGCCGTAGTCGTCCCCGCCGCACAAGCAAGGAAGCAGGCAAGAAGATGCCGAAGCAGATCACGTACGGCGACGAGTCCCGGCAGTCGATCCTCCGTGGGGTCAACCGCCTGGCGGACGCGGTCAAGGTGACGCTGGGGCCCCGGGGCCGCAACGTCGTCCTCGAAAAGAAGTTCGGCGCGCCCCTGATCACCAAGGACGGCGTCACGGTGGCCAGGGAGATCTCGCTTCAGGAGCCCCTCGAGAACATGGGCGCGCAGATGGTGAAGGAGGTCGCCAGCAAGACCTCCGACGTGGCCGGCGACGGCACCACCACCGCGACCGTGCTCGCGCAGGCGATCTACCGCGAGGGGAGCAGGAACGTCACCGCGGGCGCCAACCCCATGGAGATCAAGCGCGGCATCGAGAAGGCGGTGGCCGCGGTCACCGAGGAGCTGAAGAAGCTCAGCAAGCCCGTGGCGGGAAAGATGATCGCCCAGGTGGGCTCCATCTCCGCCAACAACGACGAGACGATCGGGAACATCATCGCCGAGGCCATGGAGAAGGTGGGCAAGGACGGCGTGATCACCGTCGAGGAAGCGAAGACGATGGAGACTTCGCTCGAGGTCGTGGAGGGCATGCAGTTCGACCGCGGTTACCTCTCGCCCTACTTCGTCACCGACCCGGAGCGCATGGAATGCGTGCTCGAGAACCCCTTCGTGCTCATCCACGAGAAGAAGATCTCCGGCATGAAGGACCTGCTCCCCGTCCTGGAACAGGTCGCGAAGCTCGGCCGGCCGCTGCTCATCGTGGCCGAGGACCTCGAGGGCGACGCCCTGGCCACCCTGGTCGTGAACAAGCTTCGCGGCACCCTCCAGGTCGCGGCGGTCAAGGCGCCCGGCTACGGGGATCGCCGCAAGGCCATGCTGGAGGACATCGCGGTCCTCACCGGCGGGAAGGCGATCACGGAAGACCTCGGCATCAAGCTCGAGAACCTCCCGCTCGAGGACCTGGGCAAGGCGAAGAAGATCACGATCGACAAGGAGCACACCACCATCATCGAAGGAGCGGGCGAGGCCAAGGCCATCGAGGCCCGGGTCCGGCAGCTCCGAGCGCAGGTCGAAGAGACCACCTCCGACTACGACCGGGAGAAGCTCCAGGAGCGGCTGGCCAAGCTGGTCGGCGGCGTCGCCATCATCAAGGTCGGCGCGGCCACGGAGACGGAGTTGAAGGAGAAGAAGGCCCGCGTCGAGGACGCGATGCACGCCACCAGGGCGGCCGTCGAGGAGGGGATCGTTCCCGGCGGTGGCGTCGCCCTCCTGCGCTGCGTGAAGGCCGTGGAGGCCGTGAAGGTGGAGGGCGACGAGGCGGTGGGCGCGAGCATCGTCAAGCGCGCGCTGGAAGAGCCGCTTCGGCTGATCGCCGCCAACGCCGGTCACGAGGGGGCCGTGGTCGTGGGCAAGGTCCACGGGCTGAAGGGGAACGAAGGCTTCAACGCCCTGACGGAGAAGTACGAGGACCTGGTCGCGGCGGGCGTCATCGACCCCACCAAGGTCGTCCGCTACGCGTTGCAGAACGCGGCGTCCATCGCGTCGCTGCTGCTCACCACCGAGGCGATCATCTGTGAGATGGACGCGAATGAAGGCGATAACTAGCCGTGCCCCGACGTCCGCGCCCCCCGGCCGCGGCCCGGGGGCGCACCCGGCGCCCGGCAGGCCGAAAAGGAGACACGTCCATGGCGAGACACACGTTCCTGGCCGCGACCGCGGCCGCGGGAGTCCTCCTGACCGGCGGGTTCGCGGGCGCCGCCTCGGAAGAGGTCGACACCGGCATCCACGCGCATCAGCTCCTGGGCGCGCGTTACGAGACCATGCTCGCCCTGGCCTCCTACCTGGACAGGACGGCGCAGGGCGCCCTGGAGGGCGCGGAGGACGAGGTGCGCCGCGGGTCACCCGAAGGCGCGCGGTTCCTGTCCGCGGTGCGCTCGTTCGCGGGCTCCACGCGCGACCTGGAGCGCGCGATGCGCGACCGACAGGCCACGTCCGTCGAGCTGCCCGCCCAGGTGGCCGACCTCACGGAGCACGCACGCCTCCTGAACGGCCGGATGCGCTCGGCAGGCGTGCTGGCGAGCACCTACGACGAATGGGAAGCGGTGGCCGACGTCCTTCGGCGCATGACGCGGCTCCTGGCCGGATACCCGGTCGAGGTACCCACCGCCTACGTGGTGCCCGCGCTCTCCGGCCCCCGCCTGGCCCAGCTCCGCCAGCTCGCGGCCGACCTGCGCGTCAGCGCGACGCGGGCCCACGACAAGGCCACGCGGGCCGTGACGGATTATCGGGCGCGCGGCGAGCAGTTCCTGGGCGAGTTGCGCCACTTCGCGGGGCAGAGCCGGGATCTCCACGTGCAGGCCCATGCCGGCCCGGTGGACCCGCAGACGGTGGGACCGGTCGTGGACCTGCTCCTCGAGGAGGCCCGCCAGGCGGACCGAAGGATGAGGGATGCCGAGGTGTTCAAGGAAGTCTGGGACGACTCGGGGCGGACGATCACCATCCTGCAGAGCATGGCCAGCCTGTTGCGATCCTGACCCAGCCCGGGCCCCGGGTCGGGGGTCAGCGCGCGCCGTACTCCTTCAACCGCGCGTAGAGGGTGTTCACGCTGATGTGGAGAGCGGCCGCGGCCTTCCGCTTGTCGCCCCCGAGCTGATTGAGCGTGGCCAGGATGATCTGGCGCTCGGCCACTTCCAGGGGAGTACCCACCGGGAAAACGAGGTCGGACGAAACGGCCGCACCGGTGGCGCCGTTCACGACCACGGGAAGGATGTCGACGCCGCCGCCCTCGTCGGCCAGGATGAACGCGCGCTGGACGTAGTTCTTCAGCTCGCGCAGGTTGCCGGGCCAGCTGTGCTCGCGCAGGCGCGCACGGCCGGCGGCGGTGAGCTGCCGGGCCGTCCCCTCGGCCGCGTTGAGCTGGGCCAGGAAGTGCTCGGCCAGAAGCTCGACGTCGTCGCCGCGCTCCCGCAGGGGAGGCAGGTCGATGGGGAAGACGTTCAAGCGATAGAGGAGGTCCTGGCGCAGCTTGCCCGCGGCCACGGCCTCCTCCAGCCGGCGGTTGGTGGCGGCCACGATGCGCACGTCGACCTTGATGGAATCGGTTCCGCCCACCCGGGAGACGGAGGACGTCTCCAGCACGCGGAGCAGCTTGACCTGGAGCTCCACGGGCATCTCGGTGATCTCGTCGAGGAACAGGGTCCCGCGGTGAGCGCGCTCGAAGTATCCCTTGTGGAGCCGGTCGGCGCCCGTGAAGCTGCCCCGCTCGTGGCCGAACAGCTCGCTCTCGATCAGGTTCGCGGAGACGGCTCCGCAGTCCACGGGGACGAACGGTTGCTGGCTGCGGCGGCTCAGCGCGTGGACGGTCTGGGCCACCACTTCCTTGCCCGTGCCCGTTTCGCCGGTGACGAGGATGCTGGCGTCGGTGCGGGCCACGCGGCCGATCAGGTCGTAGACCCGCTGCATGGGCGCGGAGGCGCCGATGAGCGGCCCGAACCGACCCAGCTTGCGCAGCTCGGTTCGCAGCGTGCCGATCTCCTCCTTCATGGCCAGGGTGCGCGCGAGGTTCGCCAGGGCCATCCTCAAGCGGTCGAAATCGACCGGCTTGGTCAGGTAATCGACCACACCGCGCCGAAGGGCGTTCACCGCGGTCTCTACGGTGGCATGACCCGTGATCAAGACGACCTCCGGGATCGCGTCGGGCTCCAGCCCGTCCAGGAGATCCAGACCCTGGCCGTCGGGCAGGCCGATGTCGACGAGCAGGATGTCGGGCGGGCCGGCCGCTATCTCCTGACGCGCGCGCGCCAGGGTGCCGGCGCTGGTCACGGCGAAGCCCTCGCGCTCGACGAACTCGGCGAGCACCTGGAGCACGTCCGCATCGTCATCGACGATCAGGGCGCGGGGTTGGGCCATGGGTCCGGATTCCAGAATCTGGAAAGCACCCCAGTATGCCCGTAGCCGGCCGAAAAGGCCAACGGGCACGCGCGTCACCCGGTGCGTTTAGTGTGACCGCGTGATCCAGTCTGGACGCCGGCCGGGCCGGAACGATCGGCTCGAACGCTTCCGCTCTGAACGGGGCGTGGCACGATCGGTGCAGTAGTCATCGGCGTGCTGTCCGCATTCCTGACCACGCATCGCAAGAAGATCGTCGCGCACAGCAGAGCCAAGGTCGCCTCGAGGGCGGCTCCACGTGCGACCCCGATCGAGCTGGAGACGGGAGTTCCCCTCTTCCTGGACCAGCTCATCGCGACGTTGCGCAACGAAGAATCCAGAGGTGAAGCAGCGCACTCCGACCGTCAGATCGGCCTGAGCGCGGCCAAACATGGCAAGGCCCTGCAGGAGATCGGGTTCACCGCGGCCCAGGTCATTCACGACTACGGCGATGTCTGCCAGGCCATCACGGAGCTGGCCATCGAGCTGGACGCGTCCATCACGGCCGACGAGTTTCGCACGCTCAACCGATGCCTGGACGAGGCGATGGCCGAATCCGTGACCGAATACGGGCGCCAGCGCGAGCTGTCGATCTCGGACGACGAGACCGAGCGGCTGGGCTTCTTCGCGCACGAGCTGCGAAACCTGCTCAGCAATTCCATGCTGGCCTTCGAGGTTCTCAAGACGGGAAGCGTCGGCGTCGGCGGCAGCACGGGCACCGTGCTCGGCCGCAACCTCACGCGCATGCGCGACCTCATCGACCGCTCGCTGGCCGAAGTGCGGCTCAAGGCCGGCATCAAGAGAAGGGAGCGAGTCCTGCTCCCCGAGTTCATCGAAGAGGTCGAGGTCGCGGCCACCATCGAGGCGAAGGCGCGAGGGCTGCAACTCACGGTCGCTCCCGTCCCGCGGGGGGTTTCGGTCGAGGCCGATCGGCAGACCCTGGCCGCGGCGGTGGCGAACCTGCTGCAGAACGCCTTCAAGTTCACGCGCCCCTCGGGTCATGTCGTGGTGAGGACGCACGCGGACGCCGATCGCGCCTTCATTGCCATCGAGGACGAATGCGGGGGTCTGGCCGGAAGACCCGAGGACCTGTTCGCGCCCTTCGAGCAGCGGAGCAAGGATCGAAGCGGTCTGGGCCTCGGGCTCGCCATCGCCCGTGAGGGTGTCAGCGCCAACGGCGGCGAGATCAAGGTGCGCAACATCGCCGGCCGTGGATGCATCTTCACCATCGAGCTGCCACGGCTGCCGCTGGATGCGGTCGACAGACCTGATGCGGCCGAGGTCGAGGACGTTGCTGCGACTGTCGGCGCCACGCCCGTAGAGGCCTCGTAGAAGCGTCGTCTCCGTTTCCGGGCTCCCACCCCTTCCGCGCGTTTGCGGGACAGGCGGCGAAGGGCAATCTCGCCCTCCCCGGGTCTTCGCCCAGGGTCAGCGCGCCATGCTCGGCGACTCCGCCCCCGTCCTGCAGCCGCAGAAAGGACCGAGCGCTCCCGGCCAGGAGGCTGCGGCCTCCGGCCGGCGTGCCGCAGCGCCCGCGCGCCTCGCCGGTGTTCGTGTGCTGGTCGTGGAAGACGACGACGACTCCCTGGAGCTCGTCTGCGCCCTCCTCGGGAAGGCGGGCGCCACGGTCCTGGGTGTGGAGTCCGTCGCGAAGGCCATGGAAGGTGTCTACCACTCGTTCGACCCGGACGTTCTGCTCACCGACTTCTCGATGCCCGGCGCGGACGGCCTGGATCTCATCCGCCAGTTTCGGCAGGTGCCCTCCAGCCGTGCGGTCGCCGTCCCCATCCTGATCCTCAGCGGGCACAGCGAGGACGACTGGCGCGCGCGGGTGCTCGCGGCCGGAGCCGCGGACGTGCTGAAGAAGCCCTTCGATCCGGACTTCCTGATCACGCGGATCGCGGCCGCGGTCGAACCTGGCCGGAGCGGGCCCCGCTGAGGCTTCTTTGGCTACCGACCCTCGCGCCTGCGTGTATGGAACGTCCTGTAGATTTGTTCGTGCGCGAACTTGTAATCGCGCGCCCGCCATGTAAATTAGTAGGTTTTCCTCTTCCGGAGCAGGAACGGAGACTGTAGGTCATGCGCCGGGAATGCCCCTGTCGTCCGCCCGCGCGCGGCGGCGACCAGAGCGGGGCTCGCCTGAGGCGTTCGAGCCGAAAGGGGCCGCCATTTGCGTTCTCGCCGCGGCAAGCCATCGCCTCGCCGTCCGTCGCGAGGTCCGGGTATGAAGGACCGCGCTCGGCCGCGACCGGCACCGCCACGCGCGCCTTCGCCGGAAGCGGCGGCTGGGTCCGCGGCCGCCGAGGACGACCCCGGCCGGGCCCGCACGCCTCCGAGCGCGGTTCCCATCGTCGGGGTGGGGGCTTCCGCCGGTGGGCTGGAGGCTTTCCGACTGCTCGTGGCGGCGCTACGTGTCGACACGGGCATGGCCTACGTGCTCGTGCAGCACCTGGACCCGCGCCACCAAAGCATCCTGGCGGAGCTGCTCGCGAAGGCAAGCCGAGTGCCGGTCTCCGAGGTCGAGGTGGACACGGCGGTCGAGCCCGACCACGTCTATGTCACCCCGGCCCGGCAGGACGTCACGATCCAGGGAGGCATGCTGACGCTGGTTCCACGCACCAGCACCCACGGCCAGCACACGCCGATCGACGTCTTTCTGCGCACGCTGGCGGAGGCCCGGGGGAGCAGGGCGATCGGCGTGATCCTCTCCGGGACCGGGTCGGACGGGACGCTCGGAGTGAAGGCGATCAAGGCCGGAGGCGGCGTCGCCTTTGCCCAGGATCCGGGCACGGCCGCGTACGACGGCATGCCGCGGAGCGCCATCGCCACGGGGTGCGTGGACTTCGTCCTGCCGCCGGAACAGATCGCGCGGGAGCTCTCACGCCTCGGCCCGCCGCCGCGCGTGATCACGCCGCGGCGCGAGGAGCGAGCGGACGAGGCAAGGGCGGCCAGGCTCGGCGCACGCGCGGAGCTGGGCAGGGAAGCGGACCGGATCCTGCTGGCCCGCGCGCCGGCGGGCGTCATCGTGGACGGGAAGGACCACATCGTCGAGTTCCGCGGCCGGACCGATCCCTACCTGGCGCACCCACAGGGGCGCGCGAGCCTCGACCTCTTCAAAATGGCGCGCAAGGGACTCCTCCTCGACCTCCGTGAGGCGATCCGGGAGGCCAGGAGGAAGGACGTGCCCCTCCGCAGGGAGGGGGTTCTGCTGCGACATCGGGGCCAGATCCGCCGGCTGGATCTGGAGGTGGCGCCGCTCATGGGGTCTCCGGAGGTGGAGCGCGCTCTGCTCGTGACCTTCGAGGCGCGCCCCGAGGCCAGGATGGAGCGGGCCGGGGCCGCGGGGCGGCATCCGCGCGCCGCGCTCGGCGCCAGCGAGAGCTCCACGCTGAAGCAGGAGCTCGCGGAGGCCACCCGACACCTTCAGGCCGTGGTGCAGGAGCACGAGGCGGCGAGCGAGGAGCTGCAGGCCTCGAACGAGCAGGTCCTGTCGGCCAACGAGGAGCTGCAGAGCATCAACGAGGAGCTGGAGACGGCGAAGGAAGAGCTGCAATCGACCAACGAGGAGCTGACGACGCTCAACCAGGAGATGCGGGACGGGAACCTCCAGCTCGGGCGCGCGCTCGATTACGCGAATGGGATCGTGGAGACAGTGCGCAATCCGCTGCTCATCCTGGACGCCGGCCTGCGGGTGGAAAGGGCGAATCGAGCCTTCTACGACTTCTTCCGGGACGCGCCCCAGGAGACGGTCGGGAGGCTCCTCTACGACCTGGGCCAGGGGCAGTGGGACATTCCCGCGCTGCGGCGTGCCCTGGAGGAGGTCCTCCCCAAGGACGCCCGCTTCGCGGACTTCGAGATCGAGCACGACTTCCCGCGCATCGGCCGCCGGATCCTGCTGGTGAACGCCCGGAAGCTGCACCACGACAGCGGCGAGGAGAGCATCCTCCTGGCCCTCGAGGACACAACCCAGGCGAAGAACGCCGAGAGGGACCGCGAGACCCTGCTCGCCATGGAGCAGGCCGCGCGCAGACGTGCCGAGGAGGCCGACCGGATCAAGGACGAGTTCGTGGCCACGCTCTCGCACGAGCTGGGGGGGCCCTTGAACGCCATGGTGGGATGGGTCCACATCCTCCGCGACCGAGGCATCGACGAAGCCACCAGGGAGCGTGGCCGGGCGGCCATCGAGCGGGGTGTCCAGGCGCAGGCGCGGCTGATCGAGGGCCTGCTGGACTACTCGCGGATGGCGCTCCCCATCCCTCCCCGGCTCCCACTCCTCACGGATGCCGTCCAGGCCGACGTGCCCATCGAATCGGCGGCGCCGGAGAAGCCCGGGAGGGAGCTGGACCACACGATGCTGGAGGGGGTTCGGCTGCTGGTCGTGGAGGACGATGCCGACAGTAGAGAGATGCTGGTAACGGCCTTCGAGCAGTGCGGCGCGCAGGTCAGCGTGGCGGCTTCCTCCAGCGAGGCGAGGGAAGCCCTGCAGCGATCGACTCCGGACGCCATCGTGTGCGACATCGCCCTGCCGGGCGAGGATGGCCACGAGCTCATCCGCAAGGTCAGGGCCGGCGAAGCGGAAAGGGGAGGCCGGATTCCGGCCCTGGCGCTCACGGCCTATGCCGGGCCCGAGGCGCGCCAGAAGGCGCTCGCGGCCGGCTTCGACGCGCACGTGCCCAAGCCGGCCGCGCCCGCCGAGCTGGCGGCCAAGGTGGCGCTCCTGGCCGGCGCGCGCGGCGGCCGCTGAAGGCGTCTGGCCCGGCACGACAAGCCCCCGCGAAGGCGTATACTCTGGGATCCGCGCGCCTCAGGCCTCCTCGGCGTCGTGTGACGCCGCCTCGAAAGGAGGTGCCGTGAGCGCACTTCGGCCGTCCCGATCCGACCCGGTGCGGGTCAACCACCCCGGCAGGCCGGCCGCCACCGGGCGCGGGCGGCGCGGCCCCCTCGATACCGGAAAGGGCGGAGAGCGCCGCCCTCGGCGCTCCGGCGCGCCGCCCGCATTCCCGATCGTGGGCATCGGAGCCTCGGCGGGCGGTCTGGACGCCTTCCGGCAGTTGCTCGCCGCCCTGCCCGCGGACACGGGAATGGCGTACGTCCTCGTCCAGCACCTTCACCCGAAGCACGAGAGCATCCTGGCCGAGCTTCTCTCCAAGGCCACCCGGATGACCGTCGCCGAGGTGACGGGCGACGTGCGCGTGGAGCCGAACCGGGTCTACGTCATCCCGCCGACCGAAGACATCGTCCTTTCCGAGGGCGCGCTGAAGCTGGTGCCTCGGAGCCGGACCGGCGGCTTCCACATGCCCATCGACGCCTTCCTGCGGACGCTGGCCGAAGGGCAGGGCAGCCAGGCCATCGGCGTGATCCTCTCGGGCATGGCCTCGGACGGCACCCTGGGGCTGACCGCGATCAAGGCGGAGGGCGGCATCGCCTTCGCCCAGGACCCGGGCTCGGCCAGATTCGGGGACATGCCGCGGAGCGCGATCGCCGCCGGGTGCGTCGATTTCGTCCTGACGCCCGAGGAGATCGCGCGCGAGCTGGCCCGGCTGGGCCGCCATCCCTACGTGATCGCCGGCCGGCCGGGCCCGGCGCGCCCAAGCATTCCCGTGGCCACGGAGGAAGACGACGCCGCCCTCGCGACGATCCTCTCCCTGCTGCAGAGGGCCACCGGAGCGGACTTCAGCGCCTACAAGAAGGCGACGCTCCAGAGGCGAATCGCCCGGCGCATGGCCGTCAACCGCATGGAGACGCTCGACGATTACGCCCGTCGTCTCGAAGGAGACGCCGGGGAAGCGGAGGCTCTGTACCAGGATTGTCTCATCTCCGTGACGTCCTTCTTCCGCGATTCGGACGTCTTCCAGGCCTTGAGCGACACCCTGCTGCCGATGCTGCTCGAGGGCCGTACCTCCGACGCTCCCCTCCGCGTGTGGGTGCCGGGCTGCGCCACCGGCGAAGAGGCCTACTCGATCGCCATCTGTCTGCTGGAGCGCGCGGCGCGACGTCCCGGAAGCCCTCCCTTCCAGATCTTCGCCACCGACCTCAGCGAGAGCGCGCTCAAGAAGGCGCGGGCCGGCATCTATCTCGAGAACATCGCGCAGAACGTCTCCGCCGAGCGCCTGCGGCGGTTCTTCGCCAGGGTGGACGGCCACTATCAGATCAGCAAGACCATCCGCGAGACGTGCGTCTTCGCCCAGCACGACCTGACCCGGGACCCGCCCTTCTCCCGGATCGACCTCATCAGCTGCCGGAACCTGCTCATCTACCTGGAGTCGCGCCTGCAGGAGCGCGTGTTCGCCTCCTTCCACTACGCCCTCAATCCCTCGGGTTGCCTCCTGCTGGGACCCGCGGAAGGCGTCGGGGCCTCCTCGGCCCTGTTCTCAACCGTCGACGAGAGACACAAGATCTTCAAGAGGAAGGCGACGGCCGTCCCGCCGCACTTCCACTTCGCGCCGGGGGCCTCCGCGGCCGGGCGCACGGCGGCGCCGGTGGTGCTGACCCCCAAGGCCGCCGTGCGTTCGGACGTGCCGAGGGAGGCCGACCGCATGCTCCTGGCGCGCTACAGCCCGCCCGGCGTGGTGGTCGACGAGGCGCTCAACATCATCGAGTTCCGGGGCGACACGGATCCCTTCCTGGAGCACGCGCACGGGCAAGCCAGCCTGAACCTGATCCAGATGGCCCGCCGGGGGTTCCTGATGGAGCTGCGCCAGGCCATCGCGGAGGCGCGCCTCAGGGGCGCGCCCTCGCGCAAGGACGGCCTGCAGATGCGATACCGCGGGCGGCTGCATCGGGTGAGCGTGGAGGCCATCCCGCTCAAGGGCCGGGCGGCCACGGAGAACTGTCTGCTCATCCTCTTCGAGACCCACCGGGAGTCGGCGCGGACGGCTTCCGCGCCCCTGCCGGCGCCGGACGTGGGCGCCGCCGCGGAGTCCCGGGAGGCGAAGATCGCGCAGCTCGAGCAGAAACTGGCCGAGACCTCCCAATACCTCCACACCGTCCTCCGCGAGCACGACACGGCCCTCGAAGAGCTGCAATCGACGAACGAGGAGGCGCTCTCCAGCAACGAGGAGCTGCAGAGCGTGAACGAGGAGCTGCAGACCGCCCAGCAGGAGATCCAGTCCGCGAACGAAGAGCTGGCCACGCTCAACCAGGAGCTGCAGGACCGGAACACCCAGCTTGGCCATCTGAACGACGATCTCCTGAACCTCCTCGGCAGCGTCAACATCCCCATCGTCATGGTGGGCAAGGACCTGCACCTGCGCCGGTTCACTCCCGCGGCCGAGACCCTCTTCAGCCTGATGGCCTCCGACATCGGGCGGCCGCTGGGCGACGTGCGGACCTACCTCGAGGTCCCCGACCTGGAGCGGGAGGTCCGCTCGGTGATCGAGAACGTGAGGGTCAGCGAGCGCGAGGTCCAGGACCGGGACGGCCGCTTCTACGTGATGCGGATCTGGCCCTACAGGGCGCGCGAGGACACGATCGACGGCGCGGTCGTGGTGCTGATGGACGTCGACGCCCTGCGGCGCGGTGCGGAAGAGGTCCAGCACGCGCTGGACCGGGCCACCGCCATCGTGGCCACGGTGCGGGAGCCCCTCCTCATCCTCGACGGCGAGCTGAAGGTCGAGCAGGCGAACCGGGCCTTCCACGAGACGTTCCAGGTGGGACCGGCGGAGATCCGCGGCCTGGCCCTCCAGGAGCTGGGCGGCGGCGAGTGGAACCGGCCCGAGCTCCTCGCCGCGCTGTCCGAGGCATTGGCCACGGACACGGCGTTCGAAGACTTCGAGGTGGAACACGAGTTTCCCGCCCTCGGTCGGAGGACGATGGTCCTCAACGCCCGCCGGCTCGCGCGCGAGCCGGGTGGGACGGACCGCCTCCTCCTCGCCATCGAGGACCGTACCGAGATCAAGCGGGCGCAGGAGGGCCGCGAGGCCCTCCTCACCCTGGAGCACTCGGCCCGCGAGCGGGCCGAGACCGCCGATCACCTCAAGGACCAGTTCGTCGCCACCGTCTCTCACGAGCTGCGTGGGCCCCTCACGGCCATCGTGGGCTGGGCCCACATCCTCTCCGAGGCGGGGCCGAGCCTCGACGAGGCCACCCTGGCCAAGGGCCTGGCCACCATCACGCGCAGCGTGACGGCGCAGGACCGGCTCATCGCCGACCTCCTGGACCACTCCCGGGTGGTGACCGGCAACCTCCAGCTGGCCCGCCGCCCCCTGGCCCTGTTCGCGGTCGCGGAGGCCGCCATCGAGAGCGTGCGGGCGGCGGCGGAGGCGAAGGACATCGAGCTGGACCTCTCGGGCGACCGCGCGGCCAGCGTCATCCTGGGCGATCCCGACCGCATGCAGCAGGTGCTCTGGAACCTCTTCTTCAACGCGGTGAAGTTCACTCCGCGCCACGGCCGCGTCCAGATCTGGATGGGCCGCGTGGGCACCCAGGTGCACCTCACGGTGAGCGACACCGGCCAGGGGATCCGCAAGGACTTCCTGCCCCACGTGTTCGAGCGGTTCCGCCAGCAGGCCGGCGCGACGGACCCGGGCCATGCCGGGCTCGGGCTGGGCCTGACCCTCGTTCGCGAGCTGGTCGAGCTGCACGGGGGAACGGTCCGCGCGGAGAGCCCGGGCCCGGGTGAGGGCGCCACCTTCACCCTCGTCTTCCCCATCCCGGCGCTCATGCTGCAGGCGCCGGGAGGGGAGGCGAGGGTGGTCTCGGAACGTGAGCCCATGGCCGCCCGCACGCCGCCGAGCGGGTTGGACCCCATGCTGCTCGACGGCGTGAGCGTGCTCGTGGTCGACGACGAGGCGGACGTGCGCGAGGCGCTCACGGGCCTGCTCGAGCGTCACGGCGCCCGCGTCCGGACCGCCGCCGCGGCCGCCGACGCGCTCGAGGCCATCCGTGAAAAGGTGCCGGACGTGCTGGTGAGCGATATCGCCATGCCGGGCGAGGACGGTTACGAGCTGATGCGGAGACTGCGGCAGCTCCCCGCGGAAGGCGGCGGCCAGGTGCCCGCGCTCGCGGTCAGCGCCTTCGCCAGGGACGAGGATCGGCGCAAGGCCGTTTCCGCCGGCTTCCAGCTTCATCTCGCCAAGCCGGTGCCCCCGGTCCAGCTCGTGGCCCACGTCGCTCGACTGGCCGGCCGCGCCGCCGGCCAATGAGGCCGGCGCCGGGCGATACTCGATCTGGCCACGAACGAGGTGGCCAACTACGAGCTCCTCTTGCGGCTCCCGGACGAAAGCGGCTCCACGTCGACCTCTCCGGCAAGTCGCGTGCTGCGCGACATCGGGGTCGATTGCGCGCAGGGCTACCACGTGGGCCGGCCGCGACCCGTGGCCGAGCTGCTGCACTAGCCGCCCCGGTCCGGACGCGCTCCAGGCGGGCCGCCCGGCTGGCATTGTTCTTGCGATACCAGGCCCTCGGCAGCAGCGGCCGGAGGCCACGTCTCCTCGGGCGCCGCCAATGGTTGCCGGGGAGAACGCATGAATCGCATGACATACCTCGTGTCGGGGGCGACGCTGGCCGCCGTGCTCGCGAGCACCGCCGGATGCGCAAGCTGGGGGGAGAATCAGAAGAAAGGCACGGGGATCGGAGCCGCGGGTGGGGCCGCGGTCGGCGCGGTCATCGGCCACAAGACGGGATCCACGGCCCGCGGCGCCATCATCGGCGCCGTGGTGGGGGGCGCCGCCGGTGCCCTCATCGGGGACCGCATGGACAGGCAGGCGGAGAAGCTGGCCGCGGAGCTCGAGGCGGCCCAGGTCTCGCGCGTGGGCGAAGGGATCGCCGTCACCTTCGACTCGGGGATCCTCTTTCCCTTCGACTCGGCGGAGCTGACCTCCGAGGCCCGGACCAACCTGGGCCGGCTGGCGGCGAGCCTGCAGGACGAGGCGCGCACCAACGTGACGATCGTGGGCCACACCGACTCCGTGGGGAAAGACGCCTATAACCAGCAGCTCTCGGAGCGGCGGGGGCGCGCCGCCACCGACTTCCTGACGTCCCAGGGCGTCGCGTCCTCGCGCCTGGTCAGCCGCGGCCGCGGCGAGGCGGAGCCGATCGCGTCGAACGAAACGGACGCGGGCCGGCGTGAGAACCGCCGCGTGGAGCTCGCGATCTACGCGAACGGCGAGTGGCAGGCGGAGGCGAAGCGGACGTCCAGCCTGGACTGAAGCGAGGGTTCTTGACGCGGGCCGGGGGCTGCGGTCTACTGGCCGCACCTTGCTCGACCTCGTCCTCGGCACGCAGTGGATCGTGGACGCGCACGGGTGCGATCCCTCCGCGCTGCGCTCGTGCGCGTCCCTGGGCCGGCTGTTCGCCCGCGCCGTGGAGGAGCTGGGGCTGCATCCCGTCGGCGAGCCGATCTGGCACGTGTTCCCCGGCCAGGGAGGGGTCACGGGCGTGCTGCTCCTGCGCGAGTCGCACCTGGCCTGCCACACCTTCCCCGAGCGCGGCTTCGCCGCGTTCGACCTCTACTGCTGTCGGCCGCTGAGGGAATGGCCCTGGGCGGAGCGCCTGGCCGACGTCCTCGGCGCCGCCGAGGTCCGCGTGCGCTCGGTGCAGCGCGGGGAGCCGTGAGCGGCCCACCGGTCTCACCAATGGTTTCTCTTGATTTGATTGAGGTTCTTCGGTAGATTCTCGCTAGCTTGCCTATAGCGTACGCGTGCCCAAGGCCGGCCGGTGGGCACAGACAGACCGAGCCCTATCCAACGTGAGCGAGATTGGCGTCCTTTCGGGCTCCAGCCAGCCTGAGATTGGAGGCGTACCATGAGGCCGGTCCGGCGTCTTGCGATACCGGTACTGACGGGTGCCCTGGCCCTGGCGAACGTGGGGTGCGGGTCCAAGTCGGAGCGCACACCCACCGGCGCCTCGGAGCGCACGGGCCCGGTCAGCCGGGTGCCGTATCCGGGCGACGAGGGCCTGGCGACGTCCATGGTGGCGCCACCATTGGGGTTAGTGCAGCAGTTCGGGGTGCTGGCCGCATCGGGAGTGACCGCCGCCGGCACCGCCGTGGTCGCCGGGGACGTGGGCTCATGCCCCACGCCTTCGATCACGGGCGCGGGGTTGAGCACCGTGCCACCGTTCACCATACACCCGGCGGCCGACGCGGTCGTCTGCCAGGCGCAGACGGATGCCACCGCGGCGTCCACGAACCTGTTGGGCCAGGGGCCGGGCACCGCTCAGGCGGCGCAACTGGGTGGCACGAACCTCGGCCCCGGCGTCTATACCTTCGCATCGACGGCCGATATCGCCGCCGGCACCACCTTCACCCTCACCGGCGCAGGCAGCTACATCTTCCTCGTGGGGAGCGCGGTCACCGCCAACGTCGGGTCGAACATGGTCCTGATCGGCGTCGACCCTTGCGAAGTGTTCTGGCGGGTCGGCAGCGACGCGACCCTCAACGGAGTCAACTTCGTGGGAACGGTCATCGCGGGCGCGGCGGGTGCGGGAAGCGTCACCGTGGGGACCGGCGCGAACCTGGTCGGAAGGGCCGTATCGCTCACGGCCGCGGTGACGATGCCGGGCACCGGACAGACGATCGGGGGGTGCAGCAGCCTCGTGGCCGGCCCGGGCCCCGTCCCGGCATTGCCGAACGGCATGGAGTGGGCCCTCCTGGTGATCCTCGCGGCCACCGGAGCCTACGTTCTCAGCCGCCGCTGAAGCGGCCGCCTACCGCGGCCGGCGCACGCCCACCGTGGCGAGCAGGTAGCCGTGCCGGCGCACGGCCGGCACGTGCCGATCGAGCCATGCGAAGGGCTTGAGGGCGGCGGCGGTCACGCGCGCGAGCGGCGCGGCGTAGCTGTGGAGGGCGAGGTCGGCCATCCGCAGCCATCCCGGCACGAACAGGATGGCGGTCTCGGCCACGACCTCGAAGCCGGCCGACTGCAGCATGCGCCGGAGCGCCCCGCGCGAGAAGGACCGCTCGTAGCCGTAGCCGTAGAGTCGGAGCGCCTGGAGGAGGGACGCCAGGAGCGGCCGCAGGAACGGATCCCATCGGTTCGGCACTCCCACCACCGCGCGGCCGCCCGGCCGAAGCACGCGGTGGATCTCGCGCAGCGCCGTCTCGGGGTCGCGGAAGTGCTCGATGGTGCCCATGGAGTAGACCGCGTCGAAGCTCCCGTCGCGGAAGGGGAGGCGCCGTACGTCGGCCACCGCCGCGCGCAGGCCCGCGTCCGGGAACGCGGACAGGGCCTGCCGGACGGTCGGCTCGGAGATGTCGACGCCAAAAACGGCGGCCCCCTGCCCGTGCACCCACTGCAGGATGCGCGTGTTCTTGACCTCGTCCCACAGGTCGGTCTTGAGAACCGCGCTTCGCCCCAGGCCGGGGACGTGCTCGGACAGGAGCCTCCTCTCGTTCTCCAGGTAGTAACCGGTGGAGGCGGCGCCGCCAAGGTCGGGAAAGCTCTCCCCGACCTCGTGCCAGAAGCGGCGATAGTCGTCGCTCAGGCTACCGGGGGCCATCGGCCGCCGGCCGCCCGTGAAACAGCGAGCATCCCGCCGTGGGCGGCGCGGCGCGGAGCATCACCAGCGTGAGGACGACCGGTACCGCCACGGCCCACGCCCTGAGCAGGAGCGCGTGGGCCACGAGCCCCGCGTGGTCGGCCAGCTCTCCGAGGACCACGAGCAACACGACCTGGGAGGCGAGCAGCACGCCGAAGGCCGACAGGATGCGCCGCCAGCCCGCGAACGCCGTCACCCCGAGGGCGAGGAGCAGGCCCGCCTGGTAGGCGGGCAGCAGGGCCAGCGCGCCCTGGGCGTCGCCGGGCGCGGCCAACTCCCTCAGCGTGTGCGGGGCCAGGGAAGCGAC
>DATKEG010000122.1:0-11051 GCA_035544515.1 Vicinamibacteria bacterium | reverse complement strand
CGCACCTGGTCCACCTACCACATCGCGTCGCTGTGGGTGGGGCTTTCCGTCTGCATCCCGACCTACATGCTGGCCGCCGGGCTGGTGGACGGGGGGATGAACTGGTGGCAGGCGGTGATGACGATCATGCTCGGGAACCTGATCGTCCTCGTGCCCATGGTGCTCATCGCGCACGCGGGCACGCGCTACGGCATCCCCTTCCCGGTGCTGGCCCGCGCCTCGTTCGGCGTCTTCGGCTCGAACGTGCCCGCCATCCTGCGCGCCCTGGTGGCCTGCGGCTGGTTCGGCATCCAGACCTGGATCGGCGGCCAGGCCATCTACACCATGCTGCGCGTCGCCCTTCCGCACTGGGAGCCCCCCTTCGCGCAGGCGCTCGGCTTCGCCGTGTTCTGGGCCTTGAACATGTACGTGGTCGTCCGCGGCAGCGAGTCCATCAAGCGGCTCGAGGCCTGGGCGGCACCGTTCCTCCTCGCGGCCGGCCTGGCCCTGCTGGCCTGGGCGGTGTCGCGGGCGGGCGGACTCGGCCCCATCCTGGCGCGGCCCAGCCGCTTCCAGACCACGGGCGAGTTCATCGCGTTCTTCATCCCCTCGCTCACGGCCATGGTGGGTTTCTGGGCCACCCTGGCCCTGAACATCCCGGACCTGTCGCGCTACGCGCGCGACCAGAAGGCGCAGATCTGGGGCCAGTTCCTCGGGCTTCCGCCGACCATGACCCTGTTCGCGTTCATCGGCGTGGCCGTCACCTCGGCCTCGGCCATCATCTTCGGCGAGACGATCTGGGACCCCGTGGCGCTGCTCTCGAGGCTGGAGAGCCCGCTCGTGATCCTCGTGTCCCTCTTCGCGCTGCTCATCGCCACGCTCACGACCAACGTCGCGGCCAACGTCGTGGCCCCCGCCAACGGCTTCGCCAACGCCTGGCCCGCGCGCATCAACTTCGCCGTGGGCGGGGTGATCACGGGCGTGATCGGGATCGCCATCATGCCCTGGAAGCTGCTCTCGGACTACGGCACGTACATCTTCGGCTGGCTGGTCGGGTACTCGGCCTTCCTGGGACCCATCGCCGGCATCTTCATCGCCGACTACTGGGTGGTGCGCAGGGGCCGGCTCTCGCTGCCCGACCTCTATCGAGGAGACGGGATGTACGGTCGCTGGAACCCGAAGGCGCTCGCCGCCCTGGTGGCCGGCGTGGTGGTGGCGCTCGTCGGCCTCGTGGTCCCGTCGCTGCGGGTGTTGTACGACTATGCGTGGTTCGCGGGCTTCGGCGTGGCGTTCGCGCTCTATGCCGCGCTCATGCGCGGTACGCCGCTGGTGGACCTGAGCGGCGTGCCCGAAGCCGCACCCGGCGAGAGGGTCTAGCCGCTACGGGCACAACTCGGCCACGCGGCGCACCTGCTGTCGCATGGCGTCGAGGGTGGTGCGGCCGGTCACGGTCTGCACCTCGCCGGCCGCCTCCGCGATCCTGCGGTGCGCCTCCTCCATGGAGGCCTTCGCCGCCTCGCAGTCCGGTGCGTTGCGCACGACGGCGTTGACCGCCTCCTGGGCTTCGGCCAGCACCTCCGTGTCGTTCGCGATGCGCGCGGTCTGCGCCCCGATGTCGTCCGACTTCGCTTCCGGGGGCGCGTCGCGAGCGCACCCGGCGAGGAGTGCTAGCGCGCAGGCCGCCCCCGTCATCGCGCGGGTCACTTGATCTCCTCGCCCTTCTCCACGCGCGCGAGGTACGACATGAGCGTCGCGTCGTTGTTCCCGAGCGCCTTGGCCCGCGCCCCGTGCACCTTGAAGCTCTTCGCGTCCTTGAGCCCGAAGTACGCCCACGCCAGGTAGCCCTCGACCTGCGGGTTGTCGGGAGCGACCGCCGCGGCCTGGTCGAGGGCGGCCACGGCGTCCTTGTAGCGCTTGGCGGCCAGGTGGGCGGCGCCCATGTAGAGCCAGGCATCGGCCTTCTTGTAGGCGGGCGATTCCGCGGCCTTGCCGAGCTCGGCCACCGCGCGGTCGTATTCCTTTGCCTCGAGGAGCGCCGCCCCGAGCGCCGTGCGGTAGTCGAGGTTGCCGGGCTCCGCGGCCACCGCCTTCTCGTACGCCGGCACCGCCCCCGCGGCGTCCCGCTTCATCAGGTGGAGCACCTGCCCGAGCTGGAACTGGGCCTCGGAGTTGGCGGCGTCGAGCTCGACGGCCTTGCGCAGCTCGGCCACCGCGGGGTCGGCCTGGCGCTTGGCCACGTGCGCCCGGGCCAGGCCCACGCGCGCGGCCACCAGCTCCGGGCTCTCGTCGCGGATCTTCGTGAGGTCCTGGATGGCGAGGTCCACCTGGTTGGTGCGGATGTATTCGGTCGCCTTGGCCACCGCGACCTCCTGCACGAGCTGCTTGGCCTCGGGGTCGTTCTCGGCCAGGGCGGCGGCGGTGGCCGCGTCGCCCATCGCCTCGGAGGCGCGGCCCAGCGCGATCTTCACCCGCGCCGATTCCTTGTAGGCGTTGACCGCCCCGGGCGCCGCGTCGAGGGCGGCCTTGATGAGCGGCTCGGCTTCGGCCGCGCGGCCCGTCTTGCGCAGCACGCGCGCGAGCCCGATGCTGGCCCCGACCTTCACCAGCGGGTCGGCCAGGGCCTCCCGGTAGGCCGCCTCCGCCGCGGCGACGTCCCCGCGCGCCTCCTGGGCCAACCCGAGGGCGACCGAGGCGGCGGCGCCGCCGCCCGCGGCCGCCTTCTGGGCGAGCGCCACCGCCTCGTCGCCCTGGCCCTCGCCCGCGCGCAGGTGCGCCATGGCGATGGCCGGCCACGCTCCCTCGGGATCGGCGGCCGCGGCGGCTTCGGCCGTGGCCCGGGCCTCGGCCATGCCCCGCATGCGCTGCAGCACGGCCATGCGGCCCAGCGCCTCGCCCTTCGGGCCCCCGGCGAGCTTGTCGCTCGCCACCTTGTAGGCGTCGATGGCCGTATCCATCTCGCCCTTGGCCTCCAGCACGCGGCCCAGGCGCAGGCTCACGTCTCCGGTGGCCGCGGGCATGTCCGCGGCCTTGCGCAGCAGCTCCGCCGCCGCGTCGTGCTCGCCGGCGGCCGATTTCTCCTCGGCCTGGCGGACGAGGTCCTCGACCGTGACGGGGGCCGGCTTCTGCTCGGCTGCCTTCTTGCCCTTGTCTTTGCCCCTGTCCTGCGCGGCGGCCGGCACGGCCAGCGCCAGCGCCAGGAGACACACCCATCGCCGCATGGACACCTCCCGCCGGAGAGTGGAGTCGTTCGGGCGATCCTAGGCTCGCCGGCCCCGGCCAGTCAAATGGTCGGAGAGAGGACCCCGCCGGGCAGGTCGTGGTGCTACGGTGTTCCCGGGAGCAGCGGGTGGATACGCAACGTCCAGCGGCCGAGCCGGAAGCCGAGCGGTGGCATCCGCCGCCGTTCCTGCGCCTCGTCTGGTCCAACCCCGACGCCGGGCGCGTGCCGCGGACCCGCGTGGACTTCGCGGCGGCGATCGAGCGGCAGCTCGCCGGCCGCGACGGGCTCACCCGCGAGCAGTTCCTCGCGGTCTATTCCGGACGGCGCGCCCGGCTCGCCCTGGCGCCCTCCTGACCGGGCCTTCGGGCTGAAGCGCGTCGCGGAGCGGAGAGCGCGGCGCGTCCTCACTTGCCGAATAGCTTCTTGAGGATCTTGCCGGAGCCGGGGTCGCCACGCGGCGGCTCCAGCGCCGCCAGCTCCGCGACCGCCTCCTCGTAGCCGGGCTGCAGCTCCAGCGCCCGGCGGAACATCGTCACCGCGCGCGCCCGCTGGTCGCTCGCGCGGTAAACCTGGCCGAGGACGACGTACGCCTCCGCGTGCTCGGGGCTCTCCTGCAGCACGGCCTGCAGGCTCTCCTCGGCACGGCGCAGCCAGTTGGGGTTCTTGACGTAGGCCCGCGCCAGGGTCACGCGCGCCTTGAGGCGCGGCGGGCCTTCCAGACGCGCCACCGCCGGCTCGAGGAGCTGGATGGCATCCCAATATTTGCCTTCCTTCACCAGCCGCGCCCCGCTGCGGACGGCGTCGAGCGCCGCCTCGATCTCTCGCGTCCGGTCCTCCGGAGGAGGAGGTGGCGGGGGGGCGCCGCCGGCGGCCGGCGCGGGCTCCGCCGGCCGGCGCGGCGTGCGCGCGTCGAGCATGCGCTCGTAACGGGCGCGATTGCCCGGGTTGCGCAGCGTCTCGTAGACCTGGCCGAGGTGGAGGAACACCGCCTCGCGCTTGCTGCGCAGGTCCGAGAGCGAAGGATCCAGGGCGGTGTCCGGATGGAAGGGCTTGGCCAGCCGGAAGTAGGCCTCCTTGATCTTCCGCTCGTCGGCGTCGCGCGCGACGGCCAGGAACTCGAAGAAGTCGCGGGTCTTGATGCCCTCGTAGGCGTCCAGGATCGCGTGCCGCTGCGCCGCCACCGCGCGGGCCGCCTCCTCGCGCTGCTTCTCGGCCTGGGCCTTCCGCGCGGCCTCGGCCGCGGCGGCCGATGCGGCCAGGCTGGGCGGAGGCGGCGCGGGCCGTCCGGCCGGCATCGCGGGCGCCTGCTCGGCGCGCTCGGCCTCCATGGCCATGCGCGCCCGCGAGGTGGCGGTGCGGGGCACGAACTCGAGGGCGCCGGTGCAGAGCAGGCCGAACAGGCTGCGCTCCGTGTCCTCCTGCGGCAGGGGGATGATCTGGAAGACCTCGCGCGCGCTGAGGCTGCCGTCCACGCGCGAGAGCACGAAGCCGTCCGCCGGGCTCAGCGTCAGCTTCTGCACGCGCAGCAGCATGTTGCTCGAGGGCACGAGCGTGCGGTCGACGTCGCCGAGCACCTGGGTCATCATCTCCGGCGACTGCAGCCGCCGGGCGGCCTCGAGGATCACCTGCCCGGGCGGGATCTGTGAGGTCAGGCCCGCGCTCATGGAGCCCTCGTCGCTCATCTCCTCGAACGAATACGACCCGTCCGCCCGGCCGGCCACGCTGAAGAGGATCTCGCGGACGTGCAGCCCGACCGCCTCCTCCAGCCGGCTCCGATCCATGATGCCGAGCTCGTCGAGCACCAGGCCGAGCCGCTTGCGCTCGCTGAGCACGATGGCGGTGGCCCGCTCCAGGTCCGGCTGGCTGATCAGCCCGTAACGCACCAGGATGTGGCCCAGGTGCTCGCCTTCGACGTCGGTCGTCCCGTGGACGATGTGGCCGCGCATGAAGAACAGGCTGCGCCGCTCCCGGCCGTGCGTGAAGTGCAGGTGGCCCGACTTGCCGCTGACATAGATGTCGCGGATCAGCCGGAACAGCGGCATCGGGTCCGCCAGGCGCGGCGCGGCGGCGGGTGCCGGGACCGGCGGAGGGGGTGCGGGGACCGGCGGGACGGGCACGGGGACGGCGGGCGCGCCGGGAACGGCGGAGGCGCGCTTGGCCGGCGCGACGGGGCCGGTGGGCGCCTCGTCGACGGGGGCCTTCGCCACGTCGCCGTCCGTGGCCGCCACCGCCGCCGCGGCGACCGCGCCCAGGTCGAGCGTGTCTCTCGCGGGCGGCCGCGCCGCCGGCGGCGATGCGGTGCTCCCCGGCACCGCCGCCGGGAGGGCTTCGCTCAGGCATTCGCGCAGGGCGGCCGCGAACTCCCCGGCCGTCTGGTAGCGCTCGTCGGCATCCTTCGCCAGCGCCTTGCCCACGATCGCCCGCAGCAGGTCGTGCACGCGTCCTTCGGGCAGCTCGAGGATGTCGGGGTCGTCATGCGTGATCTTGTAGAAGACGGTCATCAGCGTGTCGCCGCCGAACGGCCGCCGTGAGCCGAGCATCTCGTAGAGCATGCAGCCCGTGCTCCACAGGTCGCTGCGCCCGTCCACCTTCGCGCCCTGGACCTGCTCGGGCGACATGTAGTCGGCGGTGCCCATGATCGAGCCCGTGCCCGTGACGTTCGCCTTGGTGAACCGGGCCACGCCGAAGTCCATGATCTTCACCGTCCCGTCCACGGTGAGGAAGACGTTCGCGGGCTTGATGTCGCGGTGGACGATCCCGACCTGATGGGCCTGGGACAACCCCTCGAGCACCTGGAGGATCACCCCGACCTTGCGCCCGAGGGGCAGGGGGAGATCCTCCCGCAACGTCCTGAGCAGGTCCTTGCCCTTGAGCAGCTCCATCGCGATGTAGGGCGAGCCGTCGTGGTGGTAGCCGAGGTCGAAGACGGTCAGCACGTTGGGATGGACGATCCGGGCCACCGCCCGGGCCTCGCGTTCGAACCGCGCCTTCTGGTCGGGATCGTCCGCGATCTGCGGCGCCATCACCTTGAGCGCGACGTCGCGCTCGAGCATCGGGTCGAGCGCGTGGTAGATCACGCCCATGGCGCCCTTGCCGAGGCGCGCGAGGATCTCGTACTTCCCGATCCGCTCCTTGGCGTCGCCCGGGGCGGGGCCGCTCTGGGGTCCGTTCAACGGCTGACTCTACAAGGGCTTGACGACATAGGCGGGATCGAGGGCAAGGTAATTTAGGTCCAACGCGCCGGGGTGTCAAGGACGGGCCGGCCGCGCGGAAAGAACGCGTGCGCAACTTCACACGGCTCACCAACGGCGGGCGCGGTCAACCGCGTCACTTCCTGAAGAGCAAGCCACGCGATAAGCGCGGCGCGGGCACGACGCTTGCACCGTCGAATAGTGCACGGTGCTCCTGGCTCTCGTCCAGTCTCACCTGCCAGCCGCGGGTCCGCCGAGGTGATTACTGCCATGGGTGTCTCTAACCGTCGATTCCTTGCCGCCTCTTTCCTCCTGCTCGCGTTCGTCCTCGTCCCCGCTTTCCTCACGCCGGCCGCCGATGCCTCGCACGAAGCGGCCGCCGCCTTGCTCCACGCGCCCGCGCGCGCGGCCTCCACGCCGGAGGAGGTGAGGGCCCGGCTCGACAGCATCGGAGTCCCCGGCTACGTCGAGTCCGGTCCGCGGGGAGGGGAACGCTGGACGGCCGTTCGCGCCTTCTACGAAGCACGGGGCTATCGCCTGGCATGGGTTGCCGGCGGCCGGCTCACGCGGCCGGCCGAGGCACTGCTGCGCGCGGCCATGCAGTCGGACCGCGAGGGCCTCGACACGGCTCTCTACGCCGATCTGGCGCCGCGGGCCGGCGGCATCCGCCGCGCCTCCGTGACCGACTGGGCCGATCCCGCCCTCGACCTCGACCTGCAGGTCAGCTACGCGCTGCTCCGGTTCGTGGACGAGATGGCGCACGGGCGCATGGATCCCCGCGGCAAGAGCGCCTTCTGGGCGCTCCATCCCGCCCGGACCGACGTGGTGTCCGTGCTGGCGCGGGCGAGCGAGGGTGGGCTCAGCGACGAGGTCCGGGCCGAGCTGTGGCCGCAACACGCCCAATACGACGCGCTGCGGCGCGAGCGGGACCGCTACCGTGACCTGGCCTCGCTCGGCGGATGGGGCAAAGTGGAAGCCGGCCCCGCGCTCAAGCCCGGTCAACGAAGCGCCCGGGTGGCGGCGCTGCGCGCGCGCCTCGTGGCCGGCGGAGACCTGCCCGCGGACACCACCGGCGGGCACCTGGTCGCGGACCCGGCGCCCGAGATCGAATACGACGCGGGCCTCGCCGCGGCGGTGAAGGAGTTAAAGGCGCGGCATGGCCTGACACCAAACGCGCTGGTGGACGCCGCCACCGTCGCCGCGCTCAACGTCAGCGTGGCCGAGCGCATGCGCCAGATCGAGGTGAACCTGGAGCGGTGGCGTTGGCTCCCGCGCCGGCTCGGGGAGCGGTACCTGCTGGTCAACATCCCGACCTTCGAGCTGCAGGGCTACGAGGGGCGGCGGCGCACGCTCCACATGCGCGTGGTGACGGGCACGGCCGGCGAGACGCCCACGCCCGTGTTCGCCGAGGAGATGACGCACGTCGTGTTCAGTCCCTACTGGAACGTGCCGCCGGGTATCGCGCGGGAGGAGGTCGCCCCCGCCGTCTGGCACGACCGCAGCTATCTTGCCCGGAACAACATGGAGATCCTGAAGGGTTCGCGGGTCGTCGACCCCTGGACGGTGGACCTCGGCGATCCCGGCCTGCGGTTCCGGCAGCGGCCCGGACCCGGCAACTCGCTGGGGCGGGTGAAGTTCATGTTCCCGAACCGGTACCGCGTCTACCTGCACGACACGCCGGCCCGCAGCCTGTTCGCGAAACGGCAGCGCGACTACAGCCACGGCTGCGTGCGCGTCCAGGAGCCCTTCGAGCTGGCGCAATGGGTCTTCGAGGGCACGGACTGGACGCCGGGGCGCATCCGCGCCGCGATGAACGCGGGGACGGAGAAGCACGTGCGGCTCGAGCGGCCGGTACCGGTCTACATCGCGTACTTCACCGTCTGGGTGGACGACCAGGGCCGCGCGCAGTTCCGGCCCGACGTGTATCGGCACGACGCCGCCCACGCGCCGCTGCTGCCGCCGGCGCCGGATCCCGAGCCGCCGCCCACGAAGGTGGCGCGCACCGTGGTGGCCGCGGCGACCTCGTTCTAGGCCTCCGCACGACCGGCCCGCCGCGAAGGTTTCCCGGCCCTCCGGACGAGGGCTCGCGCTACACTTGCGCCGACGCCGCGTCCACCCGCGAACAGGTCGGCTCGGCGCGCAATTCCATGAAGGGCGCGATGTTGCCCCGCCGTCGGAAACGAAGCACACTGAAATATCGCTTCGGCTGCACCCATAGCTTGTGCTAGGCTGCGTCAGGCTCACAATATCTAGGGGTCACACATGCGGCTGGATCGTGTGGAGATCGTCGGCTTCAAGTCCTTCTGCGACAAGCAGGAACTGTCGTTCCAGGGGGGCGTGACCGGCATCGTCGGTCCCAACGGCTGCGGCAAGAGCAACATCTCCGATGCCATCTCCTGGGTGCTTGGCGAGCAGAGCGTCAAGAGCCTGCGCGGCACATCCATGGAGGACGTGATCTTCGCCGGAAGCCAGTCGCGCCAGCCGGTCGGCATGGCGGAGGTGAGCCTCAAGCTCTCCGGCCTCAACGGCAACAGCCTTGACGGCAACCCCGAGTGCGTGGTCACGCGGCGGCTCTTCCGCAACGGCGAGAGCGAGTACCTCATGAACGGCCAGGTGTGCCGCCTGCGCGACATCCACGAGCTGTTCATGGACACCGGCCTCGGGTCGAAGGCGTACTCGATCATCGAGCAGGGCAAGATCGGCCTGATCCTCTCGTCCAAGCCGGCGGACCGGCGCGCGCTCATCGAAGAGGCGGCCGGGATCACCAAATACAAGGCGCGGCGGCGCCAGACGCAGCTCAAGCTCGAAGCCGCGCAGCAGAACCTCCTGCGCGTGAACGACATCGTCCACGAGGTCGAGAAGCAGCTCGAGAGCCTGAAGCGGCAGGCCAGCAAGGCTCGGCGCTACCGCGCGGTGCGTGAGGAGATGATGGCTGTCGAGCGCGTGCTCTTCGGCCTGCGCTTCCTGGAGCTCGAGGCGCAGTCGGCCTCGCTGGGCCAGCGGCTGGGCGCCGAGGGCGAGCGGGAGACGGCGGCCACGGTCGCGCTCGAGAACGAGGAAGCGCAGATGGAGGTCCGCCGCCACGTCGTGTACGAGGCGGAAGGCCGGCTCACCGGCGCGCGCGCGCGGCTGGGCGAGGTGACGCTCGCCGTGGACCGACACCAGGGCAAGAGCGGCTACTGCAAGGAGCAGATCGGCGACGCCGAGGCCCGCGCCGGCCAGGCGCGGGCGGAGGCGGACGAGCTCGACGGCCGCGTGGGGCCGCTCTCGGCCCGCCTCGAGGAGCGCCGCCAGGGCCAGGACAGGCTGCGGGAGGAGCTCTCCGCGGCCGAAGGCGAGGCCCGCGCCGCGGAGACCGCGCTGCAGGGGAGCGCCCTCGCGCAGCACGCGCGCGAGCGCGAGCAGGAGGAGGCGCGCGACGCGCAGCTCACGGCCATGAGCCGCCTGGCCGCGCTGGAGAACGCGCGGCTGTCCACGGCCGGAAACGCGGAGCGGGCGGCCGCCGGCCTGCTCAAGCTCGCGGCCGAGCGTGAAGAGCTCGAGCGCGAGCGCGCCCGAGCCCTGGAGGCCGCCGCCGCCGCGCGCGAGCGCGGGCAGGCCGCGGAGGAGCTGACCCTCGGCCTGCGCCGCGAGCGCGATGAGGCGGCGGGGCGCGCCGCCTTGGCGCGCGCCCAGGCGGAAGCGCTCGAAACGGCGGCCGACGCGCTGCAGAGCGAGTTCGACAGCCTGGCCGGCCGGCTCTCCTCGCTGGAGGAGATCGTGGCCACGCACGCCGCGTTCGACGACGGCGCGCGCGCGCTGCTGGCCGGGCCGCCGGGCGTCGAGGTGCTGGGCGTGGTGGCCGACCTCGTGGAGACGGACTCGGCGCACGAGCGCGCGGTGGAAGCGTTCCTGGGCGACCGGCTGCAGGCCGTGCTCGTGCCCGATGCCGTGCACGCGCTGCGCGGCGTGCGCTATCTCGAGGAGTCCGGCGCCGGACGGGGCAGCTTCTTGCCCCTGGGCGCCGCCGGGGGGGGGGACTTCACCTACGCCTTGCGCGAGGCGTCGCGGGCCGAGTCGCGGGTCAAGGGGCTCCTGAGCGACCTGTACCGCGTCGTCGGCCCGCACGCCGCATCCGTGCGCGCTTCCCTGCCGGACGGCCTGGTCTGCGAGACCCTGGAGGACGCGCTCCAGGTCGTGGAGCGGCACCCGCACTTCCCCTGCGTGACGCTCGCGGGCGAGACCGTGCGCCGTCCGCTGGTCGAGGGAGGACGCGGCGTGAAGGGGCTGCTCGCGCCCCGCCGCGAGGCCCGGGAGGTCACGGCGCGCCGGCAGGAGCTCGAGCTCCGCCTTCAGTCGGCGCGCGCGCGGCAGGCCGGGGAGAGCGCCCGCGCGGAGGCCGCCTCGAGCGAGGCGCACGCCAAGGAGCAGCTCATCCACGACGCCGAAAAGGACCTCGTGGCCATCCGCCACGACCTGGCCGTGGCGGAAGAGGAGCTCTCGCGGCTCGAGCGCAAGAAGGCCGTGCTCGACGCCGAGCGGAGCCAGGCGGAGGAGGAGCGCGGGGCCGCCGCGGTGCGGCTGGCCGAGATCGAGCGGGCGCTGTCCAGCGCCGCCGCCGAGCGCGACGCGGGCGCCGTCCGCGTGGCGGAGCGGGCCGCGGCCGTGGCCACGGCCCGCGC
>DATKEG010000121.1:0-2043 GCA_035544515.1 Vicinamibacteria bacterium | reverse complement strand
TGGCGAGGTTGGCCGCTTCCGGTTCCCCCGTCAGGCGGGCGGGGAGCGGCTGTGCCTGGCCGACTACGTCCGGGACGCGGCCTCGGGCGAGGCCGACCACGTGGCCCTCTTCGCGGTGACGTGCGGGGCGGGCGTGCGCGAGCTGGCCGACCGCTGGAAGGAAGAAGGCCAGTACTTGCGCTGCCACCTGCTCCAGGCCCTCGCCATCGAGTGCGCGGAGGCCTTCGCCGAGCTTCTGCACGCGCGCCTGCGCACGCAGTGGGGCTTTCCGGACCCGCCCGGCCTCAGCCTTCCGGACAAGCTCAAGGCGCACTACCGCGGCATCCGCGTCTCGTTCGGATACCCGGCGTGCCCGAACCTGGCCGATCAGCGGATCCTGTTCGATCTCCTGCGGCCGGAACAGATCGGGCTCACCCTCACCGAGGGCGACATGATGGATCCGGAGGCCGCGGTGTCGGCCCTCGTGTTCCACCATCCCGAGGCGAAGTACTTCAAGGCCGCCGGCGGGGACGGAGTGGAGTGACCGCCGGCCCGGCCGCGGCGGGCGTGAGTCCGCGGTTCCTCGGCCTGCTCGCCGCGGAGGGCCTCGCCGGCAAGCGCGTCCTGGACGTCGGCTGCGGGCGGGGGCGCGTGGCGCTCGCCCTCGCCCGAGCGGGCGCGCACGTGGTCGGTCTGGACCGCGACGCGGAGGCGCTCGCCGAGGCGCGGCAGCGGGCGGTGGCGGCCGGGGTGGACAACGCCCGGTTCCACGAGGCCGACGTCGAGGCCGTCGAGTACGTGGCATGGGCCCCCGATCTGGTCACCGCGCACCTCTGCGCCTCCGACGCGATCATCGAACGCGCCGGCCGCGCCCTGCAGCCGGGCTCATGCCTCGGCATGGTCTCGCTCCACGTCGACCAGTGGCGCGAGACCGGGCGCCCCTCCCGGTTCGCCTACGACGAGGCGGGCATGGCGCGCTCGCTCCGCGCCGCCGGCTTCGTGCCGGAGGTGATCGAGGTCGAGCGCGACGTCCGCGAGTTCTCCTCGGTGGAGGAGGCGCTGGCCGCGGCGGTGGGGCTCGAGGAGCGCTGGAAGGCGGACGGCCGCTGGTTCCGCTACATCGCCTTCCTGGAAGGGGGTGGGCGTACCCTCACGCGCAGCCACCTCCTGGCCATGGCGCGCCGCCGCACGCCGTAGCTGGGCCGCGATGGACCTCCTCGCCGCGGCGCTGACCGACACGGTGAAGGCGCGGGCCGCCGAGCTCGGCTTCGACCGCGTCGCGGTGGGGCCGGCCGGGCCGCCCCCGCATGCCGCGGCCTTCCACCGGTGGATCGACGCCGGCCACGCCGGCACGATGGGATACCTGGGGCGGCGCGCGGACGAGCGCGCCGATCCCCGGCGCGTGCTGCCGGGCGCCCGGTCCGTCGTGTGCGTGGCCCTCAACTACTACCAGGGCGATCCGCCCCCCGACCCATCGTGGCTGCCGGTGGCGCGCTACGCGTGGGGCCGCGACTATCACGACGTGATGGTTCCGCGGCTCACCGAGATCTGCCAGCACCTGCTGCGGGCCGGTCGCGCCCGGAGCCGCGCGTACGTCGACACCGGGCCCGTGCTCGAGCGGGATCTGGCGGCGCGGGCCGGGCTCGGCTGGATCGGCAAGAACACCATGCTCCTTCATCCCGCGCTCGGATCGTGGTTCTTCATCGGTGTCGTCCTAACCGACGCCGATCTCGTGCACGACGCGCCGCTGCCCGACCGGTGCGGATCGTGCTCGGCCTGCCTGGACGCGTGCCCGACCGGGGCCTTCGCCGCGCCGTACGTGCTCGACGCGCGGCGGTGCATCTCCTACCTCACCATCGAGCATCGCGGCGAGATCGCGCCCGAGCTCGAGCCGGCGGTGGGGCCCTGGCAGTTCGGCTGCGATGTCTGCCAGAGCGTCTGCCCGTGGAACCGCCGCGCGCCGAGAACCGCGGAGATCGCCTTCCTTCCCTCCGCGCCGTACCCGGGCGCGGCCGCGGTGGCGGAGATGGACGACCGCGCCATCCGGGAGCGCTTCCAGGGCAC
>DATKEG010000120.1:0-4935 GCA_035544515.1 Vicinamibacteria bacterium | reverse complement strand
GTCCGCCGGGTGCCCGGGATCGAGAAGGTGCGCTTCGTCTCGTCCGGCACCGAGGCCACCATGAGCGCGCTGCGCCTGGCCCGCGGCTTCACCGGGCGGCGCAAGATCCTGAAGTTCGAGGGCTGCTACCACGGCCATGCGGACGCCCTGCTCGTGGCCGCCGGCTCGGGCGTGGCCACGCTCGGCATCCCGGGCTCGCCCGGCGTGCCCGAGGGAACGGTGGCGGACACGCTGGTCGCCCCCTACAACGACCTCGCCGCCGTCGAGACGGTGGCGGCCGTGCACGGCGGCGACCTGGCCGCGATCATCGTGGAGCCGGTCGTCGGCAACATGGGCGTGGTGGCTCCGCTCGACGGCTACCTGCGCGGCCTGCGCGACCTGACGTCGCGCGCGGGCGCGCTCCTCGTGTTCGACGAGGTGATCACCGGTTTTCGCCTGGCCCCGGGCGGCGCGCAGCAGCTCTACGGGGTGACGCCGGACCTGACGTGCCTGGGCAAGATCATCGGCGGCGGCCTGCCCGTCGGCGCCTACGGCGGACGCGCCGACATCATGGCGCACGTGGCGCCCGAGGGCCCGGTGTACCAGGCCGGCACGCTCTCGGGGAACCCGCTGGCCATGGCCGCCGGCTGCGCGACGCTGGACGCGCTCGCGGCGCCGGGCGTCTACGAGCGGCTGGAGTCGCTGGGCGCCCGCCTGGAGGAGGGCCTCCTTCGCGCGGCGCGGCAGGCGGGAGCGACGGTCACGGTCAACCGCGTCGGGTCGCTCCTGACCGCGTTCTTCGCCGGCGGTCCGGTCACGGACTGGGCGAGCGCCAAGCGGTCGGACACCGCGCGCTTCGGCCGCTTCTTCCACGCCATGCTCGACCGCGGCATCTACCTCCCGCCGGCGCAGTTCGAGGCGCTGTTCGTATCGCTCGCCCACACGGAGGCCGACATCGACCGCACCGTGGCCGCCGCGCGCGAGGCCTTCGCCGCGGTCGCGTGAGGGGACCCCTGACTCCGAAGCTCCTCGACGCCGTCGAGCGGGCGTTGCGCGGCGACTGGCCGTCGGCCCACCTCATCGTGCAGGAGCACGAAGACGACGCCACCGCCAACTGGATCCACGCGGTCTGCCACCGGATGGAAGGCGACGTCTCGAACGCGCGCTACTGGTACGCGCGCATCGGCCGCGCGTACCGCGAGGACCTTCCCACCGCGGACGAGCTGCGGGAGATCCAGAAGGAGCTCGGAGCGTGAGGCTTCACCTGTTCGCGGCTGGCCTCGCCGCGGGGATGGTCGCGGCGACGGCCCACGAAGGCCGGATCCCGGTGCCGGTCCGCGAACTTGATCAGCGAAGTGCGTCGACCGACACACCGGCCGCCGCGGTCTTCAGATGGAGCTGGCCGCAGGCGGCCAGGATGTCCTGCCCACGCTGGCGGCGGACGGAAACGGTGACGTGCGCGGCGGCCAGGATGCCCGCGAACTCGTCCACGGCCTGGCGGGTGGGCGGCTGGAACGGGATGTCCGGCGCGGGGTTGAGCGGGATCAGGTTCACCTTGGCCCGCGAGCCGCGCAGCAGCCGCACCAGCTCGCGCGCGTGGCCCGGGCTGTCGTTGACCCCGCCCAGCAGCACGTATTCGTACGTGACCATCCCGCCACGCGGGATGGGGTAACGCTGGGCCGCCGCGATGACGTCCTCGAGCCGGTACTTCTCTTCGATGGGCATCAGCTCGCCCCGCAGCCGCGCGTTCGGGGCGTGCAGGCTGATGGCCAGGTTCGGCCGTACCGGCTCCTCCATCAGCTTCTCGAGCGCGGGCAGGATCCCGACGGTCGAGAGCGTCAGCTTCTTCGGCGCCACTGCGAACCCCTCCGGGTCCATCAGTATCCGCAGCGCGTGCACGGTCGCGTCGTAGTTCAGCAGGGGCTCGCCCATGCCCATCACCACGATGTTCCAGGCCTTCTGTTCGGGCGGCTCCTCCGCCATCACCTCGGCCACCTGGCCCAGGATCTCCCAGGGCTTGAGGTTGCGCTTGTAGCCGGCGATCCCGGTGAGGCAGAACGCGCACTTGAGCGGACAGCCGGCCTGCGTGGAGATGCAGATCGTCCGGCGTCGTTCCTCCGGGATGTACACGCTCTCGATGGTGGCGCCGTCGTCGAGCCGGAAGAGGTACTTGACCGTGCCGTCCGCGGAGCGCGAGCGCTCGACCACCTCCGGCCAGCGCAGGCCGTGACCGGCCGCGAGCCTCTCGCGCAGCGGCCGCGGCAGGTCGGTCATCTCGACGAGGGACCGCGCCCGCCGGCGGTAGAGCCAGGAGTAGAGCTGGGCGGCGCGGTAGGCGGGCTCGCCCAGCTCTCCGGCCAGCCGCGCCAGCGCCGGCCGGCTCATCCCGAACAGGTTCGGACGCGGTTCCATCTCGTGGCCATGATAGCGTGCGCGCGCTTTGGACCCGGCCCGTCCGGGCGCCCGGGTAGAGTCTGGCCATGCTCGAACTCCAAGCGCAGGGGACGCTGCTGCCGGAGTACTCCTCACTCGGCGCGGCGGGGGCCGATCTCTACGCCAACGAGGCGCTCACGCTGGCCCCGGGCGAGCGCTCGGCGGTGGCCACGGGATTGCGGATCGAGATCCCGCCGGGCCATGCCGGCCTGGTCTGGCCGCGCAGCGGCCTGGCCGTGCGCCACGGCATCGACACCCTGGCGGGCGTGATCGACAGCGACTATCGCGGCGAGGTGCGCGTGGTGCTCGTCAACCACGGCCGGGAGCCCTTCCGCATCGAGCCCGGCGACCGCATCGCACAGCTCGTGCTGCAGAAGGTCGAGCGCGCCGTGTTCGTCTCGGCCAGCGAGCTGGCGGGCACGCTGCGCGGCGAGAGGGGGTTCGGCTCGAGCGGAAGGTAGGGTCCGAGCCTCAGCGGGTCAAGGGCGCGCGGCCAGGGGCAGTCTCCGTAGAACCACGCTGAGCGCCGGAACCTCCAGCGCGGCCGCGTCCGTGCCGACGTCGGCCGGCCGGATGTCCACCTGGCGCGGGGCGCCCGGCCGGTTGTGGGCCCAGCGACCGGGGCCGGTGACCACCCACTGCTGCCCGGTGCCCGCGACGGTCCGCCCGGACACGGCCAGCGTCAGCCGCCGCGCCTGGTCGGTCGGGTTCACGACCGAAACCGTGAGCGCCTGGCCATCCTGGCTCAGCGCAGCCGCCACGTCGAGCGGTGCGGGCGCGCCCGTGACCTCGACGGGCACCGTCCCGAAGCGCTGCCGGTAGAGCTGCAGGACGAGACCCGTCGGCTCCATCTCGGCGGCGGTCTTGGTCGTCTTGATGGCGCCGATGACGTTGACCGTCTGCGCGTAGTTGGCCATGAAGAACAGGTCGCTGTGGCGGAACATCTCGTGCAGGCCGGCGGCGATGCCCAGCCCGTCCTGCAGGAAGTACCGGGTGCCCAGCTCGCCGTACTCGTTCGGGCCGTACCAGTAGTTCCACTCGTCCAGGGCGAGCCGGATGTCCTTGCCGCGCAGTGACGGCAGGTCGCGGCGATAGGCGCGGTGCGCGTCGGCCACCTTGCGGATGCCGGCCACCGCTTGCGCGACGTGCGAGGGCACGTCGTCGGTGTCCTGCCAGTACAGGTGCTCGCTGAGCAGCTCCATGTGGCCGGCGCCGTGCGTCATCATCTCGCGCGTCCAGTCCCCCACCGCGCCTACCGCCACCGGCTTCATCGTGGGGTCCACCGCGCGCATGGCCTCCACCACGCGGTTGTGCTTCTTGATGTACTCCGGCAGCGGCATGTGCCCGAGCTGCCAGTCGCCGTACATCTCGTTGCCGATGCCCCACCACTTGACGCCGTACGGGGCCGGGTGGCCGTTCTCCGCGCGCAGCTTTCCCATCGGCGTGTCCGCGGCGCCGTTGACGTACTCGATCTCCTGCGCGGCGGCCTCGACCCCGCCGAGGCCGGTGTTCACCGCGATGTAGGGGTCGGTGCCCAGCTCGCGGCAGAACTCGAGGAACTCGTCGATTCCCACGTCGTTGTGCTCGACGCCCGTCCAGGCGGGGTTCTTGCGCGGAGGCCGCCGGTCGCGGTCGCCGATGCCGTCCTTCCAGTCGTAGCCACTCACGAAGTTGCCGCCGGGCCAGCGGTAGATCGGCGCGTCGAGATCCCGCAGCAGCGCGAGCGTGTCGCGCCGCCAGCCCTTCACGTTGTCGGCCGGCATGAGCGAGGCGGTGCCGATCCGGAACGTACCCTCGCCGTGGCCGACGATCTCGAGCCGTCCGTCGTCGGTCGAGCCGCCCGCCGTGATCTCGAAGGGCACGGTCGCGTAGTCGGCGCCCAGGCGATGCACGGTGATCGTCTGCCCCTCGGACGCGCCTCCGCCCCACGCCACCCGCACGCGCACCGGCGTGGCGGAGGCGTCGCCCGCGAGGACGACCCGCCCGACGTAGCGCTTTCCCTCGACCAGGCCCAGCCGCTCCTGCATCAGGCCCGCGCCGGCGCCCTTACCCGGCAGCCGAACCATTGGCGTGTGCTCGCCCGTGAACGCGCGCTGCTTGTCCATCGACACCGCGCCGGGATCGCCGACGACCATCCAGGGCGAGCGCATCAGCAGCTCGTAGGGGTGGCCTTCGCCGTCCCACGAGCGCGGTCCCGGCGTGAACATCTCCCAGGCGGGGGCCCGGCCGGTCACCGGGTAGTAGAACTTGCGGTCCTCGAGCATCTCGGCCCAGAGGCCGCCGTAGATCGAACGGCCCAGGTGCTCGATGAACTGCCCGTAGACGTAGGGCGAGATCGGCTCCCGCGCGCGCGTGGTGTCGATGGCGAGCGTGGCCTGCGGGGTCTCGGCGGCATTCGCCCCGGTCAGGAGCGCGGCCGTCACGCCCAGCCCCAGGAGCCACGGCTTGGTCAGCATGGTGCCCTCCCTCGGGTGATGGTCCGGCAAGGGCATGAAGGATACCCCGAGACGCGGTAAGATGACC
>DATKEG010000119.1:0-18563 GCA_035544515.1 Vicinamibacteria bacterium | reverse complement strand
TCAGTCCGGCAGCGCGAACGCCACGTACGCGTCGCCCGACTTCGTGCCCATCTTGCCGCCGCCGGCCGCGATCACCACGTATTGCCTGCCGCCGACCTCGTAGGTCGCGGGCGAGGCGTAGCCGCCCGCCGGCAGCGACGTCTCCCAGAGGACCTGTCCCGTCCGCTTGTCGAAGGCGCGGAACTTCTCGTCCTTGGTCCCGCCGATGAAGACGAGCCCGCCCGCGGTCACTACCGGGCCGCCGTAGTTCTCGGTACCCGTCGGCGGGATCCCCCGCGCCGTCAGCTCCGGCAGCTCGCCGAGCGGCACCGTCCAGGCGATCTCGCCCTTGTCGAGGTCGATCGCGTTGAGCGTGCCCCACGGCGGCTTGACCGCCGGGTAGCCCTCCGGGTCGAAGAACCGGTTGTACCCGGTGATCGTGTAGGGGCTCTCGTCCTCGAGGTCGGGGCGCGGACCGGCGTCCGCGAAGGGGTCCGTCTCCCGGAGGATGAAGGCCAGGACCGCATCCCTCTCCGCGGTGTTCATCCAGCCGTAGGCCGGCATCACGCCCTTGCCCTCCTTCAGGAGCCGGGCGATGTCCGTCCTCTGGCGCCGCTGGCCGAGGTCCAAGAGCGACGGCGATGCCATCTGGGAGACGCCCTTCAAGTCGACGCCGTGGCAGCTCCCGCAGTGCCGGTTGTAGACGCGCTCGCCGAGCGACCGCGTCTGGCCCTTCTTGCCGACCTCCAGCTCCACCATGGTGAGGATCCAGGGCATCTCGTTGGAGTTGACGTAGAAGAGGCCGGTGGCCGGGTCGAAGGCCTGGCCACCCCACTCCGCCCCACCGTCGAATCCCGGGAAGATGACCGTGCCCTGCTCGCTCGGCGGGATGAACGGGCGGCCCGTGCGCGTCCGGCGCAGCCGCTCGAGCACGGCCGCGCGCGACGTCTCGGAGAGGCTCGTCGCCTCGTCCTCGGTGAAGACCTGGCGGGCGAAGGGCGGCGGCTTGAGCGGCAGGGGCTGCGTCGGCCAGGCCTCTTCGCCCTTCAGGTCCGACGGGGGCACGGGCCGCTCCTCGATGGGAAAGAGCGCGCGGCCGGTCTCGCGCTCGAAGAGGAACACGTGCCCCGACTTGGTCGCCTGGGCCACGGCGTCGATCCTCCGGCCCTCGTGCCTCACCGTGACCAGCACCGGCGCCGCCGGCAGGTCGCGGTCCCAGAGGTCGTGGTGCACGAACTGGTAGTGCCAGACGCGCTCGCCCGTCGCCGCGTTCAGCACGAGCAGGCAGTTGGCGAACAGGTTCGCGCCGTGACGGTTCCCGCCCCAGAAATCGAAGGCGGCGGAGCCGGTGGGCAGGAACACGAGCCCCCTCTCGTGGTCCACCGTGATGCCGCTCCACGCGTTGGCGCCCCCCGCGCGCCGCCAGGCGTCGGGCGGCCACGTGTCGTAGCCGAGCTCGCCCGGGTGCGGGATGGTGTGGAACGTCCAGCGGATCCTCCCCGTGCGCACGTCGTAGGCCCGGATGTGGCCGGGCGCCGCGGGCCCGGGACCCTCCGAGACGCGGGAGCCCACGATGAGCAGATCGCGATAGACGGCTCCGGGCGTGTTCGAAAGGACGTAGATGCCGCGGGCGTCGCGGCCGAGGCCCTCCGCGAGGTCGACGCTTCCCCCGCGGCCGAATCCCTCGGCGGGACGGCCGGTGCGGGCGTCCACCGCGTAGAGCTTCTGGCCCGCGGCGAAGAAGATGCGCCGGTCCTCCCCCTCCGACCAATACGTCACGCCGCGGCTGACACCGAGCGAGTGCTCCGTGGCGCCGGCGGCGAACGGGTCGAACGTCCACAGCGGCCGGCCGCTTCCCGCGTCGAGCGCGAACAGCTTGATGGCGGGCGAGGTGGCGTAGAGCACGCCGTCGACCACGATCGGCTGGCACTGGATCTGCGACCGGTCGTCCTCGCGCTTGTCGCCGGTGCGGTGGACCCAGGCCTGCCGCAGCCGCTTCACGTTGGCCGTGTCGATCTGCGTCAACGGCGAGTATTGGGTGTGTCCGGGGTCGCCCCCGTGGCTGCGCCACTCCCGGCCGGCGGGCGGGGCGGGCGGCGCGGACCGGGCCGCGGACGCGGGCGTCAGCACGGCCAGGGACAGGCCGAGCGCGCGGCGCCAGCGGCGGGGTCGCACCATGGAGCCGGCATTCTACACTCGGCATCCGCCGCCGCCGCGCGGGTGCTAGCATCCAAAGGAGATGATCCGCGTGCCGTACACGGCCGGCAGGGCCTACGGCGTGGCCGTGATCGCCGTGCTCGGGGCCGCGGGCGGTCGCTGGGCGCTCTTCAGCGAAGCGGGCGTCGCCGCGCCGCTCGCCACCTATTGCGCGGCGGTGATGGTGGCCGCCTGGTACGGCGGCTGGGGGCCCGGTCTCCTGGCCACGGTGCTCAGCATCTGGGCCGGGCTGTGGTTCCTGCCGGCCCGCTACCCCTCGCCGCCGTTCGACGAGCAGACGGCCGCGCGGATCGTCGTCTTCGTCGCGGTCGCCCTCCTCATCACCGGCCTCAACGCGGCGGCGCGGCGAAACAAGCGCCGGGCCGCGCACGAGAACGTGGCGCGCGAGCGCGTGGCCGGCGCGCTGGCCGAGAGCGAGAGCCGCTTCCGCATCATGGCCGACAGCGCCCCGGTCAAGGTGTGGATGGCGCCGCCGGACGGGCTGCGCGACTGGTTCAACGCGCGCTGGCTCCGCTTCACCGGCCGCACGCCGATGCAGGAGGCGGGGCACGGATGGCTCGAAGGGCTCTGCCCGGACGACCGCGCCTCCTGGCAAGCGGCCTGGCAGGCGGCGTTCGACCGGCGGGCGGGTTTCGAGGCCGAGTACCGGCTGCGCCGCCATGACGGCGAATACCGCTGGCTGCTCGACATCGGTCAGCCCCGCTTCGCTGCGGACGGGTCGTTCGCCGGCTACATCGGGTCGGCCGTGGACGTGACGGAGCGCCGCCGGCAACAGGACCGCCTGCTCGTGCTGGCCGAGACGTCGCACGTGCTGGCGCAGGCCGGCCTGGCCCTCGACCGCGTGGCGCGCGCCGTCGTGGATCGGCTGGCCGGCTCGGTGGGAGACCTGTGCGTCCTGCGCCTGCTCACGCCCGACGGGACGATGCTGCATCCTGTCGCGTTCCAGCACCGCGATGCCGGCGTGACGACCCTGCTTGCCACCACGCTGGGCGACGTCCCCAGCGGCGACGGGCTGCTGGGTCACGCCGTGCGGTCCCACGAGGGCGTGTGGCGCCCGCGGATCTCGGCGGAGGAGCTGCTCGCGGCCGCGCCTAGGCCCGAGCTGCGCGAGTACGTCGACCGCATGGGTGTGAGCAGCCTGCTCGTCTCGCCCCTCCTGGCCAGCGGGCGCGTGCTCGGCACCCTGGCCCTCCTCCGGGACCGGCCGGGGCCCCCCTACACGGCCGAGGACCGCGATCTGGTGACGGCGCTGGCCAGCCGGGCCGCCGCCGCGGTGGAGAATGCCCACCTGATGCGCGACGAGCAGGCCGCGCGCGCGGCGGCGGAGAGCGCGAACCGGCTGAAGGACGACTTCCTGGCCACCCTCTCGCACGAGCTGCGCACGCCGCTCAACGCGATCGTGGGCTGGACCGAGCTGCTGCGCGGCGGCGAGCTCGACCAGCGGACGACGCAACGGGCCCTGGAGACGATCCTCCGCAACGCGCGCATCCAGACCGAGCTGGTCAACGACGTGCTCGACGTGTCGCGCATCATCTCGGGCCAGTTCCGGATCCGCCTGGCCAGCGTGGGCCTGGGCGCGGTGGTGGAGGCCGCGCTCGACACGGTCAAGCCCACGGCGGAAGCCAAGGCCATCGCCCTCGAGGTGCGCATCGACCCCGAGGCCGGGTTTGTCGCCGGCGACGCGTCCCGGCTGCAGCAGGTGGCCTGGAACCTCCTCTCGAACGCCCTGAAGTTCACGCCGGCGGGCGGCCGGGTCGAGGTGCGGGTCGCGAGCGGCCACGGCCGTGTGGATCTGGTCGTGAGCGACACCGGCGCCGGCATCGAGCCCGCGTTCCTGCCCCACGTCTTCGAGCGCTTCCGCCAGGCCGACGGCTCCACCACCCGCGCCCACGGTGGCCTGGGCCTGGGGCTGGCCATCGTCCGCCATATCGTGGAGCTGCACGGAGGCACCGTGGAGGCCGAGAGCGAGGGCGCCGGCCGCGGGGCCACGTTCCGGGTGAGGCTTCCCGCGATGGCCATCACGCCCGCCATCGAGCCCGGGCCGGGGTCCTCACCCGCCGCCGGCGAGGGATCGCCTCCACCGGCCCGGGCGTTGCGGCCGGGCCGGCGGAACCGCCCCGGCGCGCGCCTCACGTAAGATCTGGGGATGCCGCCATCCGGGCTCGAATCGTTCCATCCGGCCGTCCGCGGCTGGTTCCAGGCGAGGCTGGGCGCGCCCACGCCGCCCCAGGCCCTGGGCTGGCCCCTCATCCAGGAGGGGCGCCACACGCTCATCGCGGCGCCGACGGGGTCGGGCAAGACGCTCGCCGCGTTCCTGTCCGCCATCGACGGGCTCTTCCGTGAGGGCAGCGGCCTGGCCGACCAGACGCATGTCCTCTACGTCTCCCCGCTGAGGGCCCTGTCCAACGACGTCCAGAAGAACCTCCAGGGCCCGCTCGCGGAGATCCGCGCCGCGGCTCCCGCCCTGCCCGAGGTCCGGGTGCTCGTACGCACGGGCGACACGCCGGCCACCGAGCGCGCGGCCATGAGCCGCCGGCCGCCCCACATCCTGGTCACCACACCCGAGTCCCTCTACATATTGCTGACCAGCGCGGGAGGCCGGGCGATGCTCGCCACCACGCGCACGGTCATCGTGGACGAGATACACGCCCTCGTCCGCGACAAGCGCGGGGCGCACCTCGCGCTCTCGCTGGAGCGGCTCGAGGCGCTCGCGGGACGTCCCTTGCAGCGCGTGGGGCTCTCGGCCACGCAGAAGCCGCTCGACGAGGTGGGACGCTTCCTGGCCGGGGTGGGCCGCGAGTGCGCGCTCGTGGACGCGGGGACCTTCCGGACGCTCGACCTCGGGGTGGAGGTCCCGCCCTCGCCCCTGGGCACGGTTTGTTCGCACGAGCAGTGGGAGGAGATCTACGCGCGCATCTCCGAGCTGATCCGCGAGCACCGCACCACGCTCGTCTTCGTGAACACGCGGAAGATGGCCGAGCGCATCGCCGGGCAACTGAGCAAGGTGCTCGGGGAGGACGTGGTCTCGAGCCACCACGGCAGCCTCTCGAAGGCGCGGAGGCTCGAGGCCGAGCAGAAGCTCAAGCAGGGCGAGCTGCGCGCGCTGGTGGCCACGGCCTCCCTCGAGCTCGGCATCGACATCGGGGACGTGGATCTCGTCGTCCAGGTCGGCGCCACGCGCTCCATCGCCACCTTCCTGCAGCGGGTGGGCCGGGCGGGGCACGCGCTGAGCCGGACGCCGAAGGGGCGGCTGTTCCCGCTCACGCTCGACGAGCTGGCCGAGGCCGCGGCGCTCCTGCGCTGCGTCAAGGGCGGCATCCTCGACCGCACGCCCCCACCCCCGCGGCCCCTCGACATCCTGGCGCAGCAGGTCGTGGCCGCGTGCGTGAGCGAGGCCTGGGACGAGCGCGCGCTGCTCCAGACCGTGCGCCGGGCCTGGCCCTACCGCGACCTCTCGCGCGAGGAGCTCGACGAGGTCGTGGGACTGCACACGGGCGGGCGCCGCGCCCTCCTCCACCGCGACGGCGTGAACGGGCGGCTCATGGGCACGCGGCGCGCGCGGCTGACCGCGCTCCTCTCCGGAGGGGCCATCCCGGACACCGCGGACTACCAGGTGCGCCAGGAGCCGGACGGGACGCTCGTGGGCACGGTGAACGAGGACTGGGCCATCGAGAGCAACGGCGGCGACATCTTCCAGCTCGGGAACACCTCGTGGCGCGTCATAAGGGTGGAGCCCGGCATCGTGCGCGTGGCCGACGCGAAGGGCCAGCCGCCCACGCTGCCGTTCTGGCTGGGCGAGGGGCCGGGCCGCACGCGCGAGCTGGCGGCCGAGATCGCCTCGTTGCGCGAGGGCTGCGGCCTCGGCGCGACCGAAGGGACGTCCTTCCTCCGCGAGGAGTGTGGGGCGGCTCTGCCCGAGGGCGCCGCGGCCCAGGTGGCCGAATACGTGGAGGCGGGACGGCGGGCGCTCGGTGCCGTGCCCACGCAGGACCGCGTCGTGCTCGAGCGCTTCTTCGACGAGAGCGGGGGCATGCAGCTCGTCGTCCACGCGCCGTTCGGCTCGCGCATCAACCGGGCCTGGGGCCTGGCCCTGCGCAAGCGGTTCTGCGTGGGCTTCGGGTTCGAGCTGCAGGCGGCGGCCAACGAGGAGGCGATCGTCCTCTCGCTCGGACCGCAGCACAGCTTCCCGCTCGAGGAGGTGTTCGACTACCTCCACCCGAACACGGCGCGCGACGTGCTCGTCCAGGCGCTGCTGCAGTCCCCGATGTTCGAGACGCGCTGGCGCTGGAACGCTCAGCGCTCGCTCCTGCTGGAGCGGAGCCGCAACGGCCAGAGGGTGCCGGCCGCGCTCCTGCGCATGCGCGCCGACGACCTGCTCACCGCCGCCTTCCCCGCGGTCAACGCCTGCCCCGAGACCCTGTCCGGCGGGCCGATCGAGGTACCGGACCACCCCATCGTGCGGCAGACCATCGAGGACTGCCTCACCGAGGCCATGGACGTGGACGGCTTCCTCGAGGTGCTGCGGGGGCTTCGGGACGGCCGCATCGAGCGCCGGGCCATCGACACCGCGGAGCCCTCCGCCTTCGCCCGGGGCATCCTCAGCTCGCAGCCCTACACCTTCCTCGACGACGCCCCCCTCGAGGAGCGCCGCACGCGGGCGGTGCTGAGCCGCCGCGTGCTCGACATCCGCACCGCCGACGAGCTCGGCGCGCTCGACCCCGAGGCCATCGCGCGCGTGCGGGAGGAAGCCTGGCCGCAGCCCGCGAACGCCGAGGAGGCGCACGAGGCGCTGTTGTGGATGGGCTATCTGACGGCCGAGGAAGGGCGGCCGTGGCACCCCTGGCTCGACCTCCTCGCCGCCGCCGGGCGCGTCACCTGCGAAGGCGGCCGCTACTTCGCGGCCGAGGCGAGCCGCGACGCCAGGGCGGTGCTCCGGGGCCGGTTCGAAGCGCTGGGACCCCTGCCCTTCGACCACCCCCTGCTGCAAGGGTGCGACGAGGAGCTGCGCGCCCTCGAAGCCGAGGGCGTGCTCCTGCGGGCGCGCATCGACGGGCGCGAGGCCTGGTGCGACCGGCGGCTGCTCGCCCGCATCCACCGCTACACGCTCGACCGGCTGCGCCGGGAGATCGAGCCGGTCACCGCGGCCCAGTTCCTGCGCTTCCTGGCCTCGTGGCAGCACGTCGATCCGGAAACGAAGCTCGAAGGACCGCGCGGCGTGGCCGAGGCCGCGGCGCAGCTGGCCGGGTTCGAGATACCGGCCGCGGCCTGGGAAGCGAGCGTCCTGCCGGCCCGGGTCCGCGGCTACAAGCGCGAGTGGCTCGACCAGCTCACGCTTTCGGGCGAGCTGGTCTGGGGGCGCCTGTGGGGGGCGGGGCTCTCACCCGTGCGCCGGACGCCGGTGTGCCTCCTGGCACGCGAGGACCTCGAGGCGTGGTCGTCCCTGGCCGCGCAGTCCCCCTCGCCCGAGCCCACGGGCGCCGGCGCGCAGGTCGAAGACGTCCTGCGCAGCCGGGGCCCCTCGTTCTTCCAGGAGCTGCCGCGGGCCGCCCACCTGCCGCTCGCGGCCGTGGAAGACGGCCTCGCCCAGCTCATCGGCCTCGGGCGTGTCACCTGCGACTCGTTCGGCGGCCTGCGCTGGATGCTGGTGCCCGCCTGGCGGCGCCGCGCGGCGGCGCTGACCGCCGGGCGCTGGAGCCTGCTCCGTCGCGAGGCGTCCGCGGCGCCCGGCGCCGAGTTCGCGGCCCGCCGGCTGCTGCGCCGCACCGGTGTCGTCTTCCGGAAGACGGTCGCCCGGGAGAAGCTGCCCGTGCCCTGGCGTGACGTCGCCCGCGCCTGCCGCTCGCTCGAGGCGCGCGGCGAGATCCGGGGCGGACGGTTCGTGGCCGGCTTCGACGGCGAGCAATACGCGCTGCCCGAGGCCGTGACCCTGCTTCGGGCCGTGCGCCGGAAGGGCGAGGCCGGTCCACCGTCCGCGGTAGCGGCGTCCGACCCCCTGAACTTCCGCGGCATCCTCACGCCGGACGAGCGTGTCTCCGCGGCGACGCGCGAGATGGTCAAGGTCGGCTGATGGACCGGCGGGACACCCTGATGATCCTCATCGCCGGTCCCTACCGGTCGGGCACCCGCGACGATCCGGCGAAGATGGCGGACCACGTCCGGCGCATGCTAGCTGGGATGGATCGGGCCTCGCGCTTCTGCTAACGTGCCGGCTCGTGCCGGCTCCCCTGCTTCCCTTCCTCCTTTGCGCGGCCGCCGCCTCTCCGCCGGTCGTCGAGCGGGACGTCGCCGTGCGCATGCGCGACGGGGCCGTGCTGCGTGCCGACGTGTGGCGGCCCGCGAAGAGCGGCCGCTTCCCCGTCCTGGTCTATCGCACGCCCTACGACCGGCGAGAGGTCCAGGGCGAGGATTCCACGGTCGCGCGCGCGTCCCGGCGCGAATACGCCGTGGTCGTCCAGGACGTGCGCGGCCGGTACGGGTCGGAAGGCGAGTTCGAGCCGTATCGCCACGAGGGACGTGACGGCTACGACACGATCGAGTGGGCGGCGGCGCAGGCCTGGTCGGACGGCCGGGTGGGCACGTTCGGCCTGTCGTATCCGGGCGCCGTCCAGTGGCTGGCCGCCGTCGAGTCGCCGCCGCACCTGCGCGCCATGGCGCCCGCCATGACCTTCTCCACGCCACGCAACTTCTTCTACTCGGGCGGCGTGTTCGACCTGTCCTGGACGGCCTGGATCTGGAACAACATCGCGCCGGACGTACGGGCCCGGCGCGGCCTGGCCGGCCCGCGCACGGCCGCCGAGGCCCGCGCCGCGTGGGACGGCCTGCGCGATTCGGTGCAGCGGCGTCTTCCCCTCTCCGCCCTGCACGAGTTCCGCGACGTGGCGCCGTACCTCTTCGAGTGGCTGCGCCACCCGCCGGGGGATCCGTGGTGGGACTGGGCCGAGCTTCGAGGCCGTTACGCGCGCGTGGGCGCGGCCGTGCTGAACCTCTCGGGCTGGCACGACGAAGCCTACGGGCCCGAGGGCGCCCTCACGAACTTCCTCGGCCTGCGGACGGCGCGGGCGGGCCAGGCGGATGCGCGCACGAAGCTGGTGCTGGGCCCCTGGATACACGGCAGCGTGACCATGCAGGACCGCGAGGCCCAGACCCGCTCGGGCGACCGGACGTTCGGTCCGGCCGCCGCCATCGACTACCACGAGACGGTGCTGCGCTTCATGGACCGCTACGTGCGCGGCCTCGACAACGGCGTCGACCGCGAGCCGGCGGTGCGCGCCTTCGTCATGGGCGAAAACGCCTGGCGGGAGGGGGACGGGTGGCCGCTCCCGGGCACCGTGCCCCGCGCCCTGTACCTCCACGCCGCGCCCGGGCCCGGCGCGGGGACTCTCACCTGGGGCGAGCCGCCGGGCGCCGGCGGGTCCCGCTCCTTCGTGTCCGACCCCGCGCGGCCGGTCGAGGACGCACATGCCGCGGAGCCCGGCGCTCACGACTACCGGGCGCTGGCGGAGCGCCCGGACGTCGTCGCCTTCGAGACGAGCCCGCTGGAGCGCGACCTGCGCGTGGTGGGCCGGATCACGGCCGAGGTGCACGTCTCGACCGAGGACGCGCCGGACGTGGACGTGTGGCTCAAGCTCTTCGACGTGGCCCCGGACGGGACGGCCGTGAACCTCATGAGCCCGGGACTCGACGTGCAGCGCGCGAGCTATCGGGCGGGCGGCGCGGCCCGCGAGCTGCTGGAAAAGGACCGCGTCTACGCGCTGCGCTTCGAGAACCTGATGACCGGGAACGCCTTCCGCAAGGGGCATCGGCTGCGTCTCCTGGTCTGCGGCGCGTTCTTCCCGCACTTCTCCCGCAACCTGCAGACGGGCGAGCTGGAAGCGGAGTCGTCACGGTCGCGCCCGGCGCGCATCTCCGTGCATCACGGCCGCCCCCACGCCTCGCGCCTGGTACTTCCGGTAATCGAGCCCTGAGCGCGGACGGAACCGTACACGGCCAGGAGCCGCTCCATGAGAGGCTCGGGCTCGAAGCCGGCCGGGGCCGTGGAGCGCGGTCCGCTCGTCGCGTGCCGCAGCGCTTCGGCCAGGGCCGGCACGTCACCCCACTCCACCAGAGAGGGGCCCCCGTCGTGCCATTCCGCGACGCCCCCGCTGCGCCACGCGGCGACCGGCGTGCCCAGCGTGCGCGCCTCGAGGCCGACGATGCCGAAGGGCTCCTGCCAGCGCGAGGGCATCAGGAGCGCCGCCGCGCGCCGATAGACGGCCGCGAGCGCGGCGTGCGGCACCCACCCGAGCACGGTCAATCCGTCGCGCTCGAGCTCGGCCCGCAGCGGGCCGGTGCCGGCGAACACGAGCGGGAGGTCCAGGCCCGAAGCCCGCCAGGCCAGCACCGCTTCGCGGACGCCCTTGCCGGCGGCCAGCCGCCCGGCGAACAGGACACAGGGCGGGCCGCCGGCGCGCGCGCCCGCGTCGAGGCCGTGGACGAAGGGCGGGACGACGACGATGCGCTCCCGCGGCACGCCCACCGCCGTCAGCTCGTCCCTCATGTAGCGCGACAGCACCACCACGGGCAGGCGGCCGAGCGCGCGCCGGCGCTCGTCGGTCAGGCCATAGACCTCGTGGAAATACGCGCCGTCGTCGAAGCAGGCCGCGCACGCGCGCGCGTCCATGGGCGCGCGGCAGACCTGGCCGTCCGCCGTCCACTTTCCGAGCGCCGGGCAGAAGTAGCGGTGGTCCTGCACCGTGATCAGGGCCGGAACGCCGCCCGCCCACTCCAGGACGGAGGGGTTCACCACGGTGTGGAGGTGCACGACGTCGGGCCGCGTGGCCGCGATCACCGGCGCGAGATCGACCGCTCGCCGCCGCCTCTCGTCGAGACCGGCCACGACGTGGAGCGGGCAGGGCGGCGTCACCTCGTCGTCGAGGGCCCCCACGGCCAGGTCCACCCGGTGGCCCAGGGCAGCGAGCCGCTCGATGACGGAACGCAGGTGCCAGTGGGCACCGCCCCGCTCGCTCAGCCGGTCGCTGACGTGGAGGATGCGCATGTCCCGCCGATGGTTGTAGATTCTCCCTCATGGCGCCCGTGAGGGTTGCGGCGGACGACGCGCTCGTCGTCATCGACACGCAGAACGACTTCTGCCCGGGCGGCGCCCTGGCCGTCGCCGGGGGCGACCAGATCGTGCCGGTCGTGAACCGGCTCTCCGCGCGCTTCCGTCACGTCCTGCTCACGCAGGACTGGCACCCGCGCGGGCACGTGTCCTTCGCCTCCAGCCATCCCGGCCGCCAGCCCTACGAGACGATCACGCTTCCCTACGGCGAGCAGGTGCTCTGGCCGGACCACTGCGTACCCGGCACGCCGGGCGCCGAGTTCCACCCCGCGCTCGACACGCGTCCGGCGTCGCTGATCGTGCGGAAAGGGCACGACCCGGCGGTCGATTCCTACTCCGCGCTCTACGAAAACGACCACCGCACGAGCACCGGCCTGGCCGGGTACCTGCGCGAGCGCGGTCTGCGGCGGCTGTTCCTGGTGGGCCTCGCCACCGACTTCTGTGTGCAGTATTCGGCCCTCGACGCGCGGCGCGAGGGCTTCGAGGTGCACGTGGTCGAGGAGGCGGTGCGCGGGATCGATCTGCGGGGCTCCCTCGAGCGGGCCTGGCGCCAGATGGAGGCGGCGGGCGTGCGCCGCCTCCACGAGGCCGACCTGGCGTTCGCCTGAGCCGATGGGGGCCAGTAACAGATTGCGATGCGATTGTGTACACTTCCAACCCGCATGCCGATTGCCCTGCTCTGCTCGGACGGCCCGCTGCCGGAACTGGCCGGGACGGTGCTGGGGCGCCAGGAGGTGGACCGGCGCTTCGCACGCACGTTGGAGGACGTACGGCGCATCACCCGCGAGACGCGGCCCGACATCGCCGTGGTGGACGGCGCGTTCGCCGCCGTGAAGGAGGTCGTCACCGGGCTGCGCCGCTACCCCCGCCAGGTCTCGATCGTCGTGCTCGCGCGGGAGCACATGGCGGTCGACGAGGGCACGCTGAGGCAAGCGGGCGCCAACGCCGTGCTCGTGCCGCCGCCCGGACCGGAGTGGGACGCCGCGTTCTCGCGGCTCGCGACCGTCCCCCCGCGCAAGCACACGCGCGTCCCCGTGTACTTCGAGGCGCAGGTGGGCGCGCCCGGCCAGCCACACGTCGGGCTGGGCACGATCCTGAACCTCAGCATCCACGGCGCGCTCATCGAGACGGAACATCCCCTCCAGCTCGGGGACGCGCTCGACGTGCGCTTCCGCCTGCCGCCGCCGGCCGGGGGCGTGCAGGCCGCCGCCCGTGTCCTCCGGCTCGACGCGGCGCGCCGCTTCGGCGTGGAGTTCTACGGCCTCGATGAGAACGGCCAGGACATGGTCTCCGGCTTCGTGGCCGATCACCGCACCGAGATGATCGACCCCACGCGGCCGGGCTCGCCGAGATAGGCCGCCACTTCCTCCTCCAGCACGTCGAGGGGCACCGAGCCGTTGCGCAGCACCACGTCGTGGAACGCGCGCAGGTCGAAGCGGGCGCCCAGGGCCGCTTCCGCCCTCCGGCGCAGCTCCCGGATCTTCAGCTCGCCCATCTTGTAGCCGAGCGCCTGTCCGGGCCAGGCGATGTAGCGGTCGATCTCGGTCGTCACCTCGTGCAGCGAGAGGGCGGTGTTCGCGGCCATGAAGTCGATGGCCTGCGCGCGGGACCAGCCCAGCGCGTGCAGGCCGGTGTCCACCACCAGACGGCAGGCGCGCCACATCTCGTAGGTGAGGCGGCCGAAGTCGCTGTAGGGGTCCTCATAGAACCCGGCCTCCTGGCCCAGGCGCTCCGCGTAGAGGGCCCAGCCCTCCACGAAGGCGTTCGATGAGACGAAGCGCCGCAGCGGCGGCAGGTCCGCGACCTCCTGCTGCAGCGCGAGCTGCAGGTGATGGCCGGGGACCGCCTCGTGGAAAGTGAGCGCCTCCAGGACGTAGAGCGGCCGGCTGGACAGGTCGTAGGTGTTCACGAAATACGTGCCCGCGCGCGTGCCGTCCCCCGCCGGCTGCGCGTAGTAGGCGGCGGTGGTCTTGGGCGCGATGAAGTCGGGGATGGGCGCGACGCCGTACGGCAGGCGGGGCAGCGTGTGGAACAGGCGCGGGAGCTGGCCGTCCATGCGCTTGGCGATCCAGCTCGCCTGGCGCAGCAGGTCCTCCGGCGTCGAGGCATAGAAGCGCGGATGGGAGCGCAGGTGGCCCAGGAAGGCGGCGAAGTCGCCCTGGAACCCCGTGCGGGCGATCACCGCGTCCATCTCCTCGCGAATGCGCGCCACCTCGCCCGCGCCGATGCGGTGCACCTCCTCCGGCGTGGCGTCGAGGCTCGTGAACATGCGCACGCGGTGCTCGTAGAAGCGGCGCCCGTCCGGGAGCGCGGACGCGCCCACGGTCTCCCGGGCGGCGGGCACGTACTCCCCTTGCATGAACTCCAGCAGCTCGCGGTAGGCCGGCACCACCGCGTCGGCGATGACGCGCCGGCCCTCCTCGGCGAGCCGCGACCGGTCCGCCGCGCCGAAGGACGCGGGCAGGCGGCGCAGCGGCGCGAAGAAGACCGTCTCCTCCGGCGCCTTGACGTGCGCGCGGATGGTCTGGTCGAAGCCCTCGAGCACCACGCGCGGCAGGGTGACGCCCTCGGCCATGCCCTGCCGCAGGTTGGCCACCTGTTCCCGCGCGTAGCGCGGGAAGTCGGCCAGGCGCGCGAGGTAGGCCTGGTATTCACCCACCGTGGCCAGCGGCACCTCCTCGGGAAGGCGGGCCACGTCGATGTGGAAGCCCTCGCGGTTGGTGATCGGCACCAGCCACGTCCGGTGCTCCAGCTCGCCCAGCGCCTCGCGCTGCGTGCGCGCCAGGATGTCGTAGGTGACCTGGTCGCGCCGCGCGAGCGCGCGGCGATCGATGGCCTGGAGCGCGGCGAGCGTGCGCCGCGCCGAGGCCGCGCGGCGCGCCTGATCCGCGGGACTCACGCGGGGCAGCCGGTCGTCGTAGCGCCGATCGCCCGCCTGCGTCGCCAGCAACGGGTCCTCGCGCAGCGCCTCTTCCCACGCCTCCGCCACCAGCGCGGCGAAGGCGGAGGCGGGGTCGGAGCGCGCCTCCACCGGTGCTTGGGCGCCGAGGCCGCGGCCGGTGACGAGGTAGACGGCGAAGGTGCCGAGCCAGTGGCCGCCCTCGTAGTGCTCTCCCGTCACCGCGGCCAGCCCGGCCTGGCGGTGGGCGGCGGCCACCTGCCGGACCGCGGCGCGCCGGGGATCGTCCGCGGGCACTCCGGAGGCGATGCCTTCGAGCATCCAGGCCCGGCTGAGGTTGAGGCCGTCGAGGTGCGCCAGCTTCGGATCCGACCGGTCGCTCGGCACCGCGGGCACGAGCCAGGAGGAGTCCGCCGCGGCGGGCAGCGCGGGCAGGAAGCGCGCGAGCCACGCCGGGTACTCCCCGGGTCCGAGCACGCGGCGCATGAGGTCGGCCTCGGCCAGGCAGGGGGAGAGGAAGTCCTCGCCCGAAGGCTCGTAGGCCAGCGGGCAATCCACGTCCGCCGCGTAGAAGTCACGCGCGCGCGCCTCCAGGCGAGCGGCCAGCTCGCGGTCGGCGCCCTTCGCCCAGTCGAGGACGAGGCCCAGCGCGAACGCGGTCTGCGAGTGTTCGCCCACCCGGACCGGCCGCGTGAGCTTCGGCAGCCACTGGGCGATGCGAAGGGCGGCCTGCCGCTCCAGGGGCGCCAGGGCCGCCGCCCAGCCCCGGGCCTCGGGCGCGTCCCACTCGCGCAGCTCGGCCGCGAGCTGCAGCAGCCAGGCCAGGCCGTAGGGCCGCTCGAAGCTGACGCGGCCGGGCCCCTCGAGATAGCGCGCTTCCGCCGCGAGGTTCTCCGCCGTGAGGCTGCGGGCGAGCGCCGCGCGCGCCGGCGAGGCCCAGGGCGCCCGGGGCTGCGCCCGCGCGAGCCGCGCCAGCAGCCAGTGTCCGTGGACCGCCGAGTGCCAGTCGTAGCAGCCGAAGAAGGCCGGCGTCAGCTCGCGGGGCGGGCGGACGTCGGCGTCGCCCGCGAGGACGTGGGCGATCTTGTTCGGGTACTCCTGGTGCACGCACGCGAGCGCGAGGCCCGCCAGGCGCGCGGCGGTCGCGTCGTCCACGCCGGGCGCCGGCGGCGGCGCGGCGAGCAGGGCGAGAGCGTAGAGGTGAGCGAGCATCCCGCATCATACGCAATCGCCGTCATATGATGCCGGCCGTGCCTCCCTGGCTGACCTTCCTCGCGCTGGCGCTCGCGGGGTTCGCGGCGTCGCTGGTCAACACCCTCGCGGGCGGTGGCTCGTTCCTCACGTTGCCCCTGCTCATCTTCCTCGGACTGCCCGCCGCGGAGGCCAACGGCACGAACCGCCTGGGCGTGGTCGCGCAGAACCTGGCCGCGGTCTGGGGCTTCGGCCGGGCGGGGGTCATGGACTGGCGCCTGGCCCTGCGCGCCTCGGTCCCGGCCACCGCCGCCTCCTTTCTCGGGGCCTGGCTCGCGCTGCAGACGGGCGACCGGGAGTTCCGGCGCATCCTCGCCTTCCTGATGGTCGCGATCACGCTCTTCACGCTGCTCGCGCCCCTGCGTCGCCGCCGGGGAGCCGCCTCCTCCGGCCCGGCCGACCCGAGGCCGCGCCTGGCCTTCTGGATGTTCGTCGCGGCCGGGTTCTATGGAGGCTTCGTCCAGGCCGGTGTCGGCTTCCTGATCCTCGCCGCCACGACCCTGGCCGGCCTCGACCTCGTCCGCGGCAACGCGGTGAAGGTCCTGGTGGTGCTGCTCGTCACGGTCGTCGCGCTCGGGCTCTTCGCCTGGGATGGAAAGGTGCGCTGGACCGAGGGCTGCGCCCTCGCCGCGGGCAGCGTGGCCGGCAGTCTCGTGGGCGTCCGTCTCGCGGTGGTCAAGGGTGAGCGCTGGCTCGAGTGGTTCGTGACGGCCGCCGTCCTGGCTTTCGCGGTGCTGCTCTGGGTGGGCTGAGGTCGCCCCTGCCAGCAAGCACTGTGCCAGCCCCGGAACCCGGCGTCCTGCGAGGTTGGCACCGGGATTGCTTCTTCTGGGGCGGAGGTGTCGGTCAATGAAGATATCCCTGTTGCCCTGCTCATTCATCCTGCTGGCGGCCGTTCCGGCCTTCGCGCAGTCGACGTACCAACCCCTCATCCCCGACCACGAGGCCGGGGCCCCGACGTACCTGAACGCCGAGGTCGTGCGGGTGAACGCGGCGGCGGGCAGCGTGACGCTGCGCAGCGAGCGCGGCGACGTCGTGGTCACCGCGGACGAGATCGCAGTGGCCGGCCTGGCCGGGCTCAGGACAGGCGACAAGGTCCTGGCGGCCTACTCGACGATCGTCGACCAGAGCGGGCGCAAGCGGCTCGTGGTCACCTACGCGCGGCCGGCCTCGCCGGACTCGGGCGAGCCCGGACCGTCCGCGGCCGCCCCCACGACCACGTCGAGCTCGACCGAACTCGTGCTCTCCACCGATCGGCCCAACCGCAGCGTCCCTATGCTGGCCCCTCAGACCGTCGGCGGGCCGGGCGCCAGCCCTGAGGTCGCGGGCGCAAACGCCGGCACGACGGGCAGCACGGGCGCCGCGGGGCTGCCGTTGGTCGGCGGCGTGGCGGTCCCCAGCGTCGGGGCGACCTCGCCCTACGCCCGCAGCGTGCCGAGCGTCTCGGCGCCGGAACGGGTGATCACGGCCGTCCTCCCTCCGGCCACGGCCAAGGCCCCGCTCGGCGACGAGGACGTAGGTGCGTTGCGCCCCTTCGGCGAGCGCGACTTCGACGCGGCGGTCATGGTCCTGGCCGTCGCGGCCAGCGACATCGACGCCGCCTGGTTCCGCTACAAGGCGGCCTGCCTGGGCGGATTCGTCCCCGAGACCACGGCGGGCCGCGAGTGGTTCCTCCTTCTTCAGGGCCGGGTCAACACTCCGGACGACGACCAGTGCCGGGCGACGCATGCTCAGATCATGGGGACGGCCACGGGCTGGGACGCCCAGATGGGGATCGCGCTCGACGCCGCGCGGCGAGCGGACGTCCTGCCGGGGCGGGTCCGGGAGACGCTGGAGCGCCATCGCCTCGGGCGTTGATGCTCCGTCAGTCTCGCGGCTCAGTCCGCCAGGAACCGGCTGAGCAGCCCGTGGAAGTGGTGCACACCGTTCTCGCGTAGGACGGAATAGCGGCCCCGGTGATACGTGGCCGAGCGCAGTCCCTGCTGAACGGCCCGGCAGATGTCCATGTCCTCGCGCTGGACCTGGTCGCTGAAGGCGAACGCCTGCTCGAACTTCTCCGCGGCCGCCGGGTCGAGGGGCTCGGCGACGTACCACTCGAAGCGGGTGAGGGTCCGTTCCGGGCCGAGCGGCACCACGAGGTTCGTCTGCAGGCTGCCCGGGTAGACGTTCAGCATCAGGTTCGGGAACACCCAGTAGTAGAGCGCCTCCTCCCCGTCGCCCGCGCCCCCGCCGAAGACCGCGCCCTCGCGGCGCAGGGGCGCGCGCTGCCGCGAGTGCAGGCGCGCGGTCTCCACCCGGTAGGCCCCGTAGTCGAGCTCGCGGAAGAGGGCGGGGTGCACGCGCGGGATGTGGTACCCCTCGAGGTAGTTGTCCACGTACACCTTCCAGTTGCACTCCACCTCGTAGTCCACGCGCCGGCGCAGGGTCAGGTGGTCCATGGCCAGGCCGCGCGTCTCGTGCGGAATGGCCCCCAGGAACTCGCCGAGCGCCGGGGCGTCACGGTCGAGGTTCACGAACAGGAACCCGCCCCATTCCGCGAGACGCGCCTCGGGCAGGTGGATCGTGGACCGGTCGAACCCGCGGACGCCTTCGAACTCGGGCGAGGCCAGGAGGCGGCCGTCGAGCGCATACGTCCAGCCGTGATACCCGCACTGGAGCGAGCGCGCGCGGCCCGCGCCGCGGGCGACGGGGCCGGCGCGGTGCCGGCACACGTTCGAGAGCGCGCGCAGGGTGCCGGCCTCGTCGCGGGCGACCACGAGCGGCTCCCGACCCACCCGGCAGGTGAAGTAGTCCCCCGCCGCGCGCACCTGCGTCACCGCGCCCACGAGCTGCCACGTGCGCGCGAACACCCGGCGCTCCTCGCGGTCGAGCACCGCCGGGTCGAAGTACCAGCGCGCGGGGATCGTCCGCGCGGCCGCGAGGTCGGGCTCGAACGTGTCGCCGTCGTCTCGATCCACGGAAGGCTCCCGCGCCGATCCGTCCGCCACCCGGCCGCGCAGGGGCTATGATCCGCGGAACCACGGATGCGCGCCACCCGCCGAACGTTCCTGTCCGCCTCCACGCGGGCGGCGGCCGGCCTGGCCGCGGGGCGGACCGCCGGCGCGCAGGCGACGCCGGTCG
>DATKEG010000118.1:0-10861 GCA_035544515.1 Vicinamibacteria bacterium | reverse complement strand
GCGAACGCGGCGAAGGGCGGCAGGGCCAGCAGGAAGAGGCCGTCCCCCAGGACGACCCAGGCCGCGTGCAGCCAGCCCGGATGCGGATACTCCACGCGCAGCAGGCTGTCGAGTGCCTCGGGCCGGAAGAAGTAGCGCGCGTTGTCCCAGACCTTGCGCAGGACCGTTTCCGGCTCGCGGCTCACGTTGCGCCAGGTCAGGAGGAGCGCCCGGGCGCGCCGCGCCGCGGGAGTGGGCTGCGCCTCGATGCTCTCCTGCTGCATGCGCGCGCGGTCCTCGTTCACGAACAGGTTGTCGTACCAGAGGTTGTAGACGCCCACCGAGTCCACGAGCACGGGATCGCCCTGCAAGAAGACGTTGCGGGCGGTCCAGGGCAGGAGCGCCGCGGCGCCGCCCGCCGCGATCGCGAGCGCCGTCCGCGCCCCGCGGCGCGCCCCTCGCCCGCGCAGATGGGCGAGCACGGCCAGGGGCACGAACAGCAGCGACACGGTGCGGGTGAGGGCGGAGAGGCCGAGCAGGAAGCCGCCGGCCGCGCCCGTGCGCGCCGTACCCGTGCGCGCCGCGACGGCCAGGATCGCCATGGCCCAGACCAGCAGCACGGTGTGCAGGTTCTCCGTCATGGTGGTGCTCGCCGTGATCACGGACGGCCAATACACCGCGTAGGCGGCGCCGGCCCAGGCGCCGGAGGGCCGGTGGATCTCGCGGGCCAGGCGTCCCACGCCGACGGCGGCCAGGGCGCCGAGCACGCCTTGCATCACGAGGATGGTGGCCAGGCTCGAGCCGAAGGACGCGATCCACGCCGCCAGGAAGAGCGGGTAGAGCGGCGGGAGCGTCCAATACGGTCCCGCCCAGCTCCGCCACGCATCCTCGCGCAGGATGAAGGCCAGCGGCGCCGCATGCTCGGCGATCCAGAGGGCCTTGCCGAAGTAAACCCGCTCGTGCCCGAAGACGAGCGGCCCGTCGACGAGCGCGACGAACGCGAGGCGAGCGGCGAGGGCCAGAAGACCGACACCCGCCCACCAGGGCAACGCGCGCGGAAGCGGGCGGAGGAGGGGCATCGGTGTCCGTCATTCTGGACCGGGTTTGTCTCGACGGCCGAGCGCGCCGACAATGGGGCCCCATGAACTTCGGGCCGACCTACGCGGAGATGCAGGATCCGTCTCTCCTGCCGGACGAGCTCCGGGGCAAGGCGCGCCAGGCTCGCGCGCGGCCGCTCGACGCGCTCAACCTGTGGAACATCGGCTGGAAGTCCTCCGGGGCCCTCGCCTTCACCGTGCTCCCCGAGCTGCTCACCGGCGTGCCTTCGCCGATCGTGGTGCTCTCCGGCCGCCCGTTCCCCACGGGCTCCCACAAGGTCGGGCCGGCCTACGCGATCCTCGCCGAAAAGCAGCTCGAGGACGCCTGCCGGCCGGGCCAGCACACGCTGGTGTTCCCCTCGACCGGCAACTTCGGCATCGGTGGAGCCTGGGTAGGACCGCGGCTCGGGTACCGGTCGCTCGTGGTCCTGCCCGCGGAGATGAGCGCGGAGCGCTTCGCCATGATCGAGGGCTACGGGGCGGAGGTGGTGAAGACCCCGGGCTCGGAGAGCAACGTCAAGGAGATCTACGACCGCGTGCGCGCCCTGCGCGCGGAGCCGCACAACCGCGTGCTGAACCAGTTCGAGGAGTTCGGCAACTATCGCTTCCACTTCCTGTGCACCTCGGCCGCCGTCCTGGAGCTGGCGCGCGCCCTGCGCCTGCAGGTGGGCGCGTTCGTCTCCGCCGTGGGCTCGGGCGGGACGATCGCCGCGGGCGAGGCCATCAAGGCGCAGCACCCCGGCGCCGCCACCGTGGCCGTGGAGCCTGTGCAGTGCCCGACGCTCTACGACGCGGGGTTCGGCGCCCACCGCATCGAGGGCATCGGGGACAAGCACGTCACCTGGATCCACAACGTGTGGGCGACCGACCTGCTCGTCTGCGTGGACGACCAGGAATGCCTCGAGGGCCTTCAGCTCCTGCAGGAGGGCACGGACACGCTCGTGGCCGAGGGCGTCACGGAGGAGCGGGCGCGGTCCTGGGCCGGCCTGTTCGGGGTCAGCGGTGTCGGCAACGTGCTGGGCGCGATCAAGGCCGCGCGCCATTACGGGCTGCGTCCGGAGCAGGGGGTCTTCACCGTCGCCACGGACGGCTTCGACCGCTACCCGTCCGTGCTCCGGCGGCTCGACGACGAGCTCGGCCCCATGGGCCGGGAGGAAGCGCGCCGGCGGCTCTCCATCTTCACCAACCAGAAGCTCGACTACATCCTGGAGGGCACGCGCGCGCTGAAGCGGCGCTGGCACAACCAGAAGTACTTCACCTGGGTGGAGCAGCAGGGACGGTCCGCGGCCGAGCTGCGCGAGCAGGAGGATCCTGCCTTCTGGACCGGCCAGCAGGAGAAGGCCGCGGACGTGGACCGCGCCATCCGCGAGCGGCGGGCCGGAGCGCCGGCCTGAACGTCACCGGCCTCACCTGCCTGCGCTGCGGGCGGCGCTACCGCCGCGGGCTGGACGGGCCGTGCGAGACGTGTGGCGCCGAGGGCGTGCTCGACATCCTCTTCGACCTGCGCGCCGCCCGGCGGACGCTCAACCGGCGGACCCTCGCCTCGCGGCCTCTCGACCACTGGCGCTACCGCGAGCTGCTTCCCGTGCCGGCGGCGGCGCGGCGGCCGCTCTGGCCCGTCGGCTGGACGCCTGTGGCGGACGCGCCGCGGCTGGCCGCCTGGGCGGGGGTGCGGTCGCTCCTCGTCAAGGACGAGGGACGCAACCCGACGGCCTCCTTCAAGGACCGCGCGAGCAGCGTCGGCGTCGCGCGCGCCCTCTGGCGCAAGGCGCGCGTGGTCGCCTGCGCCTCGACCGGCAACGCCGCCTCCTCGCTGGCCGGGGCCGCCGCCGCGGCGGGTCTCCGGTCCGTCATCTTCGTGCCGGAGTTCGCGCCGGAGGCGAAGGTGGCCCAGCTCCTCGTGTTCGGCGCGCGCGTGCTGCGCGTGCGGGGTACGTACGACCAGGCGTGGGAGCTGTGCCAGCGCGCCTGCGGCGCCTACGGCTGGTACAACCGGAACGCGGCGGTCAACCCGTCCCTGGTCGAAGGCAAGAAGACGTGCGGCCTCGAGATCGCCGAGCAGCTCGGGGCCGAGATCCCGGACTGGGTAGCGGTCTCGGTGGGAGACGGCTGCACGATCGCGGGCATCTGGAAAGGCCTGCAGGAGATGAGGGAGCTCGGCTTCGTGAAGCGGCTGCCGCGTCTGCTCGGCGTCCAGGCCGCGGGGGCGAGCCCGCTGGTGAGGGCGTTTCGCGAGGGCCGTGACCTCGTGCCGGGCCCGGCCGAGACCGTTGCCGACAGCATCTGTGTCGGACACCCGCGCAACTGGCGCAAGGCGCTGCGCGCGGTACGGCAGTCGCGGGGCGCGTTCGTGGCCGTGCCCGACGAGGCGATCCTGGAGGCGATGCGCGAGGCGGGCCGCCGCGCCGGCGTCTTCGGCGAGCCCGCGGGCGTGGCCGCCCTGGCGGGGCTGCGTCAGTCCGTCGCGGCCGGGCTCGTGGGCCGGCGCGAGAGCGCGCTGGCGGTGGTCACGGGCAGCGGACTCAAGGACGTCCGCGCGGCCGTCCGCGCCGCGGGGCGGCCGGTGGAGCTCGAACCGGACGATTCCATCCTGGCCGCCCACCTGCGCGACCAGCCGATCTGACCGGCCCTGCCGGCTCGCGACCGCAGGGTGGGCAGGACCGCGCTTGACGTGCTGCGCGCGGCCGTCTGGCGTCATCTCGGGGGGATCTTCCCCCCTGAGCCCCCCTCGATCGCGGCGCCCCGCTGCGCGCGGCGCCGCGATCTACAATGGCGGCAGCGTCATGCTGCTCAAGGGCGCGAGCCTCGCCGCCTTCGATCCACCTCTGGTCGAGAGGGCCGACCTCCGGCTCGACGGCGGCCGCATCGTGGAGCGCGGGAGCGATCTCCCGGCTGCGGACGGCGAGGAGGTCGTCGACCTGGCCGGTCACGTGGTCATCCCCGGCCTGGTCAACGCGCACACCCACCTCTACAGCGCGCTCGCGCGGGGCATGCCCCCGCCGGCGGCGCCCCCGCGGAGCTTCGTGGAGGTGCTCGAGCGCGTGTGGTGGCGGCTGGATCGGGCGCTCGACGCCGAGGCCGTGCGGGTGTCCGCCCTGGTGGGAGGCCTGGAGGCGGCCCTCTCGGGCACCACCCTGCTGCTTGACCATCACTCCTCGCCCTCCGGCATCCGCGGCTCGCTGGCCACCATCCGCGGGGCGCTGGAGGAGGTGGGCCTGCGCTCGGTGCTCTGCTACGAGGTCAGCGACCGCAACGGCGAGGCCGGGCGCCGGGAAGGGCTCGAGGAGAACGTCGAGTTCCAGGCCGCGCTGGCCTCGGACCTCACCCGCGGGATGGTCGGCGCCCATGCCAGCTTCACCTTGTCCGAGGACGCGCTGCGCGGCCTCCTCGACGCCGTGCACCGCACGGGCAGCAGCCTGCACGTCCATGTGGCCGAGGACCGGGTGGACGTGGAGGACTGCCGCGCGCGCTACGACGAGGGGGTGCCGGACCGCCTGCTCCGTCACGGCCTCATCATCGCGCGCACGCTGTTCGCGCACTGCGTTCATCTCACGCGGGCGGAGGTGGAGTCCTCGCACGCGCACGGGGCCTGGATCGCGCACAACGCGCGCTCGAACCAGAACAACGCCGTCGGCTACGCCCCCACCGCGGCCTTCCTCCGCGGCGCGCTGGGCACGGACGGCATCGACGGGGACATGCTGGCGGAGGCGCGCGCCGCCGCCCTGCGCATGCGGGAGTCGGGCCGCCCCGACGCCCCCGAGGCGACCTTGCAGTTGGTCGCCGGCGGGCATCGCCTGGCCTCGGCGCTCTTCGGGCTTCCCTTCGGGAAGCTCGACGCGGGCGGCCCCGCCGATCTCGTCGTCCTCCAATACGACCCCCCCACGCCGCTGCACACGGGCAACCTGGCCGCCCATCTCCTCTTCGGCATGGACCGCAGCCACGTGCGCTCGGTGCTGGTGGCCGGCCGCTGGGTCGTGCGTGACCGGCGCGTGCTCGGGCTCGACGCGGCCGCCACGTTCGCGCGGGCCCGCGTGGAGGCCGAGCGGCTCTGGCGTCGCATGGAACGGGTCTAGAGTAGACTCACCCGTCCGCACTTCCGCGGGAGATCCCATGCCACGAACGGTGCGCTGCGGCCTGATCCAGGCCAGCAACGTGAAGTCCCCGGCCGAAGCGGGCCTGGCCGAGATCCGCGAGGCGATGGTGGCCAAGCACCTGCGCCTGATCGAGGACGCGGCCAGGGCGGGCGTGCAGATCCTCTGCCTGCAGGAGCTGTTCTACGGCCCGTACTTCGCCGCCGAGCAGGACACGCGCTGGTACGAGTTCACGGAACGAGTCCCCGACGGCCCCACCGTCCGGCTCATGCAGGAGCAGGCCCGCCGTCACGGCATGGCCATGGTCGTGCCGGTGTACGAGGAAGAAGCGACGGGCGTCTACTACAACACGGCCGCGGTGCTCGACGCGGACGGCACGTTCCTGGGCAAGTACCGCAAGAACCACATCCCGCACTGCCTGCCCGGCTTCTGGGAGAAGTTCTACTTCAAGCCCGGCAACCTCGGCTATCCGGTCTTCAAGACGCGGTTCGCCACCATCGGCGTCTACATCTGCTACGACCGGCACTTTCCCGAGGGCGGAAGGCTGCTCGGCCTGCACGGCGCGGAGATCGTCTTCGTCCCCTCGGCCACGACCTCCGGCCATTCCGACGACCTCTGGAGGATCGAGCAGACCTCCATGGCCATCGCCAACGGCTACTTCGTGGGCACGAACAACCGCGTGGGCCGCGAGGCGCCGTGGAACTTCGGCGAGTTCTACGGCAGCTCGTACTTCTGCGACCCCTACGGCCGGATCCTGGTCATGGGCAGCCGCGACCGGGACGAGCTGGTCACGGCCGACCTCGACCTCGACCTCATCCGCGAGGTGCGCGCGCACTGGCAGTTCTACCGCGACCGCCGCCCCGAGTCCTACGCCGAGATCGCCCGGGACGTCCTCTGATGCCCCACGGCGTCGTCCTCCAGGGCGGCACGCTCGTGGACGGTTCGGGCGCGCCGCCCCTGCGCGCCGACGTGGCGCTCGAGGGCGCGCGCATCGCGGCCGTCGGCTCGAGCCTGGCCGGCGACGCCGTGGACTGCGCGGGCATGGTGGTGGCGCCGGGCTTCATCGACACGCACAGCCACTCCGACCTGAAGGTGCTGGCCGATCCGGCCTTGCCCATGAAGGTGCGGCAGGGGATCACCCTCGAGGTGCTGGGCCAGGACGGCCTCTCCGTGGCCCCGGTCCGCGAAGGGGAACGCGCGGCCTGGCGGCAGAAGCTGGCCGGGCTGCTCGGCGACTTCGGGGTGCAGTGGGACTGGTCGTCCGTGGCCGACTACCTCGAGCGGCTCCGGGCCGCGCGGCCCGTACCCGACCTGGCCTACCTCCTGCCGCACGGCGCGATGCGCCAGTACGTGGTCGGGGACGGCGACCGCCGCGCGACGGCCACCGAGCTCGAGACCATGCGCGTGCTGCTGCGGACCGCGCTCGCGCAGGGCGCCCGCGGGCTGTCCACGGGCCTCATCTATCCGCCCTGCTGCTACGCGGACATCGACGAGCTGATCAGCCTGGGCAAGGTGCTGGCGGAGGCGGAGCGGCCGCTGGTCGTGCACATGCGCAGCGAGAGCGACCGCATCCAGGAGGCGGTGCGGGAGATGGTGCGGGTGGCGGGGGAGTCCGGCTGCACCGTCCACATCTCTCACCTGAAGGTCGCGGGAAAGGACAACTGGGAGAAGGCGCCCGCCGTGCTCGCGCTCATCGCGCAGGCGCACGGACGCGGGCTGCGGTTCACCGCCGACCTCTACCCCTACGCCGCCGGCAGCACGCTGCTCGGCGCCATCCTGCCGCCGGCCGCGCACGCGGGAGGAGCCGAGGCCACGCTCGGCCGGCTGCGCGACCCCGACCAGCGCATGCTCCTGCGGCGCCAGCTTTCCGACCCGTCGCCCGCGGACTGGGACAACTTCTGGAAGTGGAGCGGACCCGAGGGCATCGTGATCGCCGACATCCCGTCGGGGCGGCACCCCGAGTGGGTCGGCCAGAACCTGGCCGAGATCGCGCGGCTGGCGGGCAAGGACCCGTTCGAGACGGTCTTCGACCTGCTCGAGGAGGAGCGCCTGGGCGTGGCCATGGTCTCGTTTTCGCAGGACGAGGGCGTGATGGAGCGCTTCCTGGCGCAGCCGTTCGTGAACGTCTGCACCGACGGGCTCCTCGGCGGACGTCCACACCCCCGGGCCTACGGCAGCTACCCGCGCATCCTGGGCCGCTACGTCCGGGAGAAGAAGCTGCTCACGCTCGAAGAGGCCGTGCGCAAGATGACGTCGCAGGCCGCGGCCGCGTTCGGCCTGGGCGGGGTGGGCCTCGTCCAGGAGGGCTTCCGGGCCAACCTGGTCGTCTTCGACCCGGAGAAGGTCGCGGACCGGGCCACCTTCGAGAATCCGGCGCAGTTCCCGGTGGGCATCCGCGACGTGCTCGTGGGGGGCGAGTTCGTCGTGCGGGCCGGACGGTCCACGGGAAGGAGGCCGGGACGGGTCGTAGAGTAGGATGGACGGCCTCCGCATGGCGGTGCTCACGGATCCGTACGGCTGGTTCACGCTGGAGATCCCGGACGGCTGGGACCGGCACACGGAGGATTGCGTGACCACGCTGCGCAGCCCGCGCGCTCGGGGGACGATCTACCTTTCGGGTGCGCGCCACGCGCGCGGGCCGCAGCCGGGCTTCGGAGGCGCGGACTTCCTGGCCCGCTTCCTGCGGTCGCTGGGGCTCGACGTCGAGCAGGGGCAGATCGGCAGGGGCGGGCATCCCGGCCGTCACGTGTACTTTTTGCGGCGCGACACCGGGGAGCGGCACTGGCGCTTCTGGTCGGTGACCGACGACGAGACGGCGCTGCTCATCTCGTACACGTGCGAGCGCGACGACGTGGGGGCGGAGGCCGACGAGGTGGAGGAGATCGTGCGGTCCGCGCGGCTGTATCACTCGACGCCGGTGCACTGACCCGGGTCCCGCCAGTGGCCGACCTCGTCCCCGCGCCGTTTCCCCACCTTCTGCGCCGCCTCTTCCGCGAGCATGAGCGGGAGCAGAAGATCTTCGACCTGCCCGCGCGCCGCTTCTGGCCGGGGCCGGGAGACCTCGACCTGTCCGTGCGCTTCCACGGCCGCCGGGCCGCGAACCCGCTCGGTCCCGCGGCGGGGCCGCAGGACCAGATGGCGCAGAACATCGTCCTGGCCTGGCTGGCCGGAAGCCGCATCCTCGAGCTGAAGACCGTCCAGGTCAACGACCGGCTCGCCATCCCCCGGCCCTGCATCGACGCCACGAACGTCGGCTACAACGTGGAGTGGAGCCAGGAGCTGCGCCTGGGGGAGAGCCTCCGCGAGTACGTGGCGGGCTCCATGCTGGTGGACGTTCTGCGGCAGACCGACCTGCTCGGCGCCTTCCCGGCCGCGGGTACGCGCGACACCATCTTCGACATGAGCGTCGGCTACGACCTCGCCGGCATCCGCTCGCCGCAGGTGCGCGGGTGGATCGAGTCGATGAAGGACGCGCGCGCCGAGGTCGAGACGCTGCGTGGGGAGATCCCCGACGACCTCGCCCACCTGCGCGACCTCGACTACACGACGCGGCTGTCCGACCAGATCACGCTCTCCACGTTCCACGGCTGCCCCGCGGGCGAGATCGAAGGCATCGTGCGCCACCTGCTCACCGAGATGGGCGTTCACGTGACGGTCAAGCTCAACCCCACGCTCCTGGGCAAGGACGTGGTGGACGGGCTCCTGCACGACGTGCTCGGGTACCGCGACGTCGAGACCCGGGCCGAGGACTTCGAGAAGGACCTGCAGTGGGAGCAGGCGCTCGAGGTCACCGACCGCCTCACGGAGCTGGCCCGCTCGCTGGGGCGCACGTTCCAGGTGAAGTTCTCCAACACGCTGGTCGTCCGCAACCACCGCTCGTTCTTCCCGGCCTCCGAGGCGGTGATGTACCTCTCCGGCGAGCCGTTGCACGTCCTCACGTTGAACCTCGTCGAGCGCTACCGGCGCGCCCGGCCCGGCGTGCCCATCTCCTTCTCCGCGGGCGTGGACAGCCGGAACTTCGCCGAGTGCGTGGCCCTGGGCTTCACCCCGATCACCACCTGCACGGACCTGCTCCGTCCCGGCGGGTACGCGCGGCTGCCCGCCTATCTCGACCGGCTCGAGGAGCGGATGCGGTCCCTGGGCGTCAGGCGGCTGGGGGACTACGTCGTGAAGGCCCTTGGCCAGGGAAGGGAAGCGGTGAGCCGCGTCGTCGCACCCTCGCCGCTGCGCGAGGGCCTGCTCGCCTCGCTGGCGGCGCCCGAGACCGATCTCGTCGCCGTGCTCGCCGGCGGCGGACGGCCCGAGCTCTACGAGCGCATCGTGGCCGAGTCCGCCCGGCTCAACACGCCGGTGCTGGTGGCCCGGACGACGGCCGACCCGCGCTACCGAGCCGCGCAAAACGCCCGCGCCCCGCGCAAGATCGGCCGCCATCTCGCCCTCTTCGACTGCGTGAACTGCGACAAGTGCGTGCCCGTCTGCCCCAACGACGCCAACTTCGTCTACGACACGGCCGTGCACCAGGGCGATTACGCGCGGTTCGTGGTGGCCAAGGGCGCGGTGGCGGCGGAGCCGGCCGGCGTCTTCGCGGTGACCAAGACGCACCAGATTGCCAACTTCCAGGACTTCTGCAACGAGTGCGGCAACTGCGACACCTTCTGCCCCGAGGACGGCGGCCCCTACATCGAGAAGCCTCGCTTCTTCGGGTCGCGCGAGGCCTTCTCCGCCCGCCCGGACCGCGACGGGTTCTTCTGCCTGAGGAAAGCCGGGCTCGACGCGGTGTGGGGCCGCATCGGGGGCCGCGAGTACCACCTCGAGGTGGACCGCGCGCGCGATCGTGCGCAGTTCACCGACGGCGTGGTGCGGCTGGAGGTCCGCCACAGCGACCGCGTGCCGCTCCTGGCCACGGCCGGGAGGGGAGCGCCCGACGGCCACAGCCTGGACTTCTCCGCCTATCTGAACATGGCGCTGGCCGCGGACGGTGTCCTCGACACGCGCAAGGCCAACCCGGTGAACGCGCCATGGCTCTAGACCTGCCCACCTACGAGGACGTGGCCGGCGCCGCCCGGCGCCTCGACGGCTTCGCCCACCGGACGCCGGTCATGACCTCGCGCACGCTCGACGAGCGGCTGGGCGCGCGGGTCTTCCTGAAGTGCGAGAACCTGCAGCGCATGGGCGCATTCAAGTTCCGGGGCGCCTACAACGCGATCTCTCGGCTCAGCGAGGCGGAACGCTGCCGCGGGATCCTGGCCTACTCCTCCGGCAACCACGCGCAGGCGATCGCCCTGGCCAGCCGGCTCCTCGGCGCCTCCGCCACGATCGTGCTGCCGACCGACGCGCCCTCGCCCAAGCGCCGGGCGACCGAGGGGTACGGCGCGCGGGTCGTGCCCTACGACCCGCGGACCGAGGACCGGGAGGAGGTGGCGCGGCGCCTGCAGGCCGAGGGCGATCCCGTGCTGATCCCGCCATTCGACCACGCGGACGTCATCGCGGGCCAGGGTACCGCGGCCAAGGAGCTGTTCGAGGAGACGGGCCCCCTCGACCTGCTGCTGGTCCCGTGCGGTGGCGGCGGGCTTCTCTCGGGCTCCGCGCTGGCGGCGGGGGTGCTGAGCCCGGCGTGCCGCGTGATCGGCGTCGAGCCCGAGGCGGGGGACGACGCCACGCGCTCGTTCCAGACCGGCACGCTCCAGACCGTCC
>DATKEG010000117.1:0-4965 GCA_035544515.1 Vicinamibacteria bacterium | reverse complement strand
GGCCAGCTCGCGCAGCACCACCAGCACGTTGGCCAGGCCGTCGTGGCCGGAAACGGTCTCGCTCCAGGTCCAGCCCAGCAGGAGCCAGACCAGGGGGACGAGGACGAGGGCGGTGCCGAGGGTCTTCGCGTCCTCGCGCTCGCGCGCCGGTTCCACCGCGCCTAGTCTGACACGCCGATTCCCAGGCGCTCCATCTTGATGGCCAGGCCGTTGCGCGAGACGCCGAGCAGCCTCGCCGCCTGGCTGCGGTTGCCGCCCGATCTGCCCAGGGCCTCGCGGATGAGGCGCCGCTCGAGCGCCTCCACGTTCGTCTCGAGCTCCAGCGTGTCGATCGCGGGCGGCCCGGCGCCGGCCTCGGCGACGCCGGCCGCCACCTGCGGTGAGATCATGGTGGAGTCGATGGCCTCGCCCGCCGGGCACAGGTAGACGAGGCGCCGCACCTCGTGCTCCAGCTCGCGGACGTTGCCCGGCCAGGCGTACTCGATCAGCGCGCGCAGGGCCTTCACCGTGATGCCGTGGACGCCCTTGCCCGTCTCGCGCGCGAACGCGCGCAGGAAGCGCTCCACGAGCGCGGGGACGTCTTCCCGGCGCTCGCGCAGCGGGGGCACGCGCAGGGCGAAGCCCGCGACGCGGAAGTAGAGGTCGCGCCGGAAGCGGCCTTCTTCCATGCGGCGGTGCAGGTCGGAGTTGGTGGCCGCTATCACGCGGATGTCCACGGGGACGGGCGCGCCGCCGACGGGCTGCACCTCCTTCTCCTGGAGCGCGCGCAGCAGCTTGGCCTGCAGCTCGAGCGGCATGTCGCCGATCTCATCGAGCAGGAGCGTGCCGCCCTCGGCCATCTGGAACTTGCCGCGGCGCTCGACCACGCCCGTGGCGATGCCCTTGCCGATGCCGAACATCTCGGCCTCCAGCAAGTCGGCGGGGATGGCGGCGCAGTTGATGGCGACGAACGGCCCGCCTCGCCGCCGCGACGAGTCGTGGAGGATCCGCGCCAGGAACTCCTTGCCCACGCCCGTCTCGCCCAGGAGCAGCACGGGCAGGTCGCCCTGCACGAGCGGCCGCATCTGGGCGTAGAACGAGCGCATGGACTGCGACTCACCGGGTACGTAACCGTCCGGGAACTCGAGGCCGGGGGGATCGGCGGGCCGGGCCGGACGCGGCGCGAGCGTCCGCGGGCGCAGCCGCTGCAGCAGCGCGACGAGCAGGTGCAGGACGGCTTCGACGTCCGCTCGCCGTAATCCGACCTCGCCCGCGACCACGATACCGAGCCGCTCGGAGCCCGGTCCAGCCGTGACGGCGCAGGCCAGGGGCACGTCGCCGGCCAGCGAGGCCGAGCGGACGGCGCCCGCAGACGCGGCCGCGCCGCGCGAGAGCTCCGCGAACCCGCGGTGGGCCGCCAGGTCGGGCACGGGGCCGGAAGCGGCCAGCGCGACCGCTTCCCCCTTGTGGACCTCGAATACGCACGCGCTGCGCGCGTTGAGCCCGCGGGCGAGCAGGGTCGCGATGCCGGCCAGGTCCGGCTCCGGCGAGGCGCAGGCGCGAGCGATCAGCCCTTCCACCAGTCCGAGGCTCACGCGGCCGTGATCGTCCACGCCTGTCGCCGTGGTATCCCCATCGGGGAGGCCGGCCGCCGGCGCACCGGCGGCGTCCAGGCGGATGGCGATCGCCGCGTCCTCGGCCTCCACTTCCTCGAGGCGCAGCGTCACCGGGCCGACGCGGATCTCGTCTCCGGCCTGGAGACGGGTGCGCTGGATGCGCACGCCCCTCACCAGGGTGCCGTTCTTCGAGCCCATGTCTTCGAGCATCAGCCCCTCGGGGGCCAGCGTGAGCAGGGCGTGGCGTCGCGATACGCCGCGCAGCGGCAGCACGACGGCGTTGCCGCTGGTGCTGCCGACCCAGTTCTCGCCGGGCCGGAGGGGGTAGGAGCGCGAGGCGCCGCCCACCTCGCCACGAAGCCGGTAATGGGCCGGGGCACGGCCCGAATTCATCACGTGTCCTCCGTGCGCCGCTGGATGGAGGGCCGTCATTCTACGCTTCCAACCACTCACGGCCAGCACGCACGATGCCAGCCCGCCACACCCGGAGGGCACGCGGATGGAGGGACCCGCTGCGGTGCTCGTCTCACGGATGCGCAGTGCGTGGGCGTCGACGCGCAGCGGGTGGGCACTCGCGCGCGGACCCGTCCGGCCGGATCACACGATCCCGCCCACAAGCACCATGGCTGCGGAGAGTTGGCGCGCCGCCCCCCAGCGTTTGCCATGGTGGCACCTCCCCTGCAGTGGACGGGGTGCAGCCGGACGGCGGTGAAGTGCGCGTCCGGCGGGAGGAAGCCATGAATGCGACGCCACGCATGTCGACACTCGCCGCGAGCCTGGTGCTCGCGGTAGTCCTCGGCGCCTGCGGGTCGGACGGGGTGACCCCGCCGCCCCCCCCGCCTCCGCCGCCCCCCCCGCCCGTGCGCACGGTCATCCTCGCCGGATCGTTCTCCCTGCCGGCGCTGACCGTCGCTAACGCCGCCTTCGCGGCGCCGAGCACAGGTACCGTGGACATCACTGTCGACTGGACGTTCCCCGCGAGCCCGATCGGGGTCTACGTCGTGCGTGGGGCATGCGCTCTGGATCAGTTCAACGCGCGGGCGTGCGACTTCCTCACCCGGTCGGAGTCGGGCCAGAAGCCGCGGACGATCACCCTTCCGAACGTCGCCGCCGGCAGTTACGTCCTCATGCTGGCCAACTTCGGTGAGGAGGACGAATCGCTCTCGATCCTGATCGGCCACACGACTGGTGGCGGTGCTTCGTCCGCGCGTGACGACGGCGGCGGCGTTCGCGACCGCGACCCGCGTTTCTCCCGCGCTGTCGAATCCCTCGTGCGGAACTGACCATGCAGCAGCCTGGGCATGCTCAACCACCGCGTCGCAATGGCGCTGGCGCGCACGAGCGAGACGCGCCCGTGAGGCGGCGCGTGGTGGTGACGGGGCTGGGCGCCGTATCCGCGGCCGGCATCGGCGTGGGCGCGCTGGCGGACGCGCTTCGCACCGGGCGCTCCTGCGTCCGCACGCTCGACGACGAGAGCGCGGCACCGGGCGGCGCGATCGGGGCGCCCGCGCCGGCGCTCGACCCGCTGGAGTTCGTGTCGCGGCGCCAGGCCAGGCACCTGGACCGGGCGGCCCTTCTCTGCGTCCTCGCGGGCCGGGAGGCGCTGGCGGACAGCCGTCTCCTCGAAGGCCCGATCGATCGCGCGCGGGTCGGCGTCTACAAGGGCATGTCCCTGACCGGCATCGGCGGCAGCTGCCTCTCGGCGCTGCAGCGCCTGGACGGGGACGGCGTGGCGGCCGCGAGCGCGAGCGTCTCCGCGGCGTGCGCGCTCGCCCTCGCGGTGGGCCACATCCGGCTCGGCGAGATCGACGCCGCGGTGGTCGGCGGCGGCGAGGCGCCGCTCTCACGCGCCGTGCTGGCGTCGTTCGCGCGGGCCGGGCTGCTCTCGAGCCGTAAGGAGGACCCCGAGACGGCCTGCCGGCCGTTCGACGCGACGCGGGACGGCATCGTGCTGGGAGAGGCCGGAGCGGCCGTGGTCGTGGAGTCCATGGATCACGCCCTGCGCCGCGGGGCGCGCATCCACGCCGAGGTGGCGGCCGTCGCGGTGACGAGCGAGGCCGGGAGTCCGGTCGCGCCGGGCGCGCACGCCCGTCAGCGTGCGCGCGCCCTGCAGAGCGCCCTGCGCCGGGGCGCCATCCGCGCGGGGGAGGTCCAGTACGTCGCCGCGCACGGCAGCGCCACGCGTGACAACGACGAAGTCGAGACCGCGGCGCTGAAGGCGGCCCTGGGCGATCACGCGTACGGCGTGCAGGTCAGCGCGATGAAGTCGATGCTCGGGCACACCCTGGGCGCGTCGGCTTTGCTCGAGACGGTGGGCACGATCCTGGCCATGCTCGGAGGCTTCCTGCCTCCGACGATCAACCTGCGCGTCCCCGATCCCGACTGCGACCTCGACTACGTTCCCGGCCGTGCCCGGCCGGAAACCGTGAACGTGGCGCTCGTGGCCAACGCCGGCGTCGACGGCAGGAACACCGCCGTGCTCCTGAGAAGGTAGGTCGCCAAGCCAGTGCCCGTCGGAGAGGGGCGAGCCTGGGCACAACGTGCCCTTTTTGCCCACCTCAACCCCCTGAACTGAAGGAGATTGCGATGATTCCTCGCACCGTTACCGCCGCCCTCCTGGTCGCGCTGCTCGCCGCGCCGGGCCGGGCCGAGGATGCGTCCGCCGCGTCCCTGCTCGTGGCCGAGGGCGCACGCGTGCGCCTGCTCGCGCCATCGGTGGTGGATGGCCTCTTCAAGGGAACGGTCCTCTCGAGCGACGCCGACGTTCTGGTCGTGGAGATGGACAGGCACGTCCGCGTGCGCGTCCCCCGAAGCGCGATCACGCGCGTCGAGGTGGGTGAAGAACGGCGCCGTCGCACCTGGCATGGCCTGATCATCGGAGCGGTCGTCCTGGGCGCGCTGGGGGGAACCGCGGACGTCCCCGAGGACTGCGCGCGCCTCCGGACGCAGGGCTCGGCGTGCTTCGACTCCCGCGGTGATGCCGTTGCGGGCGGGATCCTCGTCGGAGCCGCCCTTGGCGCCTTTGTCGGCCATCGAATGCAATCGGAGACCTGGCGTCCTGTTCCCGTGAGCGCGGTCCAAGTGTCGGTCGGTCCTTTGCCCGGTGGGGGCGTCCGCGCAACGTTGGCCGTGTCCTTCTAGACGTCTGGTCTTGATCCCGCCTCCCAACGTAGAATGCCCGTCTCACATCCACGGGAGGCAGCGATGGCCATCGTCCGCGCGCCGAAGGTCTACGACGCGATCGTAGTCGGTTCGGGAGCCGCCGGCGGGATGACCGCCTACGTGCTCACCCAGGCCGGCGCCAAGGTGCTGATGCTGGAGGCGGGCGTGAACTGGGACACGCCCAAGGACTCGTACATGTTCCAGTGGC
>DATKEG010000116.1:0-4398 GCA_035544515.1 Vicinamibacteria bacterium | reverse complement strand
CGACACCTTCACCGTCGGGCCCGCCTGGGACGTCGTCCAGAAGGCGCTGGTGCCTGGTCGCGGCGCGCAGCCGGTCTACACCGTCACCGACTATCGAGCCTTGACCGGACACCGGACGCAGCTACGCCAGACGCTGGACCGGATCGTGGAGCGGAGCGCGGGCCGGAGCGTGCTGTTGACCCACATCGAGGGCGCGCCCTGGAACTTCCTCGGCATCACGCGCTACGACTCGTGGGCCGACCTCGGCCAGCAGCAGACGGCGCCCGCCGGCCAGGCGCCGGATCCCGCGCTGGACCTGCGACGGGACATGGCCGTGCATCACGACACGGTCGCGACGTACGTCGGGGGCGGAGAAGGCCGATAGCCGCGGCCCGCGGCCGCCGGCGTCCTACCCCGAGCGCGGTCCGGCATCGTCCGGCTCCGCGCCTGCGGCGGGCGCCCGGCCCTCTGGCGGCTCGACGTAGACCTCGCCCTCCCGCCGGAACTCCTCCGACTTCGTGCGCAACCCCGCCTGCAGCGCGTCCGCTTCCGCCAGCCCCTGCGCGGCGGCGAAGTCCCGCACCTGCTGCGTGATCTCCATGCTGCAGAACTTCGGGCCGCACATGGAGCAGAAGTGCGCCTTCTTGGCGCCCTCCGCCGGCAGCGTCTCGTCGTGGAAGGCGCGGGCGGTCACCGGGTCGAGTGCCAGGTTGAACTGGTCCTCCCAGCGGAACTCGAAGCGCGCCTTGGACAGGGCGTCGTCCCAGGCCCGGGCCCGCGGGTGGCCCTTGGCCAGGTCGGCGGCATGGGCGGCGATCTTGTAGGCGATCACCCCGGCCTTGACGTCCTCGCGGTCGGGCAGGCCCAGGTGCTCCTTGGGCGTCACGTAGCACAACATGGCCGTGCCGTACCAGGCGATCATGGCCGCGCCGATGGCCGAGGTGATGTGGTCGTAGCCGGGCGCGATGTCGGTGGTCAGCGGGCCCAGGGTGTAGAAGGGCGCCTCCTGGCACCACTCGAGCTGCTTGTCCATGTTCTCCTGGATGAGGTGCATGGGGACGTGGCCGGGGCCCTCGTTCATCACCTGCACGTCGTGCTCCCAGGCGATGCGCGTCAGCTCGCCCTGGGTGCGCAGCTCGGCGAACTGGGCCTCGTCGTTGGCGTCGGCGATCGAGCCCGGGCGCAGCCCGTCGCCGAGCGAGAACGACACGTCGTAGGCGCGCATGATCTCGCAGATCTCGCGGAAGCGCGTGTAGAGGAAGCTCTCCTGGTGGTGGGCCAGGCACCACCTGGCCATGATGGAGCCGCCGCGCGAGACGATGCCGGTCACGCGGCGCGCGGTGAGCGGGATGTAGCGAAGCAGCACGCCCGCGTGCACGGTGAAGTAGTCGACACCCTGCTCCGCCTGCTCCACGAGCGTGTCCCGGTAGACCTCCCAGGTCAGCTCTTCGGGTTTGCCGCCCACCTTCTCCAGGGCCTCGTAGATGGGCACGGTGCCGACGGGCACCGGAGCGTTGCGGAGGATCCACTCCCGGGTCTCGTGGATGTCATTGCCGGTGGAGAGGTCCATCACCGTGTCCGCGCCCCAGAGGATGGCCCAGCGCAGCTTCTCCACCTCGTCCGCGATCGACGAGGCCACCGCGGAGTTGCCGAAGTTGGCGTTGACCTTGACCAGGAAGCGGCGGCCGATGACCATCGGCTCCAGCTCCGGATGGTTCACGTTGGCGGGGATGATGGCCCGGCCGCGCGCGACCTCGCCGCGCACCAGCTCGGGGTCCACGCCCTCGCGCAGGGCCACGAACTCCATCTCCGGCGTGACGACCCCGCGCCGCGCGTAGTGGAGCTGGGTGACCGCGCCCGACCCGCGCAGCGTGCGCCGGCGCAGGGCCGCGGGCACCGTCCCCGGCCGCGGCGCGTGGGAGCGCGCGACCTCGTCCACGCCGCCGCGGGCCTCGATCCACCGCTCGCGGAGCGCGGGCAGGCCCTCCCCCACGTCGTGGCCCTGGGGCCCGCTCGTGTCGTACACGCGCAGCGGGGGCTCGCCGCCGGAGAGGGCGATCTCGCGCAAGGGAACGGAGATGGAGGGATGGGATCCTTCCAGGTGGACCTTGCGGGAGGATGGGAAGGCGGCCGCGAAGTCCGTGGGGGCGGGCGCGGTGGTCGTCATGGGGCTCTCCTCATTCCGCGGCCGCCGGGTGGCGCCTGGAACCGGGGCGGGAGCGGCCGCCTGGAAGAGGCTGCCCGCGCCGCGCTTCCTCCGCCGGTGTGAACCGGGTCAGGTTCCAAGGGTCTCTCTCAATCCCGTCTCGGGATACCCCTGGCGGCTGCGAAGCCGACTATAGCACTACCACGCGTTTCCCGACGCGATCGCGGTTCGCGGGCCGGCGGGCGACGCGCGAGGGGTCGGGGACGCCCGGGAGCAGGGGAGGAGTGCCTGCACTTTCAAGTACACGGTCTATACTCGACCGCGCCAAGCTGGAGCTGAGGGTGGAGGTCTTCAACGTGTTCAACTTCGTCAATTACGGCGACCCCAACGTGACCCTCTGAGCGCGCCCATGCATCGGCGGCTCGCCAGGGTCGGGCTCGGCCTGTGTGCCGCTCTCCACGCGTTCGCCGCTCGGCCGGCGGCGCAGACGGTCGCACCGCCGGCTCTCCGCTATTACGCGCCGCTTCCTCCAGCGGCCAACCCGAAGGTCATCGAGACCGACCTCTGCGTGTATGGCGCCACGCCGGGCGGCATCGGCGCCGCGGTCCAGATGCGGCGGCTGGGCAAGCGCGCCGCCCTGCTGGAGTTCGGGCGGCACCTCGGCGGTATGACCGCCAGCGGGCTCGGCCGCACGGATTTCGGGAACAAGGCCGCCATCGGCGGCATCGCGCGCGAGTTCTACCGGCGGCTGGGTCGGCACTACGGCGAAGAGGAGAGCTTCTACTTCGAGCCGAAGGTGGCCGAGCAGGCGTTCCAGGACATGGTCCGGGAGGCCGGCGTCGAGGTGCTGCTCGAGCAGCGCCTCCAGTCCGTGCGCAAGGACGGCAACCGCATCGTCGAGATCGTCATGGAGAGCGGCCACTCCTGCCGCGCGCCCATGTTCGTGGACGCGAGCTACGAGGGCGACCTCATGGCCAAGGCCAAGGTGTCCTATCACGTCGGACGGGAGGGCAACGCCACCTACGACGAGACGCTGAACGGTGTCTTCTTCGGCCATCCCAGCCACAACTTCAAGGTGTTCGTGGATCCGTACGTCGTGGAGGGCGACGCGAAGAGCGGCCTCCTGAAGGGCATCTCCGCCGATCCTCCCGGCCGGCAGGGAGACGGCGACCACCGCGTCCAGGCCTACAACTTCCGCCTGCTCCTCACGAACGTGCCCGAGAACCGCCTGCCGTTCCCGAAGCCGAACGGGTACGACCCGGACCGCTACACGCTGCTCGCGCGCTACATCAAGGCCGGCATCTGGGACGCCATGAACCTGAACTGGCCCCTCAAGAACGGCAAGACCGACCTCAACAACTTCGGGGGCTTCTCCACCGACAACATTGGCCGGAACCATGAGTGGCCGGACGGCGACTACGCCACGCGCGAGCGGATCTTCCAGGACCACGTGACCTACCAGCAGGGCCTGCTGTGGTTCCTCTCCAACGACGAGCGCGTGCCGGAGAAGGTCAGGCAGGAAGTGCGGACCTGGGGCCTGCCCAAGGACGAGTTCCCGGAGACGGGTGGCTGGCCGCACCAGCTCTACATCCGCGAGGCCCGCCGCATGATCGGCGACCTCGTCATGACCGAGCACCACTGCGTGCGCCGGCGCCTGGAGCCGGACGTGGTCGGTCTGGCCGCCTACACGATGGATTCGCACAACTGCCAGCGCGTGGTCCGGGCCGGCCGGGTCATGAACGAGGGGAACGTGGAGGTGGGCGGGTTTCCGCCCTACCCGATCTCCTACCGGGCCATCGTCCCGCGCGAATCGGAGTGCGCGAACTTGTTCGTGCCCGTCGGCCTGTCCTCCTCGCACATCGCCTATGGCTCGATCCGCATGGAGCCGGTCTTCATGGTGCTGGGACAGTCGGCCGCGACCGCCGCCGCCATGGCCATCGACGAGCGCCTGCCGGTCCAGCGCGTGAGCTACCCGAAGCTCCGCGCGCGCCTGCTGGCCGACGGCCAGGCGCTGGAATGGATCGGGACGGTACGCAAGGAAGACCTGGAGCAGCCGCGATGACGCGAATCGCGGGACGCACCCTGGCCCTGGTCCCGTGGTCGGGCGCGCCGGCGCCAGCGGCCGAGCCGGCCTAGCAGCCGCCACGCGCGGTTGACATCGCGCGACAAACGGGTAATCTGTCCTGTCGCCTACAACATAAACGTCTGAGTTCTTGCGGCTGCCTTCTCCCACCTCCAAGGGAGGTGCGGCCGGAAAGGCAGTGGCCGGGTAT
>DATKEG010000115.1:0-14281 GCA_035544515.1 Vicinamibacteria bacterium | reverse complement strand
TCCGCGCCCGCGTAGAAGCGCAGGGCGTTGTTCACGCCCGCGAGCGCCGCCTCGAAGTGCTCGGCCTCCACGCTGGTGTGGATGCGGATCCAGTAGTAGGCGTCGTGCTTCCGGCCGAGGACCTCGACCTTCATGCCCTCGAGCGCCTCCACCAGCTCCCGCCGGCGCGCGCGCAGGCAACGGTCGATGACGGTGAACTCGTGGTCGGCCAGGACCTCGCTGCCGGCGTGGAAGCCCATGGCCGAGAACAGCCGCGGCTCGTCGAGCGCCGCGCCCACGCCGTAGCCCTCCCACACGGCGGCGCGCGCCGACTCCGTCGCCGGGTTGATGCGGACGACGTCGTTGAGGTCGGCGGGCGCGTAGCCGAAGTGCGCGCCCAGCCCCTTCAGCGTGGCCTGGGCCAGCGTGCGGTGGGTGTCGCGCCACGGCGTGAGGCGGTCGTCGAACTCGTCCACCGCCGCGTAGAAGAAGTCGGCGGCCACCTCGGACGCGCGGTCGGCGAGGATGCGCACGGGCTCTTCGGGATCGCGGAAGAGCGCCGGGCGCGCCGCGATCTCGCCGGCGAGGTTGGCCAGCCCCGCCCCGAAGGCCGCGTTGAACTGGATGAAGCGGCCGAGCAGGCTCAGCAGCGCCGGGGGCGGGGCGGCGGGCGCGCAGGCCGCCTCCACCGCGGAGCGCAGCGCCTCTTCGCCGCGGTGCGAGTCGAGCACGCTGGCCAGGTCGGGCGCGGCGATCGAGGCAGCGTTCCCGGACACGGCGCTCATTTGACACCACCCGGCGCCGTTGCTACAAGTGGCCGCGCCTGTTGGAGATGTTCGGTTGCGGGAACCCGCGGGCGGCGCCTTCGTCTTATTCCCTCGAGGGGTGGCACGTGAGCAGGCTCAGGGAGCTGGTCGGCCGGGGTGTCCGGCTCATCGTGACGGACGCCGGGGAAGTGCCGGCGGATGCCGCTCCGGCCGAGAGGGACATCCCCCCCGAGGCCTTCGCGGCCGAGCCCCGCGCAGTGGAGGTGTCCAGCGTCCCCGCGTCGGTGGAGGATTTCGCGGCCGTCTACGGGGAGGCCGGCATCGAGCTTCCCCCCCACGGCTACGGTGTGAACAAGGTCGCGGAGATGCTCGCGAGCAGGCGTCTGGCGCCACTCGGGCGCGAGGTCAAGGCGGCGGCGGTGATGGCCGCGCTGGAGGCCGCCTCCGTGCCGCTGCGCGAGGTCCTCCAGGACGCGGTCCTGCGCGACAAGGCGCTCGACTCCTTCGAGGCGGCCAAGGAGAAGGAGCTGCACGAGCTGCGCGCGTCCAACCAGACCCGCATCGAGTCGCTCAAGGCGGAGATGGAGGGCCTGCTGCGCAAGATCAACGTGGAGATCGAGAAGCTCAAGCGCGAGTCCGACGAGGCCGCGCAGGCCTTCTCGCGCCTGCAGGAGCGCAAGCGGCAGGAAGAGAGCCGGATGCAGGACGTCGTCTCCCACTTCATCGAGGGCGGCGACAACCCGGTGTCCCTCGGTCCTGCCCCGGCCGCGCCGCGGCCGGGCCAGGCATGATGTCCACGCTCGTTCCCTGAGGAGGAACACTTGGCACGACAGCTGACGCCGTTGGGCCGTGTCCTTTTGGTGCTGTGCGGCCTGGGCCTGCTCGGCTACGGCCTGTACCGGTACGGGGTGCTCGACCGCGTGGCCGGCCTGATCGCTCCCGACAAGCGGGCGGAGGGCGTCGTCTCGCGCGACGACTTCGGCGCGACCGGCGGCTCCCCCCCTGCCATCCCGGCCGGGGTGACGCCCGGCAGCACGCGGCCGGTCGGGGGCGGCGCGCGGCTCAACCGGCCCATCCGCGTGGCCATCGTGACCTGGGGCGGTTACGCGGGCGGCATCGTGGCCAACCGCGGCTTCGCGCCCAACCGGAACAGCGTCTTCGGCAAGGAGTTCGACATCGAGGTCGAGCTGCTGGTGATCGACGACTTCGACAAGTCGCGCGACGCGTTCCGCGCGGGCGGCGACCGGGGCGGGGTGGACATCATGTGGTCCACCGTGGACGCCTATTCGCTCGAGTACGGCGGCCTGGCCCGCCTGAACCCCAAGGCGATCCTGCAGTACGACTGGAGCCGCGGCGGCGACGCCATCGCCGTGGACGCCTCCATCAAGAGCGTGGGCGACCTGCGCGGCCGCAAGCTCGCCTGCGCCGAGGCCACCCCGTCCCACTACTTCGCGCTGTACGTGCTGACCCAGGGCGGGCTGACCAACCGCGACGTGGAGTGGGTGTTCACGACCTCGGCGGTGGAAGCCGCCAACGTGTTCAAGGCCGGCCGCGTGGACGCGGCCGTGAGCTGGTCGCCCGACGTCTACATCGCGGCCCGCGAGCGCCAGGGCGGGCACATCCTGGCCTCGACCCGCGAGGCCAGCAACCTCATCGCCGACATCTTCGTCGCGCGCGGGGACTTCATCGAGCGCTACCCGGAGGACCTGCGCCGCTTCGTGGGTGGATGGCTCAAGGGCGTGGACCTGGCCAACGCCAACCCCGACTCCACCGCCGCGCTCCTGGCCAAGAGCTTCTCCGGCATCGGCCTCGAGGACGCCAAGGGCATGCTGGAGGACGTGAAGCTGCCCAACTACGCCGAGAACCGCGCCTTCTTCGACCCCGAGGGCTCGCTCGCGAACTACCACACGATCTACAAGACGTCCCAGGGCATCTGGCGCAAGATCGGCAAGGTCAAGGACGTCTACGAGCCCTACCAGACCGTGGACACGCGCTTCATGGAGGCCGCCGCCGAGTGGTTCCCCGGGTCCTCCGCGCCCGCGGCCGCAGAGTTCCAGTTCACGGCGCCCCGCGGCTCGACGGCGCCCATCCTCACCAAGACCGTCTCCATCTACTTCCCGTCCGGCTCGGCCGCGCTCGACGAGAACGCCAAGGCCGTGCTGGACACGCAGGTGGTGGACCTCGCGGCCACGTTCGGCAGCGCGTACCTGCGCATCGCCGGGAACACCGACAGCGTGGGCAACGCCGACGCCAACCTGCGCCTGTCCCGGGCGCGCGCCGACGCGGTGGCGCGCTTCCTGGTGGCGAAGGGGTTCGACCGGAACAAGTTCGACGTGGTGGGCAACGGGCCGTCCAAGCCCGTGGCCACGAACGACACCGAGGAGGGCCGGGCCAAGAACCGGCGCACGGACTTCGAGGTGCTGCCGCGTTGAAGGGCGTGCGCGAGCCGGTCTCGCAACGCCACTCGCGCGTCCTGGCCCTGGCCGGGTTCCTGACCCTGGCCACCGTCTGGTGCGTCCTGTCCTACGGCGGGATCATCCCCGCCGTGATCCTGCCCTCGCCCACGGAGGTTCTGCGCGCCTTCCCGGCGCTGCACTTCGAGGAGGCGCTGGTGCGCAGCGCGGGCTGGAGCCTGTACCGCGTGGGCATGGGCTTCCTGCTCTCCGCGGCGGTGGCCATACCGCTGGGCCTGCTCATGGGCACGTTTCCGAAGGTGAAGCACTTCCTGGCGCCGCTGGTCGATCCGCTCCGCTTCCTGCCCATCTCGGCGCTGGTGCCGCTCTTCCTGGTCTGGTTCGGCATCGAGGAGGCCATGAAGATCATGCTCCTCTTCGCGGGCACCTTCGTGTACCTGCTGCCGCTGGTGGTGGAGGCGGTGGACAACGTCGAGGACGTGTACCTGCAGACCGCGGTCACGCTGGGCGCGAGCCGGGGCCAGCTCGTGCGGCACGTGCTCGTCCCCGGCAGCCTGCCCTCGATCGGCGAGGCCCTGCGCGTGATGAACGGCATCGGCTGGACCTACGTGATCCTGGCCGAGATCGTCAACGCGCGCTACGGGCTGGGCCACCTCATCACGGTGGCGGGCAAGCGCTCGCACGTGGACCAGATCTTCGCGGGCGTGCTGGTGATCCTGTTCATCGGCGTGGTGACGGACTGGATGATCCGCATGGCCAACCGGCAGCTCTTCGCCTGGAAGCGCTGATGTCCGCCGAAGCTGCCCGGGTCCCGCACCCCAACGTCCTCGAGCTGCGCAACGTCGGCAAGACCTTCGTCAGCCCGGACGGCCGGACCTTCCAGGCCATCCGCGACGTGGACCTCGTGGTGCGCGACCTGCCCGACAGCGGCGAGTTTCGCGTGTTCCTCGGACCCTCCGGCTGCGGCAAGAGCACCATCCTCAACATCGTGGCCGGCCTCCTCACTCCCACCACCGGCGAGGCTCTCGTGCGCGGCCGGCCCATCACCGGGCCCGGGCCCGACCGCGGCATGGTGTTCCAGAGCTACAGCTCCTACCCGTGGCTGACCGTGCTCGACAACGTCGCCTTCGGGCTCAAGCTGCGCGGCGTGCCCCGCGCCGAGCGCGAGAGCGTCGCGCGCACGTGGGTGAAGAAGGTCGGCCTGCAGGGCGCGGAGAAGAAGTATCCCGGCCAGCTCTCGGGCGGGATGCGCCAGCGGGTGGCCATCGCGCGCACCCTGGCCGTCAAGCCCGAGATCATCCTCATGGACGAGCCCTTCGGCGCCCTCGACGTCCAGACCCGCCTGGGCATGCAGAACCTCATCAACGAGCTGTGGGAGGAGATCGAGGGGACGATCCTCTTCGTCACCCACGACATCGCCGAGGCGGTCTACCTGGCGGACAAGATCCACGTCCTCTCCGCCGCGCCCGGCACCGTGGTGCACGAGATCGACGTGGACCTGCCCCTGCACCGCACCGAGGACCTCAAGAGCACGGCGCGCTTCCGCGAGCTGGAGACGCTCGTGCTCGACACGATCCGCAAGGAGGCCCGCGGAGGCAACGTCCGCCTGACGACTTGAGCCCGGCGGACGCCGGGAGCAAGACGACCGGAACGTGATCCTAGCGGCGGCGGGCGGGCTTGCGGGCGGCCTTCTTCCCGGGCCGCGCCGACGAGCGCTTGATGATGGCCGCGGCCGTCCGCGCATCCTCCGGGCTCTCGAAGCCGAAGACGCCGGAGTAGCGGCGTCCGACCACGAGCGCGACCAGGAACGCCATGTTGATCCCGGCCCGGCCCATCTCCTCCGCGAGGTCGCGGCCGAGCCCCGCCCGGTTGTCGCCCTCCACCACGAGCGTGGGGATGTCCGACGGCCGGAGGCCCGCCTGCCGCGCGGCGGCGCTGGCCTTGCGGCCGCGCACGGGGGCGAGCTCGATCACCGCGCGGTCCTCCTGGCCCGGGATGCGGTAGCCCATGGCCACCTGCAGGTCGGCCCCGGCGCTAGCGACGGGGTCGAGCACGGTGGCGAGGGCGCCGGGCGTGTTCTCTAGATCGCGGCGCCAGAGGGTGATGGTCTTGACGGTCACCGGCATAGATGCTCCTTTGCGGGAAGGATGGTAGCTTAAGCCACGATGGAGGGCGGCCGCCAGCTTCGGTCGGACGTCGAGAAGGCCCTCTCCTCCGAGGAGCCCAACTACCTCGTCGAGGCCTTCAAGAGCCAATACAACCTCATCGCCCTGGGCACCGCCGTCGGCTTCGCCGTGCTCTCGGGGAGCTTCCTCCCGCTGATCATCGCGGCGGGGGTGGAGCTGACCGTGTTGCCCCTCATGGAGCGCTTCCAGCGCTACAACCGCGCCCGCCGGCGCGAGAAGGACAAACACGCGCGCAAGCGGGGCGAGCGCGCGGCCATGATGGACTCGCTGGACGAGCGCGAGCGGGAGCGCTACCTCGAGCTGGAAGGCCTGGCCGAGGAGATCCGGCAGAACTACACCGGCCTCGATCCCTCCTCGCAGATGCTGCTCGACGAGGTGGTGAGCAAGCTCGACTTCCTGCTCGCCTTCTACCTGCGCATGCGGTCGTCGGTGGCGCGCTACGAGCACTACTTCGAGAGCACGGACCCGCGGCGCATCCAGGACCGCATGGCGCGCCTGGAGCAGGAGATGGCCCGCAGCCCCGACCGCGTCAAGCGGGTGAAGGCGCGCACGCAGGCGGTGCTGGTCAAGCGGATGGAGCGCTACCAGAAGGCGCTCGAGAACAAGCAGCTCGTGGACGCGCAGACCGAGACCGTGCAGGAGGTCCTGCACCTGCTGCGCGACCAGAGCTACTCCATGCGCGACCCGAAGACCATCACCGAGCAGCTCGACAGCCTCGTGACCTCGGCCGAGGAGACCGAGCGCGGCGTGCGCGACATGGAGGAGCTGCTCGGCATCGCGCAGGACGGGATGCTGCCGGACCTGATCGACGACGAGGACGCCGTGGCGGAGGGCGCCCCCGAGCCGCCCGCGGTCCGCCAGGCCGTCCGGCCGCCGGCGCCCCCCGTGCGCCTTCCCCCTCTCCCCGGGCCCGCCGGCGACGCGCCGCCGCAGCGGAAGAAGATCACCCACTAGTGTCTCGCAACCCTTAGGTGAACCTCCGCCCCTTCGCCGCCTTCCTGGCCCTGGCCCTGCCGTGCCCGGCGCGCGCACACGCGGGCCTGGACACCGGAACGGTGGAGGTACGGCTGGCGCCGGCCGCCGCGACCGCGGCGGCCCCGAGCGTGGCGCGCTTGCACGCGCTCGCCTTCGACTGGTCCGCCGAGGTGGAGGAGCGAGACGGCGCCACCGTCTTCCTGCACGTGCCGCCGGGCCGGTACGAGCTGACGGTCGAGCGCGCCGACGCGGCCCCCGCGCGCTCGACCGCGCGGGTCTTCCCCGGCCGCGCGACGATCCTCAGGGCCACGCTCGCGCCCGGGAGCTCGTCGATCGAGACGCTGGTCCTCGATCAGCCGGCCGAAGGCACGGCCTTCGGCGACGACTGGCTCCGCGACCTGCCCGGGAGCCGCGATCCCTGGTCCCTCCTGGAGACGGTGGAAGCCGTGTCGGTCGCCGACCGCATGGACACCGGCGGGGTATGGGCGGGGCTTCCGGGCCGCGTGACCGCCCACGGGACGTCGCTCACGCAGGCCACGTTCCTGTTCGCCGGGGCCGACGTCATCGACCCCCTGGGATCCGGCTTCTCTCTCCTCGACCCCGATCTCGCCTGGCTCTCCTCCCTGCGCCTGGCCACGTCGCTCCTCCCCGCCGGCGTGAGCGGCGCCGGCCCGGTGCTCACCGCCACGCCGCGCCGGCCGGGCGCGTCATGGTCCGCCTCGCTGACCGCCGATGCCGCGCGGCCCCACACCGCTCGCGCCGGCGTGGCGCCGCCCGTTGCGCGTCTCGACCACTGGCGGAACGGGACGATCGTGGCCAGCGGCCCGCTCGGCGAGAGGGCGGGGCTGCTGTTCGCGGCGGGCGCGCGAGAAGCGGGCCGGTTCGAGCGCGAGGAGCCTCTCGTGCTCCCGAGCCGCGTGCTCTCGGCCATGGGGCAGCTCACGTTCAGGCCGGGCGCCGGCCACGAAGCGCGGCTCCTCGCCGCCGGGCAGTCCGTCGAGCGCCCCTACGCGGCGCGCGCCGCCGCCCTCGACCCCGCCCGCCAGGAAGACGCCGGGTTCGCGCTGGCGCAAGGCGAATGGCGGGGGCGCCGGCGCGACGGCGCCACGGCGGGCGTGAAGCTCGCGTACGCGCGCGGCACGCACGACAGCGCGGGCACCTCGCTCGGCTCCCCGGTCGAGCGGCTGCGCGACGGCCCCGTGCCGGAGATCCCGCTCCCGGGCAAGCGCGTCCTGACGCGTGTCTCGGCCGAGGCGGAGGTCGAACGGCCGGGCGCGCTCATCGGCACCCGCGGCGTGGTGCAGATGGGCGCGTCCGTGACGCGGGAAGAGGCGGAGATGGCGCTCGTCCCCGGCACCTGGGTCGTGCCCGAGCGCCTCGGCGGTGTGGGCGCGCGCGTGTGGGAGCAGTCGGTGGGCCGCGATCCGTCACGCTGGCGTTCCACCGACGCGGCCGCCTGGATCGAGGGTCGCACCGACGCCGCGCGGCGCTGGAGCGTGCGGGCCGGCGCCCGCCTCGAGTGGCTCGACGCGTCGGCCGCGAGCGGCGGCGAGAGCGTCTCGTGGCTGACCGTCTCGCCCCGCCTGCGCGCGCGGTGGCGGCTGGGGGAGAAGCTGGCGCTCCTCGCGGGCGCCGGCCAATACCGGCACGGCCTGCCGCTGTCGCATCTGGCCTTTGGCGACCGGGCCGCGCCCACCGCGACCGTGCATCGCTGGGACGACCGCGACGCCGACGGCGTGTTCCGGACGCAGGAGCGTGGCCCGCTCGTCGCCCGGGCCGGTCCCGGCGCCACGGTGGCCAGCCTCGATGGCGGCCTCCGCGCGCCGCTCACACGCGAGGTCCTGATCGGCATCGAGCGCCGGGGCGGGCTCTGGACCGCGCGTTTGGTGGGGCTCTACCGCCGCGAGACGGACCTGCTGGAAACGGTGAACACCGGCCTCACCGCGGCCGACTATATCCGCCGCACGGTCCCCGATCCGGGGGGCGACATCCTCGGCCCGGGCGACGACCAGCTCCTGCCGGTCTACGAGCGGCGGGCGTCCAGCTTCGGAAGGGACCGCTACCTGCTCACCAACGTGCCGGGCGACGACGCCTGGCACGAGGGCGCCGAGATCACGCTGGCGCGCGAGGGCGAGCGCCTGGGGCTGCTCTTCGGGGCGACCGCCCACCGCTCGGACGGACCGAACGCCTGGACCGGGTTCCGTGCCTCGGAGAACGACCAGGGCTTCGTGGGCGAGCGGCGGGACCACCCCAACGCGGACACGTTCGCCCGCGGCCGGCTCTTCGGCGACCGCGCGTACACGATCAAGGTGGCGGGACGCTACGCGGCGCCAAGGGACCTGCGCCTCGGCCTGGTGGCGCGGTACCAGGACGGCCAGCCGTTCGCGCGCCTCGTGATCGCGCGCGACCTCGCCCAGGGCGCCGAAGCCGTCCAGGCGGTGCCCAACGGCCGCCACCGGTTCGAGTTCGCGATCAGCGTCGACGCGCGGATCGAGAAGGGCCTCGACCTCGGGCGCGCCCGGCTGGCCCTCGTGGCCGAAGGGTTCAACCTGCTCGGCAACGCGCACGAGGCGGAGGAGGACGTGCTGACGGGAGCGGCCTTCCGCGCGGTGACCGCCAGCCAGCCTCCGCGCGTCTTCCGCTTCGGCCTGCGGCTCGACCTGCGCTGACGGCTACAACCCCTTCACCAGGGTCGCCACGAGCAGCAGCACCCAGCCGATCGACACCATCCAGAAGGGGTTCACGTCCAGGCCGGTGATGCGGAAGATGCCCTGCTGGGCGAGCAGGCCCAGGACGCCGAGGGCGAGCGCGACGACCCAGGTAACGGTTTTGGGCGGGGACAGTCTCATCGTAAACCTCCAGCATTCGAACGACGTTCTCCCCATTGTGCACTAACGTCCGCGCCGTACGGCGCGCTCCGCGATGCGGTCGATGAGTCCGGGCGTGAGAAGGCGCGCCCAACGTCCCACCTTGCCGCGCAGCGACCCGACCACGAGACGCCGGCGTCCGGTCATGGCCCCCAGGATCAGGCGCGCGCAGGCCTCCGTGGTCATGATCTTCGATTCCTGCATCGGCGTCTGGCCGAGCGGCCGCCCGTCCGGCCCGAGCGACCGGCGGTGGATCTCGGAGACGACGAAGTCGGGAGCGACGATGGTCACCGCGACCCCCGTTCCCCGCAGCTCCACGCGCAGCGAGTCGAAGAAGCCGATCATGGCGTGTTTGCTCGCGGCGTAACCCGTGCGCGTGGGCACGCCCGTGAGGCCGGCCACGCTGGCCACGCCGACGATCTGGCCGCGGCGGCGCTTCAGCTCCGGCAGGGCGTAGTGGGTGAGGTAGACCGCGCTCAGGTAGTTGACGCGCATCAGGGCCTCGAAGACCGACAGGTCCTGCACCTCGTCGAAGCGCGCCCACATGCTCAGGCCGGCGTTGTTGACCAGCGCGTCCACGCCTCCGAAGTGGGCGACCGCGCGTTCGACCAGCGTCCGGCACTGCTCGGCGACCGTGACGTCGGTCGGGGCCACGATGGCCTCCGCCCCGCGGGCGCGGCACTCCTCGGCCACCGCGTGCAGCCGCGCCTCGTCGCGCGCGGCCAGCACCAGACGCGGCCGCTGCGCGGCGAGCTGCCCGCACAGGGCGCGGCCGATGCCGGTGGAGGCGCCCGTCACGATGACCACCTTGCCGGCGTAGGGCGGCGCGCTCATCCGCGCGAGCATACCCGACGGGCCGGCGCGAGGGTTGCGTGCCCGCGCCGCGCCGGCTAGTGTTGGCCCGGCATGGCCGACACGGCCGTCTCGGTCAAGGGTTTCGCGCTCCGTGGCCTGCTCCGGAGATCGACGCCGGCCACTGCCGCTTGATCGAGGGCTGGTAGGAGCGCCGGCATGGCGGACGTCGGGGTCACGGTCGTGGGCGCCGGAGTCGTGGGTCTGGCCGTGGCCGCGCGCCTGGCGCCGCGGCATCCCGACCTCATCCTCCTCGAGCGGCGCGAGAAGCCCGGCCAGGAGCAGTCCAGCCGCAACAGCGAGGTGATCCACGCCGGCATGTACTACCCGACGGGATCGCTCAAGGCGCGGCTCTGCGTGGAGGGCCGGGACCGGCTGTACGAGCGCTGCGCGCGCAAGGGCATACCGCACGCCCGCATCACGAAGATCATCACCGCCGCCACCGAAGACGAGCTGCCCGCGCTCGACGCGCTCCTCGCGCGCGGGCGCGCCAACGGCGTCGAGCTGGAGATGCTCGGCGTGGCGGAGGTGAAGGCCCTCGAGCCGCACGTGCGCACGGCGGGGGCGCTCTACTCGCCGAGCACCGGCATCGTCAACGCGCACGCCCTGATGGACTCGCTCCTGGCCGAGGCGCGCGCGGCGGGCGCGATCGTGCAGCCGCGCTCCGAGCTGGTCGGCGTGGAGAGAGGCGGCGGCGGCTATCGCCTGACCGTGCGCCGCGGGACCGATTCGGAGACGTTCACGTCGGACTGGGTGGTCAACGCCGCCGGACTGGGCAGCGACGAGGTCGCCGCCCTGGCCGGCATCGACGTGGACGCGGCCGGCTATCGCCTGCACCATTGCAAGGGCAGTTACTTCTCCGTGATCGGCGCCCGGGCGCGCCTGGTCTCCCGCCTGATCTATCCCGTCCCCGGCCACGTGAGCCTGGGGCTGCACGCGGTGGTGGGACTGGAAGGGCGGCTTCGCTTCGGGCCGGATGTCGAGTACCTGCCCGACCGCCGCGCCGACTACGCGGTTCCGGAGAGCACGCGCGCGCGCTTCGGCGAGGCGGCGCGACGGCTGGTCCCGGCCATCGCGGACGACGACCTCACCCCGGACATGAGCGGCATCCGCGCCAAGCTCCAGGGTCCCGGCCAGGCCTTCCGCGATTTCGTCATTGCCGAGGAGTCCGCCCGCGGCCTGCCCCGCTTCGTCAACCTCGTCGGCATCGACTCCCCGGGCCTGACCTCGTCGCTGGCCATCGCGGAGGAGGTCGCGCGACTCCTCACGGGATGATCGAGTCGACACCGAGTTGCGGCATGGTTATCCTCTGGCCGGAAGCATGAACCATCTCGAGGCCATGGAATCGTACCTGCCGGGCGATCCGCTCCGTGGCGAGCAGACGCTGGTGCAGATGCTGCGCAAGCGTGCCGAGCTCACCCCCGACCGCGTAGCCGTTCAGAGCGACGCCGGCGAGGTGACCTACGCGAGGATATGGAACGACTGTCGACGGCTGGCGGGCGCGCTGCGGCTCGCCGGAGTGGGCGAGGGCTCCCGCGTCGTCATCATCTCCGCCAACACCACGGATTTCTTCTCGGCCTTCTATGGCACGCAGCTCCTGGGCGCGACCGCCGTCCCCATCTTTCACGGAGCCGACGACGGAAGGATCCTCGAGATGGCCGACACCTTCGAAGCGCGGGCGCTGGTGCTCGCGAAGGAGCCATCTGAGCCCCTTCTGCGCGGCCTCGGGCAGCGGGACATTCCCTGGCTTCCCATCGGCGCCGCAGGGCGTCTGGCTCCCACGGACGAACCGAGCTCCTCGTTCCCCGCCATGCTGCAATGCACCTCGGGTACGACCGGCGAGTTCAAGGGGGTGGTGCTCACGCACGCGAACCTCATGGCCAACATTCGCCAGATGATAGTCGGGGCGCGGTTCAATCCCGACGACGTCTTCGTGAGCTGGCTCCCCGTGTATCACGACATGGGCCTCATGATGACCATGATCCCGTTCTATCTCGGCACCAGGCTCGTGCTGTTGCCGATCTCGATGAACACCCGAAGGTGGCTCCGCGCGATCGCGGAGCATCGTGGCACCATAACCGCGGGTCCGGACTTCGCCTATCGATATGCCCTCAGGTTGACTTCGGACCCGAGCCAATACGACCTTTCCAGCCTGCGCTCCGCGGTGATCGCCGCCGAGCCCGTGCGCGCGCAGACGGTCCTCGAGTTCGAGCGGACGTTCGGCCTCGGGAACGTGGTCAAGCCGGCGTACGGTCTGGCCGAAGCCACCTCGGCCGTGACCTTCTGGGAGGGGGGGCCGGTGGCGGCGGACCCGGCCGGTCACGTCTGCGTGGGGAGGCCGCTGGCGGACGTGGCCGTCGAGATCGGGGAGGCGGGGCGGATCTACGTCTCCGGCCCCAACGTCTCGCCTTCCTACTATGGGCATGAGCCCCACGGTGGCTGGCTGTATACCGGGGACATCGGTTACCTGGACGACGGGGGACGACTCTTCGTCATCGCGCGCGAGAAGAACCTGATCATCCGGGCGGGGCGAAACTTCTCCCCGCTCGAGATCGAACGCTATGCGAGCATGGTGACCGGCGTTCTGGACGCCGCCGCCCTGGGAATCGACGTCGGATCCTTCGAAGGCGAGGACACGCACGTCGTCTGTGAGATCAGCAAACGAGCCACCCGCGAGGAGCGAAACGAGATACTCCGCAGCGTGATCAAGAAGGTCCATGCCGGCCTGGGAACCACCCCCAGGGTCTGGCTGGTGCGGTCCCGGATCATTCCGAGAACCTACAACGGCAAGATCCAGTACTCCCGACTGAGACAAATGATACTGGACGGAACGATCGAGGCGGCCGAGTCGGCCGGCCCGGCGGGCCCGGCGGGCCCGGAGAGCGAAACCGTGGATGGAATCCCGCGCGAGTGGAGTCGATGAACCGGGGAGTCTCATGGGCCGTGTCGCGCTGCTCGGCGTAGGAGCCTACGCCCCCGCCCGGGTGGTGACCAACGAGGATTGGTCCCGACACGTGAACACGACCGATGCCTGGATCACGACGCGCACGGGCATCAAGCGCCGCCACATGGCTTCCGATGACGAAAGCACGTCGGACCTGGCGGTGGCGGCCGCGCGGGGCGCTCTCGCCGACGCTCGGCTGACGGCGGCGGAGATCGACGAGATCATCGTGGCCACGGACACTCCGGACGTGTACATTCCCGATACGGCCTCCCTCGTGCAGCATCGCCTGCAGGCCCGCGAGGTTCCGGCCTACGACCTGGCGCGTGGCGGCTGTGCCGGTTTCCTTCAAGGCCTCGACATCGCCCGCTCTCGAACCGTTGGGGGGGCCAAGATCCTCGTGATTGGCGTGCAGCTGCTGCTGCGGTTGATCGACTGGAAGGATCGCAACAGCTGCGTGTTGTTCGGCGATGCAGCCGGGGCGGCGGTGGTGGCCGCGGGTGAAGGCGGCGCCGAGATCCTGGCCGTGGTCTCCGGTACGGACGGCAGCAAGGCGGCCATGATCGGGATGGAAGTCGGCGGGACACGACTTCCCTTCACCATGGAGCGAGCGCGCGAGGATCTGCACCGCCGCGTCTCCCTCGACGGACGCGGAGTGGTCAAGGAGGCGGTCCGACGCATGACGGAGGGAGCGCATGCGGTCCTCGAGAAGGCCGGCTGCCAGCTCGACGAAGTCGATCTCTTCGTGCCGCACCAGGCCAACCTGAGGATCATCGAGGCCTTGGCCAGGAACCTGGACTTTCCGATGGACAAGGTCTTCGTGAACATCGAGGAGTACGGCAACACCGGGGCGGCCTCGATACCGCTCGCCCTCTACGAGGCTCGCGAGCGCGGGCGGCTCCGACCGGGAGACCTGGTCCTGCTGACCGCCTTCGGGGCGGGTCTGCACTGGTCCGCCGCGCTCGTACGGTTCTAGGCACCACTTGCCACGGAACGAGTGTCTCGACCCATGGGAGTGGGTTCCCGTCGCTCGGGCACCGGTGTTGACTTGTGGGAGGCGAGCGACTATAACGTCCCAAACGAAGCGATAGGCCGTGACGATCTCCTGACCGCTGCGGGATTCGGGGTCCCCCCTCCGCCACCATCTCGCGGATTGGCCGTTGGTACCATGCACGTCGCCGGACGACCTCGCCCGGCGCGGAACGCCGCGGGGCAGCGCACGAGCTCGCCAGCGCGAGTCGTTCGTCGGGGAACCAACGCCGGGATTGCCGCGATCTGGGAGGCACAGGACATGGAACAC
>DATKEG010000114.1:0-5002 GCA_035544515.1 Vicinamibacteria bacterium | reverse complement strand
AAGCCACCATTCCGCCTGGCCCTGGCCGACACGGTCTGGCTGGGCCTGCTCGTGGCGGCGAACGTGCTGCCGCTGGTGTGGTGGAACCACATCGAAGGGTGGGCCACGACGTCGCTCAGCCGCATCGCGGGGCGCTGACCGCCGCCCGCCCGCGACCGGGGGCGGCCTTCCGCTACTGCAGGCTGCTCGGGACCTTGATCTCGCGGCTCTGCTGCCGGCCCTCGCGCTCGAAGACGACGCTGAGCTTCCGTCCGGCGCTCTGCCGCATCGCGAGCTTGAGGTCCCAGACCGAGGCGACGGGCCGGCCACCCACCGACACCAGGACGTCGCCCGCCTTGAAGCCGAGGTCGCCGGCCAGGCCCTTCTTGTCCACCACGGCGAGCATGCGCGGCGTGCTGGCGTAGTAGTCGGCGCCGAGCTCGAAGTCCCGCGGGTCCCTGGAGAGGCCGGCGTCGACCTGGCGGTCGACGGGCAGCGCGTCCTTGAAGGCCTGCGATGCCCGCAGCGTCTCGAGCGCCGCGGTGGGCAGCACCATGGTCCGCTCCAGGGCGCGCGCCTGGGCGTACATGTTGGCGGGCTCTCCCATCCACGAGTTCGCCTGCTGGGCGGCCGAGATGCCCTTCGTGAGCAGGTCCACGTACTTCTCCGCCGTGGCCGCCAGCCCCACCATGTCGTCCAGGAAGCGCTTGCGCACGGGGTCGTTGGTCGTGAACTTCTTGAACTCCTCCATCTCGCGCTTCAGGAACTCGTGCGCGGTATAGAGGGCCGTGGCGAGGTCCTGGTTGTGGAACCCCCAGGCCTTGTCCAGGATGGAGGCCGCATAGGCGCCCGCGACCTTCAGGTCGCTCACGGCCAGCCACACGCGGGCCGCCGCCCGGTCGAAGTCCTCGGGCCGGGTACCGGCGGCGTCGCGCAGCTCGATCTTCACCACCGTCTGCTGCCCGGCGCCCTTGGTCTCGACGATCTTCTCCCATTTGAGCCGGCCGTCCTCGCTCACCGCGCTCAGCAGGTGCTGGCCCACGGAGACGGTGGTGGACTGCGTGGCGTTGGCGCCCAGGCGGATCTGCTGCCTGCCGTCGATGGTCACCGTGCAGGCGAGATCGGTCGAGAGCAGCAGGGAGGCGGGGGCGGGCGCCTGCGCTTGCGGCGACTGCGTCGCGGGCTTTTCGGCGGGCGGCCGCCGCGCCGGCCGGGGAGTCGGCTTCTTGCTCGGCGACTCGGGGGGCGGAAGCTCCTGCCCGGCGGCCGGGACCGCGATCAGGCAGGACAACACGAGGGCGAGCGCGGCCGCCAGGCGGCCCGCCGGAACGCGCGCGATGACGGAGTTGGGCATGGGCATGGGACTCCTGGGCCTCTACCAGCCCTCGCCGATGTTGACGCAGTCGCGCGGGCCGTTCAACAGGCCGGAGTAGTACACCGTCTGCTCGATGGGCTCGCGCGGCGGGGCGCCCCGCGCGGGCGCGGGCGGGGGCACCAGCCGGCGCACGTAGAGCGCGTAGAAGACGCCGTGGCCGTTCCAGCGGCAACGCTCGTTCTCGCTCTCCAGCGCTACGGGCGTCTCCGACCCCGGCGGCAGCGTGAGCTTGAAGTCCTGGCGGCAGAGCAGGCTGTTGTAGCCCTTGACCGTGTACGACTGGCCCGCGGCGGCGGGGTCCTCCAGGTGCACCGCCCCGAGCCAGGCGACGTCGATCGGCCCGGCGGACCGGTTGCACAGCCTGAGGGCGCCGTTGAGCAGCGCGCCGTCCTTCTCGAGCTGGTCGATGGGCTGGTACTTCTGCCACTCCGCCTGGGTGTTGGCCATCTCGCTGCTCCTCGAGAGCGCCACCAGGTCCTTGCGCGTGTGCATCTCGCCCATCCAGAAGTAGCCGGAGGCTCCCAGCATCAGCACGATGACGGTACCCAGCAGCGTGGTGGCGAGCGGCGGGCCGGACACGTCGGCGCGGACGGGCTCACGGGGGAGGGGCGCGCTCCGCACCGGCTCCATCAGGCTGTCCCCGAGCGCGTCGGGGACGAGGACGGGATGCGCGGAGGGCAGGTCGGCGTCGGCCGCCCCGTCCGGCGAGACGGCGGCGGCGGCCGGGCTCGACATGAGGATCGTCTGCGGCATCTCGCTCTCGAGCTCGACCCCGAGCGGCAGCGTCCCCAGGCGCAGCTCCTGTCCGTCGCGCAGCTCGGCCTCGGCCACCGGCGTGCCGTCGAGGAACGTGCCGTTGGCGCTGCCTTGATCCACCACGTACCAGGACTCACCCCGTCGCTCCACGAGCGCGTGGCGGCGCGAGACCGACTTGTCCTCGAGCACCACCGCGCAGGAGGGGTCGCGTCCCATGAGCGTGCGGTCCTGCGCGAACTCGATGGGCGCTCCGGAGGGCGGGCGCAGGAGGAGCATGGCCATGGGTCAGCTCACTGGACCGTGAAGCAATCGCGGTCGTAGCCGCGGTAGTGCCCGGCCACGCTGAACGGCAGCGACGCCTCGTCGGTCTCCTTGCTGAAGCGCATCGCGTAGTAGATGACGTTGCCGTTCCAGTTGCACCCTTCCTCGGTGGAGCTCAGCAGCAGGTTCTTGTTCTCCCCGGCCGCGATCTCCTGCGCCTGCCAGCCGGGGCAGCGCTCGCTGTCGAAGTGCCTCAGGTGCCGCCCGTCGCTGTAGGCGGCGGAGACCCAGGAGACGTGCAGCGGGTACGGGCTCTTGTTGCAGATCTGGAACTTCCGGTTCTGCAGCACGTCGTAGGCCCTGCCCAGCACGGCATTGCGCGCGCCGAGGGTCTCGAGCTGCGCGCTCTGGCCGGCCAGGGCCAGGCGCGTGGCGTTCCACTTCTGGAAGAGCGTGTAGCTCAACAGCCCGACCAGGGGCAGCAGGGCGAGCGTCACCACGGTCGAGACGGGGAACCTCCGGCGCGGCGCGGGAGCGGGCATCAGGAGATCACGTTGTTGATGACGGTGGAGCGGACGAGGCCGCGCTGCGACGCGAGGTGGGCGGTGCCGTCGGCCGAGTCGCGGCCGAACTCCTGCTGCAGCTCCACGCCGGTCTGCGCGTCGTAGGCCTGCACCGCCACCGTGCCGTCCTCGCGGTACTCGGTGGTGACCTCGATCGGATAGTTGGCGCGCGGGGCGCTGAGCGGCCCGATGGCGAGCTGCCCGAGGCTGATGAGGTCTTCGCGGCTGTCGCGGTACTGGACGAAGTCGAGCACCATGCGTTCCTGTCCCGGCCGCGTCGTGAAATAGGTCTTGCGCGCCTTGGCGGGCAGCGGCATGTTCTTCTTGATCAGGGTGTCCACGGCCACCCGCCCGCTCCCGGGATCGAGCGCGCGCACGCCCACGTTGTACCCGCTGACGCCGCGCAGCTCGGGGGGCAGATTGTACATCTCGGCCTCGCCGGAGAGCTGGTGCGCGTGCAGCGCCGCCCCGTAGGCCACCGCCTTGCTCGGCTCGTGGTAGAAGACTTGCTGGCCGGGCCGCCCGAAGATCCTGCGCATGCGCTCCTCGATCACCGGCACCAGCGAGGAGCCTCCCACGAGCAGCAGGCTGCCCACGTCCTCCGGACGCAGCCCGGCGTCTCCCAGGCAACGCATCGTCTCGGCCTCGGCCAGGTCGAGGGCCTCCTTGATCGCGGCCTCGAACTCGGCGCGCGTGATCTCCACCTCCACGGCCTGGCCACCGAGCAGGACCAGCCGGCGCACGCGCGCCTTGCCGGGCGTGCAGAGCTCGATCTTGATCTCCTCCGACACGCGGCGCAGCTCGAGCAGCGTCCGCGCCCCCGTGGGCAGGGGCGCGCCCAGCGCGCGCTCGAACTGCCCGAGCACCATCTCGCCGACCTTCTCGTCGAACTCCTTGCCTCCCAGCTCGGTGAGACCCGTCTTGGCCAGGACGTACACGCCCCGGTGGTCCATGCTCATGGCCGTGGCGTCGAAGGTGCCCCCGCCGAAGTCGTAGACGAGCATGACCTGGTCCTGCACGCCGACGGTCACGCCGTAGTGCAGGGCCGCCGCCACCGGCTCTTCCACCAGCCCCCCCACGGCCAGGTCCGCCAGGGTGGCCGCGGCCAGCACCGCGCGGCGCTGCGGATCGCTGAAGTGCGCGGGCACGGTGATGACGGCCTCCTCGACGCGAACCGAGGAGCCGGCCTCCGCGTCGTAGGCGAGCTTGCGCAGGACGAGCGCCGCCACGCCTTCCGCGTACCAGGCCGCCCCGTTGTCGTCGTAGAACACCGGTGTGGGGTCGCCCATCGAGCGCTTGAAGAAACGCACCACCTGCAGGCTGGGGTCCTGCTCCAGGAGCGCCTCGGTCAGGCGCCCGACGAAGGCGGCGTTCTGCGCGATGTGCACGACCGACGGCGTATGGAAGACGTCGCTCTCCGCGTGATCGGGGATCAGCACCGGGCGGCCCTCCGGATCCATGCGGGCGACGAGCGAGTAGGTCGTGCCGAGGTCGATGCCGACGCGCATGGGCTATTCGGACGGCTTCGCCTGCGGTCGCGGCATCTCCAGCGCGATCGTCGCCTCGAGGTCCACGGCGGGAGCGGGCTCGGGAGCGGGCTCGGGAGCGGGCTCGGGGGGCGGTGCCGGGGGCGCGGCCGCCGGAGGTGATGCCTCGGCCGGGGCCGCCGGAGCCGGGACGGTTGGCTCCGCGCCCGCCGCGGGTGCCGGCGCCGACGCGGGCGGAGCGGGCGTGGGGGTGGGCGCGTCGCGGGCGGCCGCCGGGGCCGCGGCCGCCTTGGCCGCCTTGAGCGCGGCCATCTTCGCCTTGAACGCTTCCACGGCGTTCGGCTTGGCTCCGGCGACCGGCTTCACCTCGGGGGCAGGTCCGGGGAGGGCGACCGCCGGCTCGGGGGAGGGTCGAGGCTCGGCGGGTGGCGCCGCCGGATGCGCGGCCACGGCCGGGTTCGCGGAAACCGCCATCTTCCCGGGCGTGGCCGCCAACCGGGCGGCCTTCATCGCCTCGAGCTTCGCCTTGGCCTCGGCCATGGCCGCCGCCTTCGCCTCGGCCAGGCTGGGGCCGGGCGGTT
>DATKEG010000113.1:0-6222 GCA_035544515.1 Vicinamibacteria bacterium | reverse complement strand
GCCGCCTCAGCTGCGCGACAGGCGGCAGTGGGCGGGATCAGCCGGATGCGGGCAGCCCGGGGGTCCGGGGTAGTGCTGGCGCAGGCCGGGAGCGCCGAGCGCCTCCATGCCCACCTTCGACGTGTAGTAGCCCATCACGGTGTAGTCCCGAAGCAGTGCGAAGAACGCGCGTCCGTCTTCTTCGCCTTCGCGCCATCGGGCCTTGTAGGCGAGCGCGCCGATCAGCTCTTCCTGCCTGAGCGCCTTCGATGGCCAGGAACCCGTGCGCGTGCCGGTAGCGGGCGTGGGCTTCCATCCACGAGAGCCCATACCGGAAGCGGTATTGGAGGCTCGGATCGCTCCACACCATGAAGTCGACGAACTCGCCGACGCCGGCCTCGCGCGCGCCCGGCGTGTCGTCGCTGGGGATCAGGATCTCCGTGAGCCGCGCAACCAGCGCCATCTCGTCCGGACGGAAGAAGCGCGGCTCGTAGACGGACGCCGCGGGCGGCGCGGCCCGGCTCGTGGGCGTCGAGTAGGCGAAGGTCCAGCGGACGAAGCCCGGGCTGTGAGCGGCCGCGGCCGCCAGCGCCAGGGCCCGCAGCACCTCGCGCCGTTCCACGTTCTGTCCCGCCATCACGGCCTCCTTCTCGTGAGTCGTCGTGCTCGCGGTCAGCCGTACACGAAGCGCAGCCAGCGCCGCCGCAGGCGAGGCACCGCCAGCACCGCGAACACGCAGGCGAGGTCGAACGCCCAGTAGCCCGCGTTGACGAGCAGGGCGGCCGGCCAGTGCCGGCCGCCGAGCCCCACGCGCGGCCCCGCCTGCGCCACGCGCTTGAGCCGCAGCAACGGCCGCAGCGCGAGGACCGAGGCCACGGTCCAGGCGGCCGAGAAGCGCTGGCCGACGGTCCCGTAGTGCACCGGAAGGAGATGCTCGCGCAGGTGGCGCTCCAGCGTGCCGCGCAGGTTGTAGCTGATGTCCTCGTGGTGGATGACGAGGCCGGGGACGAGCAGCACGCGGTGGCCTGCGGCTCGGACCCGGTCGAGGAAATGGCGGTCGCCTCCGATGCGGCCGGCATAGGGCCCGAACGGCTGGGCCTGCAGCGCGGAGCGGCGCACGGCCACGTTGTGGCTGAGCACCAGCCCGCGCTCCACGTAACCCGGCTGCCGATGCAGGTCGCCGAACGAATGGGCCGTGTTCAGGCGGGTGACGAGGCCCTCGCCGTCGTAGAAGCTCCTCCCGGCGACGCAGGCGACGCCCGGATCGCGGAAGGCCTCGAGCAGCGTGACCAGGTACGATGGAGCGGGGCGGCAGTCGATGTCCGTGAACAGAACGATTTCGCCGCGCGCGGCCTCGGCGCCGGCGTTCTTGAGCGCGTAGTAGCCGGCGCCGGCCACCTCGAGGCCACGGACCTCCACCCCCCCGGCGCCGCCGTCGGGGGGGAGTACGGGCCGCGGCGCCGCGATCACGACCTCGCTGCGCCCGGACAACTCCCGCGCCTGCGCGAGCCAGGCGGCCAGGTTGGCCGCGCCGTCGCAGCGGCCGGTGATCTCGCCGGTCGTGCACTCGATCACGATCGTGAGATCGATCCCGCTCATCGTCACCGTCGCCGCGGCTCGCCGCCCACGGCGCGCCGCGTCAGCTCGGCGACCCGCACGACGATGATGGACAGTCCGACCGCCGCGACCGTGGCGCGCTCCCGCAGGCCCCACGGGACGCCCGACGGGCCGCGCGGGCGGCCCACGAGATGGCTCGCGGGCACGAGGCCCACCCACGCATCCCGCCAGGCTGCCCGCGCCGTGTATCCGGCCGCGCCGGAGAGGTCGAAGAAGCCGCCGGCCGTTCGCGCCGCGCGCCTCCAGAGGTCGGGCAACGACGCCCGCGCGGGATGCCGGACGACGGCGTCGTCGGCGTAGACGAGGTCGTATCCCGCCCGGAACACGCGCATGCCCCATTCGCGGTCGCCGAGCGAGCGCAGCCGTCGGTCGAAGCCGCCGATGCTCTCGAACACGCCGCGCCGCGTGATCAGGTTGGCGGTCGCGCCGAACCGCCATCGCTCCACGTAGTCCTTCTGGCGAAAAGCCGCCGCGCTCTCGTAGAGCTCGCTCGGCCGCGGCCGCCGCGGATCGCGCGCGAACACGTCGATGCGCCCGGCCACGAGGCCGCAGCGCGGCGCGTGGTCGAGCGCGGCCACGGCTCTTTCGAGCCATCGCGGGCCGGGAATGCAGTCGGCGTCGGTGAAGGCCAGCACGTCGCCGCGGGCCACGGCGGCGCCGCGATTGCGCGCCGCGTAGGCGCCGGCGGCCTCCTCCCGGACGAGGGTGACGCGCCGGAACCGCCGGGCGATCCTGTCGATGCGCGGGTTGCCCCCGTTGTCCACGACCACGACCTCGTAGAGCGCAGCGGGGTACGACTGCGCTTCGAGCGCGCGCAGGCACCGGCGCAGCGCGGGCTCGTCGTCGAAGACGGGAACGATGACCGACACCAAGGGCAGGGGTGGGGCCGGCTCGCGTGCGCCTGCGACCGCGGACTTCACGCCGCCCTCGGCGTCAGAGGCGCCTCCGTGTCTGGTGGCGGTATGCCGGTGTGAGCGGCGAACTGATATCCCGACTCCGCCCCTGGGTCAAGCCGGCCTCGTGCGTTACGCTCTGCCCCGTGCGCGCGTCCGCTGCCCTCGCGATGACCGTCGCCATCGTCGCGCGCGTCGCGTGGCTGTGGACGAAGCCGTTCTGGCGGGACGAGGCCTGGGTCGCCCGGATCGCGGGGCAGCCGCTCGACCGGCTGCTCCAGGACCTGCACCCCGTTCCGCTCGGGTTCCTGGCCGCGGTCAAGGCCACCGGAGCGCTCCCGTTCCTGCCGCCGGAAGTCTCGTTGCGCCTCCTTCCGCTCGTGGCCGGCGTCCTGGCGCTACCGGTACTGGCGGCGCTCGCGCGCCGGCTCGGCGCTTCAGCCTGGACGATCATCGCCGCACTGTGGGTCACCGCAGGTCTGCCGGCGCTCGTGTACTACTCGCGTGAGCTGAAGCCATACAGCCTCGACCTGCTTCTCGCCGTGCTCGTGCCGTGCCTCGCGCTCGAAGCCGTGGACGCCGCGCCGGGGGCCCGCCCGGGCCGCCGCCGCGCCCTCGGCGCCGCCCTCGTCGGTTGTGCCATGGCCACGCCTTGGGTCTCCTTCGGAGGGAACTTCGTGGTCGGCCCCACGCTCGCGTGGATGACCTGGCGGTGCGGTCGCCGGAGCGCGCTTCCCTGGACGGCCGCCGCCTTCTTCACCCTCTCGTTCGCCGCCGCGTACGGGACCGTGCTCGGGCCGCAGTCGGAGCTTCCGCGCCTGCAGGAGACCTGGCGCGAGGAGGTGAGCGTCGAGACGTCCCGGGCGCCACTGGTGCGGGCGGCCGCCCTGGCGTGGCGGTACTTCGCGGTCTCATTGCCCTATCTGTTCCCGGGCGTGTGGCCCGTCGCGGCGCTCCTCGCGGTCGTGGGCCTGTGGGCATGGCCGCGGCCCCATCGTAGCCTGCTCGCCGGACTGTGCCTGGCTCCGGCAGCCGCGACGGTGGCCGCCGTCCTGCTCGGCCGCTACGTGATGAACCACGGGCGCCTTCTGCTGTTCGCGGCGCCGCCGATCGTCCTGATGGTCGCGGCCGGCCTCGTCCACCTCGCGGGCCTCGCCGCGCGGCTGGGGGGTCGAAGCGGGGGACAGCGCGTGGGCGCGGCGACAGCAGCGATCGCCGGCCTCGTCTGGAGCGGCCAGAGCGTGGCGCACCGCGTCCGGCCGTACCACAACGACGTGCGCCGCTACTTCCTGTTCGACGTGCGGCACGACGTGGAGCCGATCATCGGGGAGGCCGCGCGCCGTGCCGCACCCGGCGCGCCGCTGATGGTCTCGCGGTACGCAGGCGAGCCCTTCCTCTTCTATGCGCGCGGCCGGCTGCCCGGCGCCCTCGTCTGTACGCGCCGGACCTGCCCGGACGACGGCCCGGTGCTGCAGGGCTGGCTGCGGGGCATCCGCGACCGGGGCTTCATGATCCTGCTCGAAGAGGAGGAACGCTCGGGACTCCGGAACACGGCACGCCTGGAGGGGCTCAAGGTACGCACCGTGGCCGCGGCGCCCGGCGTCCGTCTCTGGGAGCTCACGCGGAGCCCGTGATTCCAGGGCCTCGACCAGACGCCGCGAGGGGCTGCCGCCGGCGCCTACACCTCGGACTCGAGCGCGGTCAGTCGGCCCTCGAGCGCCTGGACCTGGGCCTTCAACTCCAGCAGCTCGGCGCGGAGGGCCACGCGCTGTTGTCCTGACTCCTCGGCCGTCAGGCGCTGCCCCAGGTCCTCGAGGCGCTCCTCGACCCGGCTCATGCGCTCTTCGAGCGCCGCCACGCGATGTACCAGGTCCGCGACACGCTGCTCGAGCGCGGCCACGCGCGCATCCAGCCCCGCGACGCGCTCCTCGACCGACGCGAGTCGCTGCTCGACCGACGCGAGCCGCTCCTCGACCTGCCGGAGTCCCGCGACGAGCATCTGGTACTCGGTCTCCAGCCGATCGAACCGGTGATAGACGGCGTCAAAATGCCCGTACACGGCATCGAACCGAGCATCCATGCGCAGCTCGAGCGCGCCTACGACACGTTCGACGTCCGGCAGGATCACGTCGCGGTGGAACTGAGCGAGAACGGCCAACGTCAGGGGCTGATCGGACATCGCGCTCATGCTACTCCTTTCGGGCGGACCGGGGGCCCGTCAATCTGACGCGCATCCCAGTGCCAAGGCCGGAAGGGGAGAGCGACCAGCCGTGAGAAGCATATCTCTGCAGTCGGAAGGACCAGGTCCGTCACCCGCCCGGGCTGGCGACTCCACGCGCAGACGTCCCAACGCCACCGTCAGCCGATCATCCCGCCCTCACGGCCGTCCGTCGCATCAGGGCCTCCGCTGGAGTGGTGCCAAACGCCGAGCACGCCACGAGGTCGGGGATGTCGGCAATGTAGCCGCCGTCCTCGTCGCTCCAGAAGATGTTGATGTGATAGTCCTTCACGATTTGTCGTCCAGCCTCAGATTATTACCGGTCGATGAGCTTCAGCACCTGCCGAACCTGGTACGGCTTGCACTTGCCGCCGACCTCCTGCAGGTTCACGAGCGGCCCCGACGATTCGCCCGCTACTCCTGGGCTTCCCGCAACGGGTCCGGCGAGGCCGGCGAATCCACCCAGAGACGACCCAAGGCCAGCTCGATCGCGTCGAAGGGCTCGACGCGGGCCGCGTCGGAGCCACTGCACACCGCGACGATCGTCCATGCGCCGTCCCGCAGTCGCAGCACCTCGAGCGTGCGCTCGACCGGATTCACGAGCCACACGTGCGCAACCCCCGCCTCGGCGTAGATCCGAAGCTTCCGGCCGCGGTCGATCCGCTCAGTGGAGGGAGCAAGCACTTCGCAGACCCAGTCGGGAGCGAGGGAGAAGAAGGCCACGTCCTGCATCGCCGGCATGCGCACACGCCGCCAACCGCCGAGGTCGGGCACGACCACGTCTTCGCCGAAATGGAGCTCGGGCTCGAAGAGGATCCACCAGCCTCCGCGGCCCTCTGGCCCGTCGTCGAACGGTGCCAGGGCGCGGGTCAGGCTGGAGGACGCGACCGAGTGCCGCGACGCCGGCCGCGGGCTCAAGAAGAGCTCGCCATCCAGGATCTCCGCCACCTTGTTCTCGGGGGCGCTCAGCACGTCTTCGTACGTCGCTCGCTTCAACCCTCGGCGCTCCGCAGGTGCTGCACGAGTCCAGTCTATGCCCCCGTCCGACGCAGCCGCAAGATTCCGCTCGCCCGCCATGACTCACCTCCGACAAGGCGAATCGTGGCACGGCGAATGGACAGCGAAGGTCCGTTGCTTTGCAACCAATCGACGGCCAGAAGGGACACGGCTTTGGAGTGCGTTCCGGTTCTCGATGACCACGTGACCGAGGTAGGCATCTCAGAACCGAGAGGCCAGGCGCGACGAGTATGATCGCCCTCATGCAGAAGGTGGCGACGAGTGCCGTGCTCCTGGCCGTCTGCGCGGCCGTGCCGCAGGGCAGCGCGCTGTCGAACGCAACGCTTCGACTGGTCACGCCCGGGCCCACTCGCATCGACCTGACCGACGCGACCGGGGCACCGGTCACTCCGCCCGGCGTGCCCGCGTACCACAAGGGCGACGAGCACCACTTCATCGCGCCCGGCCGGCTCGAGGTGGACCTTCCGCCGGGACGTTATCGCGCCACCGCCGAGCGCG
>DATKEG010000112.1:0-11964 GCA_035544515.1 Vicinamibacteria bacterium | reverse complement strand
TGGCCCGCGTGCCGGAGGCGGGCGCCGCGGACGTGGATCGCGCGGCGCGGGCCGCCCGCCGGGCCTTCGACGAGGGCTGGCGCGACGTGACGGCGCAGGAGCGCGGCCGCGTCCTGTTCCGGATCGCGGAGGCGGTGCGCGGGCAGGCCAAGCCGCTGGCCGAGCTGGAGACGCTCAACTCCGGCAAGCCCCTCGTGGAGTCGGAGTACGACGTCAACGACGTGGCCACCTGCTTCGAGTACTACGGGGGGCTGGCCACCAAGCTCCACGGCGAGGTGGTGAACGTGCCGGACAACGCGCTCTCCCTCGCCCTGCGCGAGCCGCTGGGCGTGGCCGGCCAGATCATCCCCTGGAACTACCCGCTGCTCATGGCCGCCTGGAAGATCGCCCCCGCGCTCTGCGCCGGCTGCACGGCCGTGATCAAGCCCGCCGAGCAGACGCCGCTCACCCTGCTCGAGCTGGCGCGCTCGTTCGAGGAGTGCGGCGTGCCGAAGGGCGTGGTCAACGTGGTGACCGGCTTCGGGGAATCGGCCGGCGCTCCCCTCGTGGCGCACCGCGACGTGGACAAGATCGCCTTCACGGGCAGCGTGGAGGTGGGCAAGCTCATCATGCGCGCCGCCGCCGACACCCTGAAGAAGGTGAGCCTGGAGCTGGGCGGCAAGTCGCCCAACATCTTCTTCGCCGACGCCGATTTCGAGGCGGCGGTGGACGGCGCGCTCTTCGGCGTCTTCATCAACCAGGGCGAGGTCTGCTCGGCAGGCAGCCGCGTGCTCGTGCAGCGGCCGATCTACCGGAAGATGCTCGACGCCATGGTCGAGAAGGCGAAGCGGATCAAGCTCGGCTCCGGACTCGACCCGGCCACCAAGATGGGGCCGGTGGTGTCGAAGGAGCACCTGGCGCGCATCGAGCGCTACCAGGAGATCGGCAAGAAGGAGGCGAAGGTGGCCACGGGCGGCGGCCGGCCCTCCGACCCCGCGCTGCAGCGGGGTTACTTCGTGGAGCCGACGATCTTCTACGACGTGGACAACGCGGCCACCATCGCCCGCGAGGAGATCTTCGGGCCGGTCATGTCGGTGATCCCCTTCGACGACGAGGCGGAAGCGCTGAAGATCGCCAACGACACCCCTTACGGGCTCGCCGCCGCGGTGTGGAGCCGGGACATCTTCAAGTGCCTGCGCATGGTCAAGCGCCTGCAGGCCGGCATCGTCTGGGTCAACCACATGCAGCCGACCTACGTGGAGGCTCCGTGGGGTGGTTACAAGATGAGCGGCATCGGGCGCGAACTGGGACCCTGGGGGGCGGAAGAGTACCTGCAGGTCAAACAGGTACACATCAACCTGAACGAGCAGCCGATCGGGTGGTATTGACTTGCGCGACATTCCCCGCCGGGACTTCCTGAACGGCATGGCCATGGCCGTGGGCGGCGCCTTCGCGCCGCCGGCCTGGCTGCTGGCGCTCGAGGAGGCGCCCGAGAAGGCGGCCGGCTACTATCCGCCGGCCCTCACCGGCCTGCGCGGCAGCCACGAGGGTTCGTACCTGGCGGCGCACGAGGTCCGCGACGGCCGCTTCCTCTCCGCGGCGCTGCCCGCGCCGGACGAGGAGTACGACTTCGTGGTGGTGGGCGGAGGGATCAGCGGCCTGACCGCGGCGTACCTGTTCCGGAAGCTGGCCGGACCGGCCGCGCGCATCCTCGTGCTCGACAACCACGACGACTTCGGCGGGCACGCCAAGCGCAACGAATTCCGCGAGGGAGGCCGCCTGGTCGTGGGCTACGGCGGCACGTTCGCGATCGACAGCCCCGCTCCCTACAGCGCCGAGGCGCGCGGCCTGATCGCCGAGCTGGGCATCGACGTCGAGGGTTGGAGCGAGGCGCTCGACGCCCGGACGCATGCCGGCCTCCGGCGGGGGACGTTCTTCGACCGCGAGACCTTCGGCGCCGATCGCCTGGTGGCCGCGGAGGAGCCGTGGGAGGACGCCGCGGCGCCCCTGTCCGCGGCCGTCCGCCGCGACCTGCGGCGGCTTCACCGCGAGCGGAAGGACCACTACCCCGGCCTGAGCGCGGCCGAGAAGAAGGCCCGGCTGGCCCGCATCAGCTACGCGGACTACCTCACCGACGTCGTGGGGCTCGACGCGGGCGTGCTGCCGCTCCTCCGGACCCGGCCGCACAGCCTGTACGGCGTCGGCATCGACGCCGTGCCGGCCCAGGACGCCTGGGGACTCGGGTATCCCGGGTTCGCCGGCCTCGCCCTCGATCCGGCGCCCGGGCCGGGCATGAACCACGACGCGATCCACCACGCGGAAGCCGCGCGCTACTTCTTCCATTTCCCGGACGGCAACGCGTCGATCGCCCGGCTGCTCGTGCGCCGCCTGGTCCCCGCCGCGATCCCGGGGACGACGGCCGAGGACCTGGTCACGGCGCGGGTCGACTACGCGCGGCTCGACGACGCGTCGTCGCCGGCGCGCATCCGGCTCAACAGCACCGTGGTGCGCGTGAAGCCCGGCGAGGCGGGCGAGGTCGACGTCGCCTACGTGCGCGGCGGCCGGGTGCGCGTGGCGCGCGGGGGACGCTGCGTCCTCGCCTGCTGGAGCACGGTCGTTCCCCAGCTCCTGCCCGAGCTGCCGGAGCGGCAGAAGGCGGCCCTGGCCTACGCGGTGAAGGTGCCCATCGTCTACACCAACGTGCTGCTGCGCGACTCCCGGGCCTTCCGGAAGCTCGGGGTGCACGAGATCCGCGCGCCCGGCGGCTACCACTCGGCGCTGAACCTGGACCTGCCGGTCAGCGTGGGAGGGTACCGGCACGCGGCGCGGCCGGACGAGCCCGTGCTCGTCCACATGGTCCGCACGCCGTGCCGGCCGGGCCTGCCCGCGCGCGACCAGCACCGCGCCGGCCGGCTCGAGCTGCTCACCACGTCCTTCGAGACGTTCGAGCGGGAGATCCGCGGCCAGCTCGCGCGCACGCTGGAGGGCGGCGGGTTCGATGCGGGCCGGGACGTCCGCGCCATCACCGTGAACCGCTGGCCGCACGGTTACGCCTACCAGTACAACTCGCTCTGGGATCCGTTCTGGCTCGAAGGCGGCGAGCCGCCCTGCGCCGTGGCCCGCCGGCCGTTCGGCCGCATCGGCATCGCCAACGCCGACGCCGCCGCCTACGCCTACACCGACGCGGCCATCGACCAGGCCTTCCGCGCCGTGCGCGAGGTCCTGGCCTGACCCAGCGCCCCGCGCTCGCCCGGGTGCTGGGCCACGTGGACCTGCTCCTCTTCTCCGTCTGCGCGATCCTCACCATCGACACCCTGGCCTCCGCCGCCAGCATGGGCGTGAGCTGGTTCACCTGGTGGGCGCTCACCATGGTGCTGTTCTTCGTTCCCTACGGGCTCATGACCGCGGAGCTGGGCGCCGCCTGGCCACAGGAGGGAGGCCTCTACGTCTGGGTGCGGGAGGCGATGGGAGAGCGGTGGGGAAGCCTGGCCGCCTGGTTCTACTGGATCAACAACGCGTATTGGACGCCCTCGGTGTTCATGGTGTTCGCGGCCACGTTCCACAGCATCGCCCTGCGCGGCCGCGTCTGGTCCGGGCTGAGCGAGGGCGCGGGCGCGACCTGGCTGCAGGCCGCGATCGCGGTGGCCTTGACCTGGCTCACGGTCGCGGTGGGGATCGTACGGTTGCGCCTGTCCAAGTGGGTGCCCAACCTCGGAGCCGTGGTCAAGGTGGCGCTGTTCGCCGGCCTCGGCGTGCTGGGCATCGGCTCGCTCCTGGGCGGCCGGCCCCCCGCCAACGACTTCTCGCCCGCGCGTTTCGTGCCGGACTGGGGCGAGTCGCTGACGTTCCTGCCCGTGCTGCTCTACAACGCGCTGGGGTTCGAGCTGATGAGCTCGGCGGGCGAGGAGATGCGCGACCCGCGCCGCGACGTGCCGCGGGTCATCCTGCTCTCGGGCCTGCTCATCGCCGCGGTGTACACCCTGGGCGTGCTCGGCATACTGCTGGCCGTCCCGGTGGGCGAGCTGAGCCTGGTCACGGGCACCTGGGACGCGCTGGTCGTGCTCGGGCGCCAGTGGGGCGCGGCCGGGGATGTGCTCGTGCTCCTGCTGGGCGTGGGGTTCCTGTACGCCTGCGTGGCCAACGTGGTGACGTGGAGCCTGGGGGTCAATCGCGTGGCCGCGGCCGCCGCGGCGGAGGGCGCCCTGCCCGCCGCCCTGGGCCGCCTGCACCCGCGCTTCCAGACGCCGCACGTGGCCTTCGTGGCCATGGGCGTGGTGAGCACGGCGCTGCTCCTGGGCAACGCGGCGCTCTCCGCGCGCGCGGACAACGTCTTCTGGATGGTCTTCAAGCTCTCGGGCATCTGCTTCCTCATGTCCTACCTGCTGCTCTTCCCGGCCTTCGTCCTGCTGCGCCACCGCCGGCCGCGCCACCCGCGTCCCTACGTCATGCCCGGAGGCCCCGTGGCGGCCTGGGCCGCCGCCCTTTTCTGCTGGCTGTTCGTCGCCGCGTCGTGCCTGCTCTTCTTCCGCCCCGCGCCCACGGCGGCGGACCCGGCCAGCGCCGCGCGCGAGAGCTGGCTGCTGGTCGCGGAGACGCTCCTGACGGTGGTCGTCGGGCTGCTGCTGATGCCGCGGGTGCTGCGGCGGGCGCGCGCGAGACCTTGACCATGGGTCCTGGATCGGGCGGCGCCTACGACGCGATCGTGGTCGGCGCGGGGCACAACGGGTTGACCGCCGCCGCCTACCTCGCGCGCGCGGGCCTGCGCGCCCTGGTCCTCGAGCGGCGCGAGATCGTGGGCGGATGCTGCGTCACCGAGGAGATCGCGCCGGGCTGTCGCGCCTCCACCACCTCGTACATCGCGAGCATGCTCCGGCCCGAGGTCATACGCGACCTGGGCCTGTCCGCGCACGGCCTGCGCATGGTTCCCTGCGAGCCGTCGCTGCAGGTGCCCTTCCTCGACGGCACGGTCCTCCCCTGGTGGCCCGAGCGCAGCCGCACGGTGGCCGAGCTGGAGCGCCTCTCCCCGGCCGACGCGCGCGCCTTCGTGGCGGTGGACGACCAGCTCCGGAAGCTCGCCCGCTACCTCCAGCCCTTCTTCCTGGAGCCGCCGCCGGATACGCACGCGCGGGGATGGTCCGGCGTGCTCGAGGCGCTGCGCGTGGGCCGGCGCTTCCGGGGGATCTCGGGCGACGAGATGGGACGGATGGTCTCGTTCCTCACCGGCAGCCTGGGCGACTTCCTCGACCGCCATTACGAGTCGGACAAGGTCAAGACGCTCGTCCTCGCCAACAACGTCTACGGCAAGCACGGGGGGCCCTACCAGCCGGGGACCGCCCTGGGCCTGCTCTTCCACCTCCTGAGCGGCGGGGAGGACGACCGGCAGGGGTTCTACGGCCACGTGATCGGCGGGATGGGAGCGATCACCGGGGCCATGGCGGCCGCGTGCCGGCGGCTGGGGGTGGAGATCCGCACCGCCTGTCCGGTGAGCCGGATCGAGGTGCGCGGCGCCCGCGCCCGCGGCGTGGTGCTCGAGGACGGCTCCGAGATCCTGGCCGGCTCCGTGCTCTCCAATGCCGACCCGAAGCGGACCTTTCTCGGCCTCCTGGACGCCGCGGCGCTGCCGGCCGAGTTCCGGGACGCCGTCCGCGGCATCAAGATGGACGGTCCTTGCGCCAAGGTGAACCTGGTGCTGTCGGAGGAGCCGCGCGTCTTTGGGATGCCCGCGGACGCGACACCCGGCCGGCGCTCGCTCTTCACCCTCGTCCCCTCGCTGGACTTCGCCGAGCGGTGCTACGACGTGGCCAAGCGCGGCGAGATCCCGGAGGAGCTGTGGGTCGACTGCGTGGTGGCCTCGAACGTGGATCCGACGCTGGCCCCCGAGGGCCGCCACATCATGACCTGCTTCGTCCAGTACGTCCCGTACCGGCTACGGAGCGGGACCTGGGACGAGAGCCGCGAGCTCCTGGGCGACCGGGTGGTGAGCAAGATCGCGGAGTACGCGCCCAACGTCCCGCGCGCGATCGTCGCGCGCCAGGTCCTGACGCCGCTGGACCTCGAGCGGACCTACGGCCTCACGGAGGGCAACATCTTCCACGGCGACCTCTCCCTCGATCAGCTCTTCTTCATGCGCCCGGTGCCGGGCTGGGCGCAGTACCGCACGCCGGTCGAGGGTCTGTACCTCTGCGGCGCCGGGGCGCATCCCGGCGGGGGGGTCACCGGTGCGCCCGGCCACAACGCGGCGCGGCAGGTGCTGCGCGACCGCAAGGGGCGCGCGTCGTGAGCGGCGACGGGCGCCGCACCGCCGACGTCTTGATCCTCGGCGCCGGCGTGATGGGCGCCTCGATCGCCTTCCACCTCGCCCGCCGCCGGGCGGGGCGGATCGCGGTCGTGGACAAGGGCGACGTGGCCCACGGCGGGAGCGGACGCTCCTCGGCCCTGGTGCGGATGCACTACAGCTTTCCGCCCGAGGTCCGGCTCGCCGCCACCAGCCTGGCGATGTTCCGCGACTGGCGCGAAGTGGTCGGGCGTCCGGGGGACTTCCGCAGGACCGGCTTCGTCCGCATCGTGCCCGCAGGAGAGCTGGACCGGCTGCGGGCGAACGTCGCGATGCAGCGCTCGCTCGGGGTCGACACCCGGGTGTTGACCGCCGTCGAGCTGCGCGAGGTCGCTCCCGGCTGGAGCTTCGAAGACGTCGAGGCGGCCGCCTACGAGCCCGACTCGGGCTACGGCGACGGCGCCGGGGTGGCCAACGACCTGCTCTCGCGGGCCCGGGAAATGGGGGCCGCCTACCACCCCGGCACGCGGGTCAGCGCCCTGCGCGCCGCCGGCGGCCGCGTGCGGGGCGTGGAGACCGACCGCGGGCCGATCGAAGCGCCCGTGGTGGTGGCGGCGACCGGGCCGTGGAGCCGTCCGCTGCTCGCGCAAGTCGGCTTCGACCTGCCGGTGGAGCCGGAGTTCCACCAGGTCGCGATCCTGAGGAACCCCGGGGCGCTCCCGAGCGTGGGGCCCGCCTGCATCGACTCCATCCTCGCCGTCTACTTCCGCTCCGAGGTCGGCGGCCTCACGCTCGTCGGCGGCTTCTACGGCCGGCGCGGCGTCGACCCGGACGACTATCCGCAGGCGGCCGAGGAAGACGCGCTCGTATCCCTGGCCTCGGCGATCGCGCGGCGCGTCCCGGCCCTGGAGGACGCGAGCCTGGCGCGGGGCATCACCGGCGTCTACGACATGAGCCCCGACGCGCGGCCGATCCTGGGCGAAGTGCCGGGCGTCGCGGGCCTGCACGTGGTGGCGGGGTTCTCGGGCATGGGGTTCAAGATCTCGCCGGCGGTGGGGCTCGTGATGTCCGAGCTGCTCCTGGACGGCCGCGCGACGACGGTGGACCTCACGCCCTTCCGGCCCGGCCGCTTCGCGGAGGGCCAGCCGATCAAGGCGGAGTTCGAATACCGTGACGACTGACGGACATCGGCCCCCTGGGGGCGAGGACGCGACATGAACGAGAACAGACGGGAGAAGAAGGGCATCCTGGAGCTCCTGGCCGCGGGGCCGGTGCTGGGCGACGGCGGATACCTGCTGGAGCTCGAGAAGCGAGGCTGGGTCCGGGCGGGGCCCTTCACCCCGGAAGTGGTCCTGACGCGGCCCGAAGCCGTGCGCGATCTGCACGTGGAGTTCCGCGAGGCGGGCGCCGAGGTCCTGCAGGCCCTGACCTTCTACGCCAGCCGGGACAAGCTCGCGACCGTCGGCCTGGAGGACCGCCTCGAGGACCTCAACCGGGCCGCGGTCCGGATCGCGCGCGCCGCCGCCGGCGACCGCTGCCTGGTCGCGGGCAACATCAGCCTCACCTGGATGTACGAGGAGGGGAGCGCCGCCGCGGCCGACCGCGTCCGCGCGACCTTCGACGAGCAGCTCCGGGTGCAGGTGGAGGAAGGGATCGACTTCGTCGTGGGGGAGACGTTCTCGTGGCTGGGGGAGGCGCTGCTGGCGGTGGAGTGCGGCAAGCGAACGGGCCTGCCGGTGATGGTGACGATCTGCTTCGAGAACGAGACCGTGACCAGCGACGGCAAGACGGCCGGCGACGCCGCGAAGGCCCTGGTGGACGCCGGCGCCGACGTGGTGGGGATCAACTGCCTCCGCAACCCCGAGCACACGCTGCCGCTCATCGAGCAGGTCCGGAAGGCCGTGAAGGGCTTCGTCGCGTGCCAGCCGGTGGCCTACCGGACCCCGCCCGACCGGCCGGACTTCACGAGCCTGCCGCAGTTCCCCTTCGAGCTGGACGTCCTGCAGCTCGGCCGCAGGGAGATGGGCGACTACGCGCGGCGCGCGCGGGACCTGGGCGTGAACTTCATCGGCGCCTGCTGCGGCTCCGTGGCGACGCACATCCGGGAGATGGCCCTGGCGCTGGGCAAGCGGAGCGCGGAGACCCGGCCCTGGAAGGTGGACTACGCCAGGCCGATGTCCGCCTACGAGTACTACGAGCACGAGGGGTCCTGAACTCCGCTACCGTTCCGTCAGCGACTCCAGCGCGGCCACCGCGGCGCCGCGGGCGCCGGCCATGTCGAGGTCGGGCACGAGGGCGAAGCGGGCCACGCGCGCCTGCTCCTCGCGCAGGAGCGTGTGCTCGCGCACGATGGCCAGGAACCACTCGCGGAACTCGGGCGCCGTCTCCACCACCCCGCCGCCGACGAAGTAGGCGGCGGGGTCGGTGAAGTTGGCCGCGATCGTGAACAGCCGGCCCAGCGCCATGGCCTGCTGCTCGAAGATCTTCCGGCACATGGGATCGCCCTTCTCGGCGTAGCCGCGCGCGAGCTTGGCCGCCTTGCCGATGGAGCCGGCCCGGGCCAGCTCGTGGTCGGGGAACCGCCCGAGCCAGTAGGGCAGCAGGTTGTTCTCGATGCCGGTGAGCGAGGCCAGGCTCTCCGCGTCCCCTATGAACCCGCAGTTGCACCGGGGCGGGGGCTGGTCCGCGGCGAGCAGCCCGTGCATGGGGATGTGCACGTGGCCCAGCTCGCCGGCCATGCCCGCGGCGCCCTTGACGATGTGGCCCGACTCGATCACGCCGCCGCCCAGCCCGGTGCCGACGATGGCGGACACGGAAGAGTGCCGGCCGGCCTCGGGCCCGAACCGGGCGTGATGGGCGTACAGCGCGGCCGCGTTGCCGTCGTTGTTGTAGACCACGGGCAGGCCGAGCCGCCTCTCCAGCGCGCCCCGGAAATCGTAGCCGTGCCAGCCCTCGTGGGCGAAGTTCGTCGATCCCCTCGAGGAGATCACGCCGTCGGCGCTGGCCGGGCCGGGCGTGTCGAGGCCGACCACCCGGACCTGGTCCCGGCGGATGCCCGTGCGTTCCAGGATGGCGGCGAAGGACTGCGCCAGCGCTTCCACCGCGACGTCCGGTCCCTCCAGGACGCGGCTGGGCGTCTCGACCATGCAATCGACCAGGAAACGGCCCGCCGCGTCGAGCACCGTGGCGTTGTTCTTGTTGCCGCCGTTGTCGAGGCCGACCACGAACGATCCGTCGTGAAGCGCCATCTCTCACCCCTTGGCCGGTCGAAGCCGGGATTGTAGCGCCCGATGCGGGTGCTGCTAGCCCAGACAGTAGACGCGCCCGTCCATCGAGCCGATCACCAGGCGCCCCGACCCCACCGCCGGCGAGGCGGAGAGCGCCCCGCCCGCGTTGAAGTCCCAGAGGCGCGTGCCGCGCGCGAGGTCGAGCGCGTACAGGCGGCCGTCGCTCGAGCCGACGAAGACGCGGGTGCCGACCACCGCCGGCGACGACTCCACGCGCGCTTGCGTGGCGAAGGTCCACGCCGGCTGGCCCGTGCGCGCATCCACGGCGTGGACGCGCTTGTCGCGTCCGCCGAGGACGACGCGGCCGCCCGCCACCGCCGCCGAGGAGTAGTAGGGGAACCGGCGCTGCGCGTCCTGGTAGCGCCAGGACACCGTGCGCGCGACGAGGTCCACCGCCAGCACCTCGCCGTCGAAGGTGCCGTAATACGCCTTTCCCCCGGAGAGCGCGGGCGAGGCGCCGGTATAGGCGCCGGAGGCGAGCTGCAGCACCTCCTGGCCGTCGGAGATGCGCACGCCGCGGAACTGCTCGTCGCAACCGGCCACGTAGGCCACACCGTCGGCCACGGCGGGCGTGGCGTGGACGGGGCCTTCGGTCTTGAACTTCCACAGCGGCTTGCCGGTGCGCGCGGCCACCGCGTGCAGGTGGCCGTCGTACGAGCCGATGAGGACGCGGTCCCCCACGACCACGGGCGAGGACTTGATCTCGCCGTCCGTCTCGTACGTCCAGGCGCGCCGGCCGGACGTGGCCTCTACCGCGTGCAGGGTGCCCTCGAGGTCGCCGACGTACACGAGGCCGCCGGCCACCGCCGGGGAGGACTCGCCCACGCCGTCCTCGATCGCGTACTTCCAGCGCAGCGTGCCCCGGGCCAGGTCGAGCGCGTGCAGCGCGCCGGGCTGGCTGCCCACGTAAACCGTCCCGTCCGCGATCGCGGCCGACGACTCGACCGCTTCGCCGGCCTCGTACGTCCAGAGCAGCTTCAGCGTCTCGGGCAGCGTGGACCGCGCGACGCCGGTCAGGGCGGGATCGCCGCGGAACTGCGGCCAGTCCAGGGCGTCGCTCGCGGGAGAGGTCGCTCCCCGACCGGCGGGAGCGGACAGGACGAGCAGGACGAGCAGGAGGCCGGACGGCACTGACGAGCGTGTCACCATCCGGCCATTAAACCATCGCCATGCCCGCGTCGGGAGCGCCCGCGAGCGTGTCCGCGACGGCGCGCAGGCCGCGGAGGAGCGACTCGCGCGTGCGGGGGGCGCCCAGGCACAAACGCACGGCGTGCGGCGCCGCGCCGCGTCCCACCACGAACGCCTCGGCGGGGGTGACGGCCGCGCCGCGCCGGGCCGCCTGTGCCGCGAAGCTCTCGCTGCGCCAGGGCTCGGGCAGGTGCAGCCACAGGTGGTAGCCGACGGGATGCGCCTCGTACTCCGTCCCCGCCAACGCCTCGGCGGCCAGCGCCTGGCGCGCGGCGGCCTCGGCGCGCCGCGCGGCCAGCAGCGCGTCCGCCGTGCCGTCCCGGATCCAGCCGCTCACGATCTCGGCGGTGAGGGGCGCCGCCCCCCAGGTCGTGGCGCGCACGCCGGCGGCCAGGCGCGGCGCCTCGCCCGGCGGCGCCAGGATGTAGCCGACGCGCAGGCCGGGAGCGAGCGTCTTGGACGCGCTGGTGAGGTAGTAGGTCCGCTCCGGCGCGAACGCGGCGATCGGGCGCGGCCGCTCCGGGGGGAGCAGCGCGTGGATGTCGTCCTCGATCACGGAGAGGCCGTGCGCGTGCGCGATGGCCGCGATCTCCCGGCGGCGCGCCTCGGACATCACGCTGCCGGTGGGGTTCTGGATCGTCGGCACGAGATAGAGAGCGCGCGCGCCGCCTTTGCGGCAGGCCTCCTCGAGCGCCTCCGGCCGCAGGCCGTCGCGGTCGAGGGGCAGGCCCTCGAGGCGCACATGGAGCAGGTTGGCGAGCGCCTTGAGCCCGGGGTACGTGACCGCCTCGGCGAGGAGCAGGTCGCCGGGCTGGAGCAGGGTGGCCAGCGCAATCGTGAGCGCGTGCTGGCCGCCCGCGCACACGAGGACGTCCTCCGGCGCGGCGTGGAGGCCCCCACGCTCGATCCAGGCGGCGCCGGCCTCGCGGTGCGCCGGGCGGCCGCCGTCGGCGGGATAGCCGAGCAGCGCCGTGAGGTCCGCGCGGCTCGCCAGAGCGCCCAGCGTGCGCTGCAGGACGTCGGCGAGCGGTCCCGGACCGATGGGCGGGGGATGGTTGTGCGCGAGATCGACCGACGCGCCGGTGTCGGCCACCTCGTCCGCAGCGACGTGCCGTACGAACGTCCCTCGTCCCACCTCGCCCGAGAGCAGTCCCCGGCGCGCGGCTTCGAGGTACCCGCGCGTGACGGTGCCCACCGTCACGCCGAGCTGATCGGCGAGGAAGCGGTGCGTGGGCA
>DATKEG010000111.1:0-16898 GCA_035544515.1 Vicinamibacteria bacterium | reverse complement strand
TTCCCTCTAGCAACCTCTCGTACCGCTCCAACTCGCCATCGTTCACAGCTGATGACGGCGGCAGAGGACCCAGCTCGACGAGTGCCTTGACCTCGGGGCGAATCACTTGCGTGGCGCCTTGTCCATCGACGGCGTGAAGTTTTCACGGTAGTACTCGAGCAGGAGCTTGATGCCCTCAGCATACTTGGTCCCGGTGATCTGCCGGAGGTCCCTGATGTCATGAGCCAATACGTCTCTGAAACTCAGCCCTTTCTTTCGAATGATGCGCCGCTCTTGACCGCGTGAGCGCGGGATGTGTCATCCAGGGTTTGCGGTTGTATCCGTCTTGTAACGGTTATTGAACGTCACAGAGCGACGCCCCTCTGGCCGGGGCCGGCGCTCAGCGCTGCAGGACCGCCCGCGCCGTCTCGTTCTGCGGGTCCTGGCGCAGCACCTTCTCCGCCTCCACCCGCGCCTCCTGGTGCCGGCCCATCTCCTTGAGCGCGGCCGCCAGCTCGGCGCGGACGGACGGGTCGTCCTGCGCCCACAGCGTCATGAGGTAGCGGTTGGCCGCGCGGTCGCCCTGCCCGGTCGCGCGGTAGGCGCGCGCGAGGAGGAGGTGGACGCGGTCGGCGGCCGGGTCGAGGTAGGCGGCCCGTTCCAGCTCGCGCAGCGCCCCCGCGGCGTCCCCGGTGGCCGTGAGCCGCTCGGCCTTGCCGATGAGGCCCGCGGCCACTTCCGCCGGCGTGCGCTTGCCGCGCGAGAGCACGAGCATGCGCTCCGCGGGCAGGATCCGCTCGAAGCGGCGGGCCAGGTCCACGCGCGCGAGGCCTTCGTATCCCGGCGACAGCGTGACCACGCCCTTCCACGCCTCGTCGGCTTCCTTCGTGCGGCCCGCCTTGCGCAGGGCCCATACGAGCACGACGCGGCCGTGGGCGTCGAGCGGCTCGCGCTCGAGGACGTCGCGCAGGAAGAAATCGGCGGCGCCGGGATCGCCTTCGCTCAGCAGGGCCCAGGACAGGTTGAACAGCAGGTCGATCGACGCCGGCTCCATCTCGACCGCGCGCCGCAGCAGCGAGGACGCCCGCGGCTCGGCGCGGCCGGCGCGCAGGAGCGCCAGGGCCTGGTTGTTGAGCACCGCCGGAGTGGTTTCGTCCCGGGCGAGGCTCGCGTAGACCGCCGCCGCCTCCTTGTAGCGGCCGATCTCGAGCTGGGCCAGGCCCTGCAGGAAGCGCGCGGCACGCGCCTGCGGGCTGGCGGCTCCGATGCGCGCGAGCGTGTCGTGTCCGGCCGAGAACTCGCCGGTCTCGACCTGCAGCCGGCCGAGGGCCAGGCGCGCCTCGTCGAAGCCGGGCTCCAGCGCGAGCGCGCGGCGGTAGAGGCGGCCCTTGTTCACGACGTTGCGCGCGGCGAGCCCCTGCCCGTACGAACGGAGCGCCTCGAAGCGTAACCAGGGCCGGCTGGCGCCGAACACCTCGCGCGTGAGAACCGGCGGCTCCGGCTCGGCCAGGGCCATGTCCCACGCGACCGCGTCCACCAGCTCGGGCAGCGTCTCCAGGGGGCCCCTCGCGTCGACCGGCGGGCCGAGGCTTCCCCGCGTGGCGTCGAGCACGCGCAGCGAGAGCGCGAGCGTCTCGCCCTCCAGGGCATAGGTCCCCACCACGAGGCGCGAGGCGCCCAGGGCCTCGGCCAGACGGATGGATGTCGCGCGCGTGAGGGGTACGCGCGGGATCTCCAGCGCGGCCTGCGCGCGCAGGCGGTCGTCACGGCTCACTGCGGCCACGCCGGCGCGCAGGAGCGCCCGTGGCAGGAGGTCGCTCACCGCTTCCGCCACCCACGACGCGTCCGCCGGCGAAGCGGGCGCGGGAGCGGGAGCCGGCTCCGGAGGTGGGCCGACCAGCGTGGGATCGCTCGCGGGCGCAGCGGGCGGCTCGGGCGGAACGACCATCACCGGCGGCGTGGCCGAGGCGGCGGAGAGGAGGACGAAGATCAGCGCGGTCGCCGGCGTCATGGCTTCCCCGGGGTTCGCCCCATCAGGCGGGCAGCTCGATGCGCGCGGGCGGGCGCGCCCAGGCGTGCGCGGCGAACTGCTTGCGCAGGCGGAAGCCGAGCCGCTCGTAGAGGCGATACGCCCGCAGGTTGTCGACGGTGACGGACAGGCTCGCGGTCTGCAGCCCCTGGCGGCGGAACGAGTCCAGGGCCGCGGTCATCAGGGCCTCGCCCAGCCCGCGGGCCTGGGCCTCGGGCAGCACCGAGACCTGGCAGATGTGCCCGTTGCTGCGCGAGAGGTGGCTCGCCAGCACCACGCCCAGAGTGCCCTCGGGGGACTCGACCACGAACGACGCGTCGGGATCGAAGCGGCCACAGCCCGCGCGCAGGACCAGCGTCTCCACGAAGCCGCGGCAGTGCGCCGGGCTGGCGTAGGTCAGGTTCAGCGCGGCGTCGAGCGTGCCCTGGTGGCTGCGGTGCACGATGTACGCGGCCAGCGAGAGGTCCTCGCGGCGGAACGGACGCAGCTTGAAGCGGTGCGCGGGCGGCTCCACCGGCTGCGACAGCGGCCGTACGAGGTAATGCCGTCCCCGGCTGTGGAAGCCGGCGCGCACGAAGCGCGCGTCCGCGGCCGAAGTGGTGGAGAACAGCGTCTGGCATTCCACGCGGTCGTTGCGCGGATGCGCCTGCGCCTCGGCCAGCACCTGGTCGAGCAGCGATTCCTCGAGTCCGCGGCCGCGGAAGCCCTCTCCCGCGAACAGCGAGCCGACGATGGCGCGGCCGCCGTCGAGCATGTAGTAGCAATACGACACCGGCCGGGGCCCGTCCTGGAGCAGGAAGCCGGTCAGCGCGCGCCGCTCGAGCCCGCTGGCCACGGCCGAGGAGACGTCCGCGAAGTCCCAGAACAGCTCGCGCGCCCAGTGCGCGCATTCCTCCTGAAGCAGCGGCCGCAGCTCGCGGGCGCCGACCTCAGAGAGCGGCCGCGTCCGCACTCCGCCGACGCCTCCTCTCGTCTTCCAGGAAGCGCCGCAGGGCGGCCTGCTCCCGCGCGGAAAGGCTCAGGAACTCGAGCCCGGCCAGGAAGCGGTAGGGCTGCCCGGGCGCCACCGCCCCGTCGAGGCACGAGTTCGTGACGCGCACCTTCGCGCGCAGCGGCTCGGCTTCGAGCCGCAGCTCGAGGTCGAGGATCGCGCCCGGGTCGAGCAGCGCGTCGCAACGCACGAGGCAACCCGACCGGCTCAGGTCCAGGACCTTGACCGGCCGCGGCCGCCGGCCGGAGAGAGACCCGTCCCGCTCGATGGGAAGGCGCGGCACGCGCCGGCGGCTGGTGTCCCGGCCGGCCATCGTGTTCTTCGCCACGAGCGTGATTCTAGTCAATTTCGGGGTAGGACCCGAACGACCCGTCGGCGTCGAGCGAGCCGGACGAGCCCGGAGAAGGGACACGGATATAGTCCGCGCGATGGGTGCGCAGGCACGGCCGACGGGACGGCTCGCCGTCTGTGCCTTTTTCACCGTCGCGGGCGTCCTGGAGCTGGGCTTGTCGCTCTGGGAGCTGCCGCGGCCGTGGCCCTTCTGGCCGGCCTGGGAGGCGCTCGGTCGCGCGCTGCTCCATTTTCTGCTGGCCTGGGGCCTGTGGCATCGGATCGCGCTCTGCCGGACGATCGCCATCGTCTATTGCCTGGCCGCGATCGTCCTGTACGTCGCCGTCCTCGTCCTGGCCTTCGGCCAGGCCCCCCTGCGGTACCCGCCCTCGCTCGTGATCCAGAGCCTCTTCCAGGTGCCTTCTTCGGTGCTGCTTTTTGCGTACCTGCGTTCGCCTCGCGCGGGGGCCGTGTTCACGCGGCCGCTGTTCGGGTGATTTGGCCGGGAAGGGCTGCCGGCCTATAATCCCACGACATTGAAGCCCTTGGAGGGGCCGCGGACGGTGGCGAAGGAGCACCCGGGCGAATTCCTGGAAGCCCTGGAGGAGGTCACCCGGGGCATCACCGATCCGGTAGCGAAGCTGCGCTTCATCCGATCGTACCTGCCCGAGTACCGGCAGGTGGACCGGGTCGTCCAGAAGGTCCCCTTCCGCCCGGCCCGCAGGATGCTCTACAGGTGGGCCGGGCTCGAGGGTCTGCGGCAGCTCATGAAGAGGCATGGGCTGGCCTCCCCCGCCGACCTCACGGTCGGCACGCGGCTGTCGGTGGCATTCGGTCGCGCGGTGACCGCGGTCGTGGCCCTGATCGTCGTGGGCGCGATGACCGGGCTCAGCACGTTCGCGTACCGGTACTGGCGGTCGCGCGCGCTGCCGGTGACGGTCGCCGCGGAGCCGGCTCCGCCCGCACCCGCGCCGGCGCCGGTGCTCGCGCCGCTCGTGATCCCGGCCGGCGTGGCGCCCGCCGCCGTCTGGCTGGTCGAGCACGGCGAAGGCTTCGAGCAGTACAGCAACGGGCTGCGCATCGACACCCGCCATGCCGTGCCCGGCGAGCCAAGGAAGTTCCACGTGTTCGACCGCGCGACCGGGCTCGTGCCCGTCATCCACGACCGTCCGGCCGGCATCCTCTTCCACACGTCCGAGAGCGATGTGTGGCCGCTCGAAGAGGGTTTCAACGACAACCTGCGGCTCAGCAGCGTGCAGCTCCTGCGCTGGGTGAAGCGCCACAAGCTCTACCACTACCTGATCGACCGCTTCGGTCGCGTCTACCGGGTCGTGGAGGAGGAGAGCAAGGCGAACCACGCCGGCCACTCGGTGTGGGCCCAGGGCGACCGCATCCACCTCAACCTGAACCACTCGTTCCTGGGCGTCTCGTTCGAGACGCGCTGGGAGGGCGGACGCGCGCTGCCCATCACGCAGGCGCAGTTCGCGGCCGGACGCAACCTGAGCGACTGGCTACGCGGGCGCTGGGAGATCCCGGCCGAGATGTGCGTGGCGCACGGGCTCACCAGCGTCAACCCCAAGAAGCACCTCATCGGGCACCACCTCGACTGGGCCCGCGGGTTCCCGTTCGAGGCCTTCGGGCTGCCGGACCAGTACCAGCTCCTGCCGCCGAGCGTGGAGCTGTTCGGATTCGCACACGACGACGACTTCCTGAAGGTCCTGGGCGAGCCGTGGGCGGGCGTGCGCGAGGCCGAGCGCGCGCTCGCCCGCGAGGCCGCGCGCCGGGGCCAGACGGTGGACGAGGTCCGCCGCGAGCGGCAGGGCCTCTACGACCGGTGGCTGACCGAGCAGTCCCGGGCGGAGACGGCGACGGCGGCCAGGGACGACCCCGCGGCGAGCCGCAAGCCGGGGGGGGTACGGGGGGGCGCGTAGCGTCCGCCCGCTTGAACGCGAGGCGCCGGATGCACTTCGGCGCCGAGCAATGACCGTTAACGGAGGAATCAATGGACGAGCGCAAGGACCATCTGTGGAAGGTCGCGCAGGAGGTCGAAGAGCGCATCGACGACCTCGAGAAGACGGGGGCCCATCCCATGGGCTGCGACGTGGGCACCAGCAAGGTGGTGGCCGCGCGACAGAAGAGCCGCAATATCGAGACGGGCTCCCAGCTCAACGCGTTCATCCCGGTCCCCTGGTCGCGCTTCACCGAGAACATCCTGGGCCAGAACCAGATCGCCTACTACCGTGACGACGACGAGCTGGTCATCTACGGCACCGCCACCGAGAAGTTCGCCAACATGTTCAACGCGAACGTGCGGCGGCCCATGGCGGACGGCCTGCTCAACGCCAAGGAGAAGCTGGCCCTGCCCGTGCTGGAGGCCATCCTGCAGACGCTCATCCCCAAGGCGCGCGCGCAGGGCGAGATCCTGGCCTTCTCGGTGCCCGCGGCCATCGAGGGCAAGGACCCGGAGCTGACCTACCACGAGGCCACGCTGCGCCGGTACTTCGAGGGGCAGGGCTACAAGGCGGTGGCCATCAACGAGGGCCTGGCCGTGATCTTCTCCGAGCTGGAGGACCAGAACTTCACCGGCATCGGCATCTCCTGCGGCGGCGGCATGTGCAACGTCACCCTCGCCTACCTGTCGATCCCCTCGATCATGTTCAGCATCCCCCGGGGCGGCGACTACATCGACCAGGCGGTGGGCGCGGTCGTCAACGAGCACGCCACCCGGGTCAAGGTCCACAAGGAAGAGGGCCTCGACCTGAGCCGCCCGCCGCGCGACAAGTTCGAGAAGGCGCTGCACATCTATTACGAGGACCTGGTCGAGGAGCTGGTGGACGCCCTGCGCAAGAACCTCTCGCACGCGGAGAAGCTGCCCAAGAGCGACCGCGCCCTGACCATCGTGCTCTCGGGCGGCACCGCGAAGCCGAAGGGGTTCAAGGAGCTGTTCGACAAGACGCTCAAGGGCGGGGCGAGCCTGCCCATCGAGATCTCCGGCGTGCGCATGGCCTCCGATCCCCTGACCGCCACCGCGCGCGGCGCGCTGATCGCGGCCCTCTACGAGAAGTAGCGCCAACGACCTCCGGCCCGGCCCGGTCCAGACCCGGCCGGGCCGCTCCGAGGGTGGCCGCGGTTAGACTAGATCGCTCCGTCCCCTCGAAGCCATGCGACACCACCCCTGGCGTCTGACCCTCGTCCTCGTCCTGGCCGGCGCACCGGCGTGGGCGGCCCGTGAGTGGTACGTCCACTACGCGGACGCGCAGAAGCACATCGTGGCGGACCGCTGTCCGGCCGCGCTCGACAGCCTCAGCCTGGCCCTGCAGCTCAAGCCCCGGTCGGCCATGCAGGAGCAGACGTACGGCCTCCAGTTCGTGGACTACTTTCCCTACTTCCACCAGGGCGTGTGCCTCCAGCGCCTGGGCCAGCACGCGGCGGCGGCCGAGGCGTTCAACGCGGAGGAACGGCAGGGCGCGATCAAGGGGCACCGCAGCCGGTACGCGGAGCTGGTCAAGCTGCGCAGCGAGGCCGGGCTGAAGGCGAAGGAGCTGGCCGACGCGGAGGAGACGCGGCGGCGCGCCCGCGTCGCCCTGGCCACCGTACGCCAGCTGCGCCAGGAGGGCGACGAGCTCCAGCGCGAAGGCAAGCTCGAGGAGGCGCTCGCGCGCCTGGCCCAGGCCCAGAAGGTGGCCGAGGTGCTCGACGAGCCGCAGCAGGAGGCGATCCGCGAGCGGGCGCAGAAGATCCGGCAGGAGCTCAACGAGAGGCAGGAACAGGCGGCGCGGGCGGAGCGGATCGACCGGGCGCTCGAGGCCGGGCGCCGGTTGCTGGCCGACGACAGGCTGGCGGAGGCCAAGATCCGCTTCGAGGAGGTCCTGAGCCTCGAGCCGCGGCACGCCGCCGCCCTCGAGGGCCGCGAGAGCGCCGAGGCGCGGATCCTCGCCTTCACCACGCAGCAGCAGCGGGCCCGTGAGCTCGCCGAGGGCCGCCGCCTGGTGGAGAGCGGCCAATACGAGAGCGCGCTCAAGCCGCTGGCGCAGGCCGCGGCGGACCCGCTCGACGCGGAGGCCGCCTCCTGGTTCCGGAGGGCGCAGAAGGGCGTGGAGGGGATCCGCAGGGCGAAGGCCGACCGCCTGCGCATCGAGTCGCTCATGGCCGACGGGGAGCGCTTCGTGTCCGCGCGCAAGTTCGCCGAGGCGATGGTCACGTTCGGCAGCGTGGTGGAGCTCGATCCCACGAACCCGCGCGCGCGGGAGCGCCGGATCTTCGCCGAGCGCATGACGGGTGACGAGATGTTCGAGAAGGTCTACCCGAACACTCCCCCCGCCATCCTCTTCCTGGAGACGCCTCCGGGCGAGGTCGACGCCGGCCGGATCGCGCTCAGCGGCGTGGCGTCCGACGACCGGGGCCTGGCCGCCATCGAGTTCCGGGTGGGGGACCAGATCCTGTCCCAGCAGGCGATCGATCCCGACCCGCAGACCGGCCAATACAGCCGCTCGGTGCGGCTCGGACAGGTCTTCCTGCTGGAGCCCGGACCCAACCGGCTGGTCGTGATCGCGGAGGACTCGAGCGGGGTCAAGACCGTGGAGTCCTTCGACGTCTACCGCCGCCTGCGCTTCTACGAGACGCAGGCCTTCCTCCCCTCCGCGGTGGCCGGCGCCTTCGGCCTGGTGGGGATCGGCTACGCCGCGCAACGCGCGCGCCGCCGCCGCGCCGTGCGCCGCCGCTTCAACCCCTACATCGCGGGCGCGCCGGTCATGGCCGAGGAGATGTTCTTCGGCCGCCGGAAGCTGCTCTCGCGCATCCTGAACGTCCTCCACCACAACAGCCTGATGATCACGGGCGAGCGCCGCATCGGGAAGACGACCTTCCTCTACCGCCTCAAGAAGGCGCTGGAGGAGGACGAGGGTACGGAGTACCGCTTCTATCCCGTCTTCACCGACCTGCAGGGCGTCACGGAAGAGGGGTTCTTCCACGCCGTCATGTCGGACGTGCTCGAGAACCTGAAGCTGGTGGCCGCGGAGCTGCCCGGCCTGCGCTTCCACGCGGGCGCCGAACGGTACGACGGCCGGGACTTCAGCCACGACATGCAGCGCGTGATCGAGCACCTCAAGGCCCACACCTCCCGCAAGGTCAAGCTGGTGCTGCTCATCGACGAGGTGGACGTCCTCAACCAGTACTCGGAGCGCATCAACCAGCGGCTGCGCGGCATCTTCATGAAGACGTTCGCCGAGCACCTGGTGGCCATCATGAGCGGCGTGGGCATCAAGCGCACCTGGACGAGCGAAGGCAGCCCCTGGTACAACTTCTTCGACGAGATCGAGCTCACCGCCTTCAGCCGCGAGGAGGCCGAGGCCCTCATCCGCCAGCCCGTGGCGGACGTCTTCCGCTGGGAGGCGGAGGCCGTGGAGAAGATCCTGGAAGCGAGCGCGCTCAAGCCGTACGTCGTCCAGAAGTACTGCATCCACGCCGTCAACCGGATGCTCGAGCAGGGCCGCAGCACGATCACGGCCGCGGACGTCGAGGCCGCGCGCGCGGACGTGACCTTCGAGGGCCGGGAGGCGCCGGCCGCGCCGCGGCCCCGCCCGGCGGAGGTCTCCGCGTGAGGGCGGAGCGCAACCCGTTCATCGCGGGGAGCTGGGTGCGCGGGGACAACTTCTTCGGCCGCACGGCCATCCTGCGCGAGATCATGGAGGGCGAGCGCGACTCCCTCTGGGTGGTGGGGGCGCGCCGCCTGGGCAAGACGAGCCTGCTCAAGGAGCTGGAGTACCGCATCCAGCGCCACGCCCAGACCGAGTTCGTACCCCTCTTCTGGGACCTGCAGGGTAGCGGCGACGTGCGCGGCCTGGCCGACAACCTGCTCGGCAGCGTGGAGGACAGCGAGTCGTTCCGGCGCGCCACCTCGGTCGGGGTCGAGGACCTCGAGGGGCTCGCCGTGTTCGACATGTTGACCAACCTGCTGCGGCGCACCGTGCGCAGCGGCTGGCGGCTGCTGCTCCTCGTGGACGAGGCCGAGGAGTTCCTGACCGTGGCCCGCCAGGACCCCGCGGTCCTGCCGCGCCTGCGCCGGATCCTCCAGAAGGGGCCGGAGCTGAGGACGGTCCTCACCTCCACCCGGCGCCTCGCCCGCCTCGACGAGCGCACCGACTTCGACACCTCGCCCTTCCTGCTCGGCTTCATCCCCCCGCTCTACCTCACGCCGCTCGCGCCGGAGGAGGCGCGCGCGCTGCTCGCGCGCGGGCGGTTCACGGAAGAGGAGACGAGCACGATCATGGAGCGCACGGCCAGCCACCCCTTCCTGCTGCAGCTCATCGCCAGCCGCCTGTACGAGAGCCGCGACCTCGCGGCCACGCTGAACCAGGTGGCGGCGGACGAGATGGTGGCCAACTTCTTCTCGGTGGACTTCCAGACCCTCGAGCCCGTGGAGCGGCAGCTCGTGGAGGAGGCGGCGCGCGCGGGCGGACGCACGCGCAAGGAGCTGGTGCAGGCGGCCGGCTCCACCGAGGAGCGCATCGAGCCGCTACTGTTCGGTCTGAGCCGGATGGGTTATCTTTCCTCCGCGGACGGCGGCTCGTACCACGTGGGCAACTGGTTCTTCGAGCGCTGGCTCCGGCGCGGGGCGGAGTCGCGGGCGGGCGAGGCGCGTACCGTCTAACCGGAATGCGGCTCGCTACGCTTCGCGCTCCCCTTCATCAAGCGCCTGCGCCGGGATGAACCCGGCGAGCAGGCGGCGAAGGAGACGCTCCGCTTCGCGAGCCGGACGCAACCGATCGGCCGTGGGCGGCCGAAATGGAGGGCGCATGTTCGCGGCCGTGAACAAGCTGTTCGCGCACGCCGGCCGCGAGTACCACCTCCAGGCCGAGGACCTCGGCGCGGATCTGGCCGCGTTCGAGGTCCGCGTCTACGACGGCGGTGCCATCCTCTGGAGGAAGCGCGTGCCCTACGCCGAGTTGCTGGCGAAGAAGCTGCCGCGCGAGGAGGAGGACGAGGCGGTGCGCGCGCTCATGGACAAGACCCTGCAGACGGTGCAGGCCGCCATCGTCAAGGGGAAGCTGGCGGGCTGAGCGAGGGTCTAACGCCGGTGCCGGCGCCGCCGGCGGAAGCCGCCGGAGCCGCCGTCGTGGTGCTCGCCCGAGGGCGCGGACGCAGGGAAGGCGGCGGGCTCGTCTTCCGTCTCCTCCGGCGGCGGGGCCTCGAAATACTTCCGCAGCAGCACCGACACGATGCGGTCGCGGTGCTCGTGGTCGGCCACGCGGCGGGCCAGCGGCGCGAACTCGGCGAAGTCCTCCAGGGGCAGGTTCTGGCCCTCGGCGGCCAGCCGCGTGACCAGCCGCTCGATCTTGCGCTCGATGACCTCCTGGTCGGAGGGCACCGGCAGCTCGCGCACCTCGACGTGATAGCGCTTCACCAGACGGTTGAAGTTCATGAGGTCGTGGGCGGAGACGAGGCTGATGGCGCGGCCGCTCTTGCCCACGCGGCCGGTACGGCCGGCGCGGTGGATGTATTGCTCGGGCGAGTCGGGTGTCGAGAAGATGAAGACGTGGGAGAGGTCCTCGATGTCGATGCCGCGCGAGGCCACGTCCGTGGTCACCAGGTGGCGGATCTCCCCGGTGCGGAAGCGCGCCATCACCTTCTCGCGCTTCTTCTGCGGGAGGTCCGAGGAGAGCATGGCCGCGGCCAGGCCCTTGCCGGCCAGGAACGTGTACACGAGGCGGGTCTCCTCGCGCGTGTTGCAGAAGATCATGGAGGAGGCCGGGTTCTCGTACTCCAGCAGCTTGTAGACGGTGGCCTCCTTGTGCATGCGCGGGGTGAGGCAGTAGAGGTGCTCGACCTCCTTGACGTAGATCTGGTCCTCGGAGAGGAGGACCCACTCGGGCTCGGTCAGGTAGTGGTAGATGAGGCCGCGGATGCCGAGGGGGATGGTGGCCGAGAAGAGCAGCGTCTGCCGGGTGGCCGGCATGTACTCCATGATCTGGCCCATCTCGACCGCGAAGCCCATGTCGAGCATGCGGTCGGCTTCGTCGAGGACCAGCATCTTCACGGACTCGAAGCGCAGCGTCTTGCGCCGCAGGTGGTCGAGGACGCGGCCGGGCGTGCCCACGATCACGTGCGCGCCGGCGCGGATGCCCTCGAGCTGGCGCTCCATCGAGTCGCCGCCGTAGATCGACTCCACCTTGACGCCCTTGGCGCGGCCGATCTCCGTCAGCTCGGCCGCCACCTGCAGGGCCAGCTCCCGCGTGGGCGCGAGCGCCACGGCCTGGATGCCGTCCGCTCCGGGGTCGATCCTCTCGACCATGGGGATGCCGAAGGCGGCGGTCTTCCCCGTGCCGGTGCGGGACTGGACCACGAGGTCCTTGCCGGCGAGGGCGCGCGGGACGGTCTCGACCTGCACGTCGGTCGGAGCCTGATAGCCCATGGAGTCGAGGCTGGACAGGGTCTCGGCCGAGAGGTTGAGGGCGGCGAAGCTGCGGGCCGTGGTGGCGATTTCCATAACGGACCATTCTATAATGAGAGGTTCCGGAGCGCTTGAACATGCCTCTCACCTGCGTGCGCTGCGGCCAGGCGGGCGACCCGCCGGCCGCCCACCGCGTGCCCTTCCCCGGCCCGGTCAAGGACCGGGTGCTGGGCTCCGTCTGCGCGAGCTGCTGGAAGGAATGGGAGGGCCAGGAGGTCAAGGTCATCAACGAGTACCGCCTGAGCTTCCTCGATCCCCAGCACCGCGAGATGATCCAGCGCGCCTGCCTGGACTTCCTGGGACTTCCCGCGGCATGACACAAGAAGCGAGCGCCGGATTCACTCCGGCGCGAGCGACGTGGGGACGACGCGCATGATCCACGTCGAAGGGCTGCACAAGCGATACGGCGAGCGCGTCCTGTTCGACGACGTGTCCTGGCACGTCCGGAAGCAGGACCGCATCGGCCTGGCCGGGCCCAACGGTGCGGGAAAGACCACGCTCCTGCGCATGCTGGCCGGGCTGGAGGAGCCCGACGAGGGCAGCATCCGCATGGCCTCGGAGACGACCATCGGCTACCTGCCCCAGGACGGCCTGGTGCACGCCGGGCGCACCGTCTACGACGAGGTCGTGCTCGCGTTCCAGGAGCTGCTCGCGCTCAAGGACGAGCAGCACCGCATCGAGGACCAGCTCTCCGAGACCACGCACGACGACGGCGGAGAGCACGAGAAGCTGCTCGAGCGGTACGCCGAGGTCGTGGACCGGTTCAAGCACCTCGGCGGCTACGAGATCGACGCCCGGGTGGCGGACGTCCTGAAGGGCCTCGGTTTCAGCCTGGCCGACCAGCAGCGCCAGACCGGGGAGTTCTCCGGCGGCTGGCAGATGCGCATCGCCCTGGCCAAGCTGCTGCTCGCGCGCCCGAACCTCCTGCTCCTCGACGAGCCCACCAACCACCTGGACCTGCCCGCCCGGAACTGGCTCGAGGAGTACATGGCCGACTATCCGGGCTCCGTGGTGCTCGTCTCGCACGACCGGTACTTCCTCGACGCCACGGTCAAGCGGATCACGCAGGTGGAGCTGCGCACGCTCACCGACTACCACGGCAACTACTCGCACTACGTCCACGAGCACCGGGCGCACATGGAGCGGCTGCGCGAGGCGCACCGGCGGCAGAGCGAGGAGATCGAGAAGTCCACCGCCTTCATCAACAAGTTCCGCTACCAGGCCACCAAGGCGCGCCAGGTGCAGAGCCGGATCAAGATGCTGGACAAGGTCGAGCGCATCGAGATCCCGCCCGAGCGCAAGAAGATCCGCTTCAAGTTCCCCGACGCGCCCCGGCCCGGGCGCGTGGTGCTCGAGCTGAAGGGGGTCAAGAAGGCCTATGGCGACCTCGTGGTCCTGTCCCAGGTGGACGTGACGGTCGAGCGCGGCGACCGCGTCGCGCTCGTGGGTCCCAACGGCGCGGGCAAGTCCACCCTGATGCGGCTGCTGGCGGCGGTGGACCACCCCGACGAGGGCGTGCGCCTGGCCGGCCACCAGGTCATGATCGACTACTTCGCCCAGGACCAGGCGGCGGTGCTCAACCCCACGCGCACGGTCTACGAGGAGATGGCCTCGGTCAGCCCCACGACCATGGTGCCCATGATCCGGCACATCCTCGGCGGGTTCCTCTTCAGCGGGGACGACGTCTACAAGCGCGTGGGCGTGCTCTCCGGCGGCGAGCGAAACCGGCTGGCCCTGGCCAAGCTGCTGCTCACGCCCAGCAACGTGCTCCTGCTCGACGAGCCGACCAACCACCTCGACCTCGACTCCAAGGAGGTCCTGCTCGACGCGCTCAGCGACTACGGCGGCACCCTGATCTTCGTCTCGCACGACCGCTACTTCGTGGACAAGCTGGCCTCCAAGGTCATCGACGTGGGCGGCGGCGAGGCGCTGGTCTACCCCGGCGGGTACGAGGACTTCCTGCACTGGAAGAAGCAGCGCGAGGCGGGGCTCGTGCCGAAGGAGCCGCCGCGCGACGGACATCGCGTGCCGCACCTGCGCCCGGCCGCGGGCACGGCCGTCTCCGGCAACGGCGGCCAGGCGCCGGCGCGGGCGGTGAAGGCTTCCGGCAACGGGAAGCCGGCCCCCGCGGCCAGGCCGAGGGCGTCGGGCAGGGACACCCAGACGCCCGCCACGCCGCCCGCCGGCCCGTCCTACGACCCGCTGGCACCGCGCCTGCGCTCGGCCGCGGCTCCGCCGGACCGCCAGGCGCGCGAGCGCGCGGCGAAGAAGATGAAGGCGCGCACCGCGGAGCTGGAGCGCCTGATCTCCACGAAGGAGCAGGCGGTCAAGGACGTCGAGCACCTGATGGCGACCCCGGGCTTCTACGACGACCGGACCGCGGCGGACACGGCCGTGGCCGATCGCCAGATCCTCCTCGACGAGGTGGCGGCGCTCATGGCGGAATGGGAATCGCTGCAACTGCAACTGGAGGCGAACGGGTGAACATGAGACGACTCCCTGCCGTGCTGGCGACGCTCTTCGCTCTGGTGGCAGCGCCCGGAATCCGGGCGCAGGGGCGGCCGGCTGCGCCTGGGGCCACGCCCTCGCCGCTGGCGGCGGAGCTCGACCGGCGCGCCGCGGGGGCGGAGGCCGACCTCATCGCCTGGCGGCGCCACCTGCACGCGCACCCCGAGCTGTCCAACCGCGAGGTGGAGACGGCACGGTTCATCGCGGAGAAGCTGCGGAGCTTCGGCCTCGAGCCCCGGACCGGGGTCGCGCGCACGGGCGTGGTCGCGCTCATCGAGGGCGGCCGGCCCGGTCCGGTCGTGGCGCTGCGGGCCGACATGGACGGCCTGCCCGTGAGGGAGGAGTTGGACCTCCCGTTCGCGAGCCGGGCCATGGGCGAGTTCGAGGGCCGGCCCGTGCCCGTGATGCACGCCTGCGGCCACGACGCGCACATGGCGATCCTGCTGACCGCCGCCCGCGTGCTCACGGAGGTGCGGACGCAGATCCCCGGCGCCGTGAAGCTGATCTTCCAGCCCGCCGAGGAAGGAGCGGTGGCGGCCGAGCAGCCCGCGGGCGCGGAGAAGATGGTGCAGGAAGGCGTGCTCGACGACCCGAAGGTGGACGCCATCTTCGGGCTGCACGCCTGGGCGCTCCTCGAGTCGGGCGCGTTGGGCTGGCGGCCGGGGCCGTTCATGGCCGCCGCCGACCGGTTCGAGATCGCGGTCGAAGGCCGGCAGACGCACGGTTCCACTCCCTGGCAGGGCATCGACCCGATCGTGGCCGCGGCGCAGATCGTGACCGCGCTGCAGACGATCGTCAGCCGCCACGTCGAGCTGGTGAAGGAGCCCGCGGTGGTCACGGTCGGCCAGGTGGAGGCCGGCATCCGCTCCAACATCATCCCCGACCGCGCGCGGCTGGTGGGGACCATCCGCACCTTCGACGAGGGCATGCGCGAGGCCATCCACGCCCGCGTGAAGCAGATCGCGGAGAACGTCGCCGCGTCCGCGGGCGCCCGGGCGGTGGTCACGATCGAGAGGGGTTACCCGGTGACCGTCAACTCGCCCGACCTCACCGCGCGCATGGGCCCCACGCTCGAGCGCGTGGCTCCGGGCCGGACGGCCGAGCTGCGCAAGGTCACGGGCGCGGAGGACTTCAGCTACTTCCAGCGACAGGTGCCCGGGTTCTTCTTCTTCCTGGGCGTGACGCCCCCGGACCGCCTCGCCCGCGTGGAGACCAACCACTCACCCCGGTTCTACGTCGACGAGGCCGCCCTCGCCACCGGCGTGCGCGCGTTGCTGCACCTGACGGCGGACTACCTGCACGGCACGGCCGCTCCGAAGCGGCCGCGGTAGCACCCGGGCCTCCTGACGGGGCGCCGTGTTCAGTACCACACGTCCAGCACGCAGATCTCCGGCGGACACAGGAACCGGATCTGCGGTGCCGTGCCCCTCTCCATCCCCACGCCGCGGGAGACGTGCAGCGGGATGCCCTCGTAGACGTTCAGGTCGGCCGCGAACCGGCGCGGCAACCGGCTCAGCGTCAGGGGCGGGCCGAAGAGAGGCAGGACGACCTGTCCGCCGTGGGTGTGCCCCGCGAGCGCGAAGCCGACCTGCTCCCGTCCCACCAGGTTCGCCACGAAATCCGGGCGATGGCCCATCACGAACGACACGTCGGCCGGCGGGCACGATGCCAACACTTCCGTGGTACGCGCCGGTCGGCGGCCGCGGCTCGTGCCGCTCGCCAGCGCCGCCACCGCAACACGCGAGCCGTCCGCTCTCTCCACGGCGGCGCAGGCGTCGGCCAGGCAGCGGACCGGCAGGCCGGAGAAGGTGGTGGCGCAGTCGAGTCCCGTATCCCCATCCGTGGCGAAGACGCCGAGCGGGGCGTCGACGCGCAGGGTCCGGATGAGGGCGCGGAAGTCGCGAGCGGCCGTGTCTGCGGTGCCGGCGCCCACGCGCTCCTGGATGTAGTCGCCGGTGAACACGATCAGGTCCGGCCGCTCGACGAGGCCGGCGCGCAGCGCCCGCGTCTCGTGGTCCCCGATCGTCGAGGCCTGGATGTCGGTGACGTGCAGGATCCGCAGCCGCCGCGCTCCCCCGCCGCCGGCGACCCGCAGCTCGTGCCGTTTGACCTTCAGCTGCTGCGGCTCCCGGTGGTAGGCCTGCCAGTAGACGGCGACCAGTCCGAGGGCCGCGATCGCGGGCAGGGCGGCCCGGCCAGGCCGCCCTCGGCATGCCTGGGAGGCGGCGAGCCACCCGCAGAGGAGGACGCCTTCGCCGAACAGCGCCTGGCACCACAGGCGCAGCGTCGTGAACCCGGGCATGGGCGCCCACGCGCTCACCACCGCGCCGGCCAGGGCCGCGGTGAGCGAAAGGAGGACGCCGTCGCGCGCAAGGCCGGCCAGCCACGGGCGCGCGGGCAGACCCGCGCGGCTGGCCTGCCGGCGCGCCACGAGCAGCACCGCCGGCACGAGCACGAGGTGGAAGGCGACGACCGACGCCCAGAAGCGGAGGACCACGGCGCCACGCGACTGCATGGGGCATGCCGGCGGGAAGTTCCGTGCCCTCAGCCGCCCGCCTGCGCCGGACGTGGCCGTGCGGCCACGATTCCGTCGCCCGGCTGCCGCGCCGACC
>DATKEG010000110.1:0-5914 GCA_035544515.1 Vicinamibacteria bacterium | reverse complement strand
GTCACTCCGTGTAGCGCAGCGTGAACCGGCCGATGGCCCCGTCCCGGACGTCCGCCGCGTGGATGGTGCCGGCCAGGGTGGCGCCCTGCAAGGTGGCGCGGTAGCGCCGGGCGGCCGCGCCGCTCGTCGTGCGGAAGGTGAGCACGCCCTTGTCGTAGGCGACGTCGTGCACGGGGATGTCCATCCCGAGCTTGCCCGACCGCGAGGTCATGGCCCCCGCCAGCCGCGCCCCCTCGGCCACGAGGGTGAGCTGCATGGGCCGCTGCCCCACGCCGTCTTCCTCCATCACGCCGCGCCAGGTGCCGGTCACGGCGGCGGTGGCCGTGGCCTGCGCCTGCGTGGGCACGCTCAGCGTCATCTCGCGAAAGGCGCGCGCCACCGCGGACGGCAGCGGCTCGACCAGGCGCGTGGGTACGCCGGCGCCCGGGCCGCCCAGCCGCTCGCCGTCGGCGTACAGCTCGAGCAGCACCCTGCCGCGGGCCGAGCTCTGCACCACGCGCACGGGCCGCTGCCGGTCCACGAAGAGCGCCTGCATGTCCTGGAGCAGCGCCGCCCAGTGCGCGGCCACGGCCCGCGGGCTCGCGCGCCCGGAGCCCGCGGGCGCCAGCGGAGGCGCGTAGGCCGCGGCGTCCGCCGCGGTGGCGGTCACGATCACGCCGCCGTTCCTGGCCACCACGGCCGGCGAGGGCGACTCGCGCAGGTCGAGCGCCGTCTTGGCGGCGAAGGCCGCGTTGAGCGCGGCGGCGGTCCGGGCCGCGCGCTCGGCCGGCGAGGGCGCGTCCTCGCGGCCGGAGAGCAGCAGCACCGGACCCAGCGCGGTCGACACGAACACGCGGTCGCCGGACGGATCCGCGGTCACGGGCGCGGCGAAGAAGTGCGGCACGAACACGGCGGAGGAGGGGCGCCGCATGGTGAAGGGGCGCCCTCCGGCCGACGCGCTGCCCCGCGCCTTCACGCCCACCGGCACGTCGAGCTGGCCCGCGCCTGCCTCCACGTGGGGAACGATGCTCACGATCTCGGTCTCGGTCGCGGTCAAGACCAGGGCGGGCTCCGCCCCGAACGTGAGCACGTTGCCGGAGGGCTGTGGGTCGAAGCCCCGCCCGCGGACGGTGACGCGGTCTCCGGCGCGCCCCGTGCGCGGGGACAACTCCGCGATGAGCGGCAGCCGTCCGAGCAGCAGCTGCAGGGCGGGCGCGCTGTCCGCGCCCACCGTCACCACGACGGGGACGCTGCGGCCCTCCTCGAACGGCACGGCGCCCGGGACCCGGAAGCGCACGGTTCCGGCCTGCGTGTCGGTCAGGTCCGCCGGGATGCCGGCCACGCGCACCATCAGGGGCTTGACGTCGAGGTTCTCGCCGGCGAGGGTCACTTCGGCCCCGGGCAGCGCGACGTCGGTCTCGAGCTTGAGTCCGCGCGGCAGCCGCCGCACGCGCAGGAACACGGGGTTGGAGACCCCGCCACTCGTCTCCACCGTCACCGGGAGGTCGGGGGAGCCGCCGCGGTCCAGGTCGGCCGGGACCCTGACCGTCACCTGCGTGGCGGCCGCGGCCGTCACCTCCGTCGTCCGGGTCCCCACGCGCACCGTGTTGCCCGCGGGCTCGGGCGCGAAGCCGGTTCCGGTGAGGACCACCACTTGCCCCGGTTCGGCGTGGGGAGGTGCGAGCGCCAGGAGCGCGGGCGTGGGCGGCCGCATCTTCATCCAGGCCATCACCCCGGCGGCGAAGAGGCCCGCGGCGACGACGCCGATCCACACGATCGGCGGCACGCTCGGGAGGCGGACGGGTGCGCGCGGCGGCGCGCGGTGCTCGGGCGCCGCCGGCCCCGGCTCCGCGGGAGGAGGAGCCTCGATGGAGGGCAACTCCGTCACGTCCGGCCCGGGCCGCCGTGGCTTCGCGGGCGACCCCGGGGTGGGCGTCGGCAGCGGCGTATCGAAGATGACGGCCGGCGTCGTGACCGGGGAGACTCCGCGGGCCGCGGTGGGCGCGCTCGGCGGGACGGGGAGCGGGGGGATGACGGGTGGCGGAGGTGCCGCCACCGGGGGTGGTGCCGCCGCCGCGGGCTCGGTGGTCGTGCCCGGCGCCATCAGGTCGAACGCGGGCGGCTCCTCACCCAGGCCGAACGGGTCCTTCTCCGGCGCCAGGACCAGGGGCGCCGGCATGGCCGACTCCGCCGGAATCCGGGCCAGCAGCTTGACGCTCTGCTTCGAGCCCGGCGGCCCGAGGCAGATCCGGTCGCCGTCGTGCAGGACGTGGTCGGCCGCGATCTTCTCGCCGTTGACGTACGTGCCCGCGGCGCTGCCCAGGTCGCTCATCAAGACACCGCGGCCTTCCCAGACCACCCGGGCGTGGCTGAAGTCGACGTTGCCGGCCTGCAGGCGGAGGTGGCAGTCGGGCGAGGAGCCCAGGGTGTGCTCGAAACCGAGAGACTCCAGGGCCAACATGTCGCCGTCACGGGGAGGGCCCGTGACGATCAGCACGGGATGCGTAGGCTCCTGTGAGGGCTCGCTCACCGCGTCCTCCAGGGATGCCGGCGGCGCATCGTCCGGGGGATTCGAGCACACGGCCCCATGGCTGTCAATGCGCGGGGGCAACCCGCCTTTGACACCCTCGCGCGCTCGGTGCTAGCGTCATTCGAGATCTCCCGTTGCCATGAAGGCGGAGCCTGGACGTCCCGCAGACGAGGACTCGGCCGGGACGCCCCGCGCCCTCCGCATCCCTTTCTTCCGCAAGGCCGCGCTGACCGCCGGCGGGAGGACCGAGGACGTCTTCCTCGTGGACCTCGGCCTGTCCGGCGCCTTCGCCGAGCGCGACTTTTCCCTGCCCGTGGGCGAGCGCGTGATGCTGCGGTTCACCCTGCCCGGCAACGAGATCGCCCTGACCTTCGCCTGCCGCGTCGCCTGGTGGCACGCGGCGGGCGCGCCCCTGGTGTCGAAGTGCCTGCCCGCCGGGATCGGTCTCGAGTTCGTGGAAGGATCGGAGGACGATCGCCGGCGCCTGCGGCGCTACCTCGCCGGATACCTGCAGCGGTCGGTGGGCCGCCGGTTCCACCGGCCGCTCCCGTTGCCCGAAGACGGAGATGAGCGATGAAAACGATCGGCGCGCTCGTGTCAGGACGCACGGAGCTGTATCAGATCGGGTCGGACCAGACCGTGCGGGAAGCCGCCCGGTACATGACCGAGCGCCGGGTGGGCGCGGTGTCCGTCATCGACGGCACGCGGCTGGTCGGCGTGCTCTCCGAGCGCGACATCATGGCGCGCGTGGTGGCCGCGGGCCTCGACCTCGACCAGACCCGGGTCGCGGACGTGATGACGCGCGACATCGTGGTCAGCCAGGCCACGGAATCGCACGAGGACGGGCTGCGCAAGATGAAGCAGGCGGGCTGCCGGCACCTGCCGGTCATCCAGGGCGACCGCCTGATGGGCATGATCTCGCAGCGCGACCTCCTGCAGGTCGACCTCACCGAGAAGGACGAGGAGATCCGCTGGCTCAACGCCTACATCCACTTCATCCCGCCCGTGCGCAAGGGCACCGCCTAGTGACGGGCTGCTAGGGTGGTCGCCGTACGCGTGGTGCTCGTGCGGCCCACCGCGCCGGCGAACATCGGGGCGGCGGCCCGCGTGGTGCGCAACACCGGCCTGGCGGGGCTCGATCTCGTGGCGCCCGGAGACTGGCGGACGCTCGAGTGCTGGCGCACGGCGTGGCGGGCGCAGGACGTGCTCGAGCAGGCCCGCGTCTTCGACAGCGTCCCGGCCGCCATCGCCGACGCGACCTACGTGGCCGGGCTGTCGGGGCGCAAGCCGGGCGGCGCCCCCGCGCTCGAAGTGCGGGACATGGCCGGCGAGGTCGCGGCGCTCGGCCCTTCGGACCGCGTGGCGCTGGTGTTCGGACCGGAGACGTCCGGCCTCACCGACGCCGAGCTCATGGCCTGCGGCCGGCGCGCCTTCATCCCTTCGCATCCTCGCCAGCCTTCGCTGAACCTCTCGCACGCGGTGATGGTGGCCGGCTACGAGGTCTACCGCGCCGGGCGCCGCCCGCCCGCCCCGTCGCGCCGGGCCACGGCCGCCGAGAAGGAGGCGCTGCTCGCGCTCTGGCGCGCCGGCCTCCTGGCGATCGAGGCACTGCCTCCCAAGAACCCCGAGGGCGCGTTCGCGGCGTGGCGGGCGCTCGTGCAGCGCGCGGACCTGACGCCCCGCGAGGTGGGCCTGTTCGAGCACGTCGCCCGCAAGATGGTCCTGCACGGCGCGGGTGTCGCGGCCGTCCGTGGCCGTTGACGAGCGGCCGTTCGAGGACGTCCGGCCCTGCGCGGGAGGCTTTACCATCCCCGGGCTGAAGTGGCGGGAGCTGCTGTTCGTGGGCGCGCTGCGCCCCGACGGCGCGCTGTTCGTGCGCGACCTCTCCCGGCCGCTGCCGCCCTTCGCGGTGCCCGACCCGTTCCCTCCGGGGATACGGTTCCGGGCCCACCCGGAGGGCTCCCGGGTGCGGATAGAGCGGTGGGCCGGGCCCGGGCTATAATCCGCATTTTGGAGCCCTGCCGCACTCCAGCATGTCTCCCCGCATCCTGCCGCGGCCGCAACACACCGTTTCCCGCAAGGGCATCGACGCCGATGCCCTCAAGGTGCTCTACCGCCTGAAGAACCACGGCTTCGTGGCCTACCTGGTGGGGGGCGGGGTCCGCGACCTGCTCCTCGCCCGCCAGCCGAAGGACTTCGACATCGGCACCTCCGCCCATCCCCAGGCCGTCAAGCGCCTCTTCCGGAACTGCTTCGTGATCGGGCGGCGGTTCCGGCTCTGCCACGTCCGGTTCGGCCGGAAGGTCGTCGAGGTGTCCACGTTCCGCAAGCAGGCGCCTCCCGACCAGGGTGACACCCTGATCCGGCGCGACAACACGTTCGGGACGCCCGAGGAGGACGCCTTCCGCCGCGACTTCACCGTGAACGCCCTCTTCTACGACATCGCGACCTTCTCCGTGATCGACTACGTGGGGGGGCTCGAGGACCTCGAGCAGCGCACGATCCGCACGATCGGAGACCCGGCCGTGCGGTTCCGCGAGGATCCGGTGCGGATGCTCCGGGCCGTGGCCCTGGCCGCGCGCCTGGGCTTCACGATCGAGCGCGATACGCTCGAAGCCATCCGCGCGCTGCGCGGCGAGATCGTCAAGAGCAGCCCCGCCCGGCTGCTCGAGGAGATCTACAAGATCCTGCGGCAGGGGGCGTCGCGCAAGACGTTCGAGATGCTGCACGAGGCGGGGCTCCTCACCTACCTGCTGCCGGAGGCGGACGAGGCGATCGCCGAGCAGCCCGAGCGCCTGCTGGGCAGCCTCTCGCGCCTCGACGACTACCGCAACGCGGGGTTGGCCGCGCCCGGGGACCTCGGCAACGCCGTCCTCATGGGCACGCTGCTGGTGCCGCTCGGCATCTCGCTGCGCCGGGTCTCGCTGCCCGCGGCGCGCGCCGGCCGCGGCGAGGCGGCGGAGGAGGTCGCGCGCGACACGCCGGAGCCGCCGATCGACGTGGCGGAGGAGCTGGCCGCCGTCGGCGGCGGGCCCGACGAGGACGCCGTCTCCGGGGCGACGGCGCTGTCGCTGCCCTTCGCCCGCCGCGATCTCGACCGGCTGCGGCTGATCCTCGCCGCGCAGAGCCGCCTGCGCGAAGTGCACCGCTCGCCGCGGGTGAAGCAGATGCTCGCCGGGCGCGGCTACCTGGAGGATGCGCTGCGCTGGATGGAGATCCACGGCGGCGTGCAGGGGCAGGAGCTGGCGGCCTACTGGCGTGGCCTGGGCGGCCTGGACGCCGCCGACACCGCGGCCGAGGAGGCGGAGGGCGCGGCCGGGGACGGCCTCGCGACCGCGGTCGAGGCGCCGCGGCGCCGCCGGCGCCGCCGGCGGCATCGACGGCGGCCCCGTCCCATACCTCCTT
>DATKEG010000109.1:0-10478 GCA_035544515.1 Vicinamibacteria bacterium | reverse complement strand
GACGGTGGATCACCTGTGGGAGCGCCCGCCCGCGTCGAACAGGCGGCGGATCTCCGCGACGTCGGAGGTGAGCCCCAGCGCGACCATGAGCTTGATCCGGGCCTTGGGCCCGGGAAGCTCGCCGCCGAAAATGACGCCCAGCTCGCGGAGCATCTGTCCGCCGCCCTCGTAGCCGTAGACGGGCGTCACGCGGCCCTCCGCGCACCGGGTGACGAGCACGACCGGAACGCCCCCGGCGAGGGCGGCACGGACGCCCGGCATCGCGGCCGGAGGGACGTTGCCGGCGCCGGTGGCCTCGAGCACGAGGCCGCGCGCGCCGCGGGCGAGCGAGGCGCGAAGGAGGCCGTCGTCCACGCCGGCCGCCATCGTGTGCAGGTCCACCTCGGTCACGAGCCGGGAAGCGGCGAGGCGAGGCGCTCGCCGGACCGGCCGGCGGTACACGACCCGGCCGCGCTCGATCCGGGCCAGCGGCCCGCGCGCGCTGTGGAACGCGCGCAGGCGCTGGGCATGCCGCTTCGTGGCCTCGGCGGCGCCGTGCACCTCGCCCCCGAGCGCGATCAGCACGCCGCGCCCCGCCGAGCGTGGGTGCACGGCGGTGCGCACCGCGGCCATGAGGTTCGCCGGGCCGTCCCAGCCCTTCTCCGAGATCGTGCGCATGGCGCCGCAGAAGACGACCGGCTTGGCGCTGTCGAGCGTCAGGTCCAGGAGGTAGGCCGTCTCTTCCAGCGTGTCCGTTCCGTGCGTGAGCACCACGGCATCCACGGCGGGATCGTCCAGCCAGGCGCCCACCCGCTCCTTGAGACGCCACATCCAGAAGGGCGTCACGTGCGGGCCGGGCAGGCGCGCGTAGTCTTCGAGACCGAGCCGGGCGAGGCGATCGAGGCCGCGGACGCGTGCCACGATCTCGTGCCCCGAGAGCGCGGGCACGGCCGCGCCGGTGGCCGGGTCGATGCGCATCGAGATCGTCCCCCCCGTGAAGATGACGTGAACGTGGGGCCGCGGCCTCATCGCGAGCCCCGGGCCACCACGAGGGCGAGCGCGGCCAGGACGAGCGCGCCGCCGGCCACGATCAGGGGGCCCGGCGTCTCGCCGAAGGCGAGGTAGGCGAAGGCCGCCGCGCAGAGCGGCTCGCCGAGCAGGAAGAGGCCGACGGTCGGCGCGGAGAGCGACCGGAGCGAGCGGTTGACCAGCCCGTGGCCGGCGAGCGTGGGCACCACGGCCAGGGCGACGACCGCCGCCAGGGTGCGCGGCGGGTGGCCGGTGAAGGGCGCGCCGGCGGCCGCCGCGATCAGCGCGAGCGCGGCGGCGGCGATGGACCAGACGGCGAGAACGTAGGCGGGCAGGGGCAGGGCCGCGCGCAGCCCGCGGCCGATCACGTGGTAGAGGGAGAGGGTGACGGCGCCGGCGAGCGCCAGCAAGGCTCCCCGCAGCGAAGAGGCGCTGCCCGTCCAGTCGCCGGCCGCGATGAGGCCCGCGCCCGCCAGCGCGATGCCGGTGGCGCCGACGACCACGGGCGCGATGGTCTCGCGCAGGAAGACGCGCGTGAAGCCGAGCGTGAACAGGGGCGCGGTGTTGACCAGCAGCACGGACGCGGCCACCGAGGTGTAGGACAGGCTGGCGATCCAGGTCGCGAAGTGGACACCCAGGGCCAGGCCCGAGGCGACGAGGAGCGCCCGTTCGCGCGCGCGGAGCGAAGGCCACGAGCGCGCCGCCGGTCGCGCCGCGAACGGGGCGAGGAAGAGGGCAGCGAGGAAGATGCGGTAGAAGGCCACCGACAGCGCCGGCGCCTGCGCCCAGCGCACCAGGATCGAGCCCACGGAGACGAACAGGACGGCCAGTCCCAGCACGAGGTAGGGCGATCCGGCCGGCTCCGGCTCGCTCCGCGCCCGGACGGCCGCCCTCACGCGGGGCCCGCGCGCTCCCGCACGCGCCGGGCCGCCGCCTCGATGGCCGGCGCCAGGCCTTCGAGGCGCTCGCTGCCGCCCTGCGCCAGGTTGCCGCGCCCGCCGCCGCGGCCGCCCACGGCGCGCATCGCCTCCTGCAGCAGCGCGGGGACGTCGTGCGGCAGGCCCTCGGCCTGCGCGAACACCGCGTGCGCCTTGTCGCTCGCGCTGCCGAGGAGGGCGACACAGGGCTCGAGCGTGACGAGCCGCAGGGCCAGCGCACGCAGGTCGGCCGGCGCCCAGCCCTGGAAGACGGCCACGACCGGGTCGCCCGGCCCGCGCGGCCGGGCCAGCAGCCGGCGCGCTTCACCTTCGAGGGCGCGCTCGAGCAGGTCCTCCGCGCGCCCCTGCGCCTGGGTGAGCTGCTCCTTCAGGCGCTCCACGGCCGCGGGGACGTCGTCGAGCGAGGACGAGAGGAGGGCGCCCGCGCGGCCGAGCGCCTCGGCGCGAGCGCGGGCGAGGGCGAGCGCGCGGAAACCGCAGACGAACTGCACGCGCGTGCCGCCCTTGTACCGCTCGTGGCCGAGCACGGTCACGACCCCGACCTCCGCCGTGCGGCGCGGGTGGGTCCCGCCGCAGGGCTGCCGATCGAACCCCTCGGCCTCCACCACGCGCACGCGGTCGCCGGCCTCGTCGGGCACCTCGAGGCCGAGGGCGGCGGCCTCCGCGCGGGAGAGCGTGCGCACGGTGACGGGCCGGGCCTCCCAGACGACCGCGTTGGCCCGCGCCTCCGCCGCCCTGACCTCTTCGCCGCCCACGAGCCGGTCGAGGTCGATGGACGAGGCCTCGGCCCCCAGGTGGAAGCTGACCGTGCCTGCCGAGGCCACCTCCACGAAGGCGCGCGAGAGGAGGTGCTGGCCGTGGTGTTGCTGGAGGTGATCCCGCCGCCGCTCGCCGTCCACGCGGCCGCGCACGCGATCCGCGGACGGATACCGGTCCAGGACGTGCAGGACCTCGCCGCCGGCCTTGATCACGGCGAGGACGCGCGCGTCGCCGAGCGTCCCCGTGTCGAAGGGCTGGCCGCCGCTCTCGGCATAGAAGGCCGTGCGGTCCAGCACCACCGCGGGCCCGCCCTCGTGCTCGCGCCGCGCGAGCACCGTGGCCTCGAAATCCAGCAGGTAGGGGTCGTCGCGATGGAGGAGGTCGGTCCCGGCGCTCACCAGAGCGTGGCGAGGGTTTCGACGTACTTGAAGCCCGTGCCCGTGTTGAACACGACCACGGTGTCGTCGGCGCTGAGGTGGCCCGCGGCCTCGAGCTTGCGCAGCCCGGCCACGCAGGCGCCGCCCTCGGGCGCCATGAACAGGCCCTCGGTGGCGGAGGCCTCCTTCACGCCCTGCACGATCTCGGCGTCCGAAACCGCGACCGCCGCCCCGTGGCTCTCGCGCAGCGCGCGCAGGATGAGGAAGTCGCCCAGCGCCTTGGGCACCCGTATGCCGTGGGCGATGGTCGCGGCGTTCTCCCAGACCGGCGCGTCCTCACGGCCCTCCGCGAAGGCCTTCACGATGGGCGCGCACCCTTCGGACTGCACGGCGTACATGCGCGGCCGCGCCGGACCCACGAACCCCATCCGCTCCAGCTCCTGGAAGGCTTTCCACATGCCGATGAGGCCGGTGCCGCCGCCGGTGGGGTAGAGGATGGCGTCGGGCAGCTTCCAGCCCATCTGCTCGGCCAGCTCGTAGCCCATCGTCTTCTTGCCCTCGACGCGGTAGGGCTCCTTGAGCGTGGCGCACTCGTACCAGCCCTCCTCGCGCGACCGCTCGGCGCAGACCTTGCCCGCGTCCGTGATGAGGCCCTCGACCGTGTGGACCTCGGCGCCGTAGGCCTCGGTCTCCATGATGAACACGCGCGGCACGTCGCGGGGGACGAAGACGTGCGCCGCGAGCCCACCCTTGGCCGCATAGGCCGCGAGCGCGCTGCCCGCATTGCCGGCCGAAGGGGCCGACACGTCGGTGGCGCCGAGCGCCTTGGCCATGGAGACCGCCAGCGCCATCCCGCGCGCCTTGAACGAACCGGTGGGGTTCCCCGCCTCGTCCTTGACGCACAGGCGGGGGAGCCCGACGAGGGCGCCCAGACGGCGGGTGGAGAGCAAGGGCGTATAGCCCTCGCCCAGGCTGATGCGATGGTCGGGGTTCTCGACCGGCAGCACGTCGTCGTAGCGCCAGAGCGTCGGCTCACGCAAGGCGAGGTGTCCGGGGCGCATGTTCTTGGCCGCGCGCTCGAGGTCGTACCGCGCGAAGAGCGGCCCCCCGCACTCGCACAGGTTCAGCACCTGGCCGGGGGGGTAGCGCCGGTCGCACCTCGTGCAGTCGAGATGGGTCACAGGCATGCTAGACCGCCATGATCTCCGCTTCCTTCTTCTTGGCGGCCTCGTTGATCTGCTCGATGTGCTGGTCGGTCAGCTTCTGCACCTCGGCCACGGCCTGCTTCTCGTCGTCCTCGCTCACCTCGTGGTCCTTGAGCATCTTCTTGAGGTGGTCGTTGACGTCGCGGCGCACGTTGCGGACGGCCACGCGGCCCTCCTCCGCGTGCTTGTGCGCGAGCTTGACCAGGCCCTTGCGCCGCTCCTCGGTGGGCTGGGGCACGGGGATGCGGATGAGCTTGCCGTCGTTCTGCGGGTTGAGGTCGCGGTCGGCGAGCCGGACCGCCTTCTCGATGGCCGGGATCAGCGTGGGGTCCCACGGCTGGATCGTGATCAGGGTGGGGTCCGGCGTGGAGAGGCTCGCCACCTGGTTGAGGGGAGTGGCGTTGCCGTAATAGTCCACGCGGACGTTGTCGAGCATGGAGAGGGAGGCGCGGCCCGTGCGCAGGGAGGCCAGCTCGCGCCGCACGGCTTCACCCGAGGCGTGCATGCGCTGTTTCGCGTCCGCGATGAGATCCTTGACCACCATGGTCACTCCTCCACCATCGTGCCCACCCGGCCGCCCATCAGGATCTGCTTGAGGCTGCCCTTCTTCTTCAGGTTGTACACGATGATGGGCAGGCGGTTCTCCATGCAGAGGGAGATGGCGGTGGTGTCCATGACCTTGAGGCCCCGCTGCAGGACCTCGAAATAGGTGAGGCGCTCGAACATCTTCGCCTTGGGGTTCTCCATCGGGTCCGCATCGTAGATGCCGTCCACCTTCGTGCCCTTGAGGATGATCTCGGCCTTGATCTCCATGGCCCGGAGCGCGGCCGCGGTGTCGGTGGAGAAGTAGGGGTTGCCGGTGCCGCCCGCGAAGATCACCACGCGCTCCTTCTCCAGGTGGCGGATGGCGCGGCGCCGGATGAACGGCTCCGCCACCTCGCGCATCTCGATGGCGGACATCACCCGCGTGTAGACGTCCGCCCGCTCCAGCGCGTCCTGGAGCGCGACGCCGTTGATGACCGTGGCCAACATGCCCATGTAGTCGGCGGAGACGCGGTCCATCCCCTGCGCGGTGTCGGAGACGCCCCGGAAGATGTTGCCGCCCCCGACCACCGCCGAGACCTGCACGCCCAGCTCGTGGACCTGCTTGATCTCGCCGGCCAGGTAGTCGGTGAACTTGCGGTCGATGCCGAAGGTCTTGTCGCCGAGGAGGGACTCGCCCGAGAGCTTGAGCAGGATGCGGCGGTACCGGGGAGACTTCTTGGCGGCGGGCATGGGGTGGCGCCTCCTGCGCCCGTGATGTTAACCCGCGACGGGCAGGGGAGACGCCTCCGCGGCCGGCCTCGTGGCCTGCAGCTCCTCGCCGACCTTGAAGCGGGCGAAGCGCCGCACCACGATGTTCTCCTTGATGATCGCGATCTTCTCCTGCACGAGCTGGCCCACCGTCACCTTGGGGTCGCGGACGAAGGGCTGCTCGAGCAGGCAGAACGTCGCGTAGTAGTCCTTGAGCTTGCCCTCGGCGATCTTGTCCACCACGCCCGCGGGCTTGCCCTGCGCGGCGGCCTGCGCGCGGTAGATCTCACGCTCCTTCTCCAGCACCTCTGCCGGCACCTCCTCCTTGGTGACGTAAACCGGCGCCGCCGCCGCCACGTGCATCGCGATCTCGCGCACCAGGTTCTGGAAGTCGGGGGTCTTGGCCACGAAGTCCGTTTCGCAGTTGACCTCGAGCAGCACGCCCATCTTGGAGCCCTGGTGGATGTAGTGCCCGATGACGCCTTCCGTGGCGGCGCGGCCCGCCTTCTTGGCCGCGGAGGCCAGGCCCTTCTTGCGCAGGACGTCGCGCGCCTTCTCCGCGTCGCCCTGAGCCTCGACCAGCGCGCTCTTGCACTCCATCATGCCCGCGCCGGTCTCCTCGCGCAGCTTTCGTACCATTTCTGCCGTGACGTTCATGACTCCCCTCGAATGAATGTCGGTCCGGCCGCAAAAAGCCCCGGGGCTCGGCGAGCGCCCGGGGGCGGGTCAGGCGGTCCGGACGCTCAGGCCGTCGGCACGGGTGCGGAAAGCGGGCGGGACCGCGGCTTGCGCGGGGCCGGCTCCGCACCGTCCGTCCCCCCGGTCCGGTCCGCCGCGGCCGCTTCGGCCGCGCGCGCCTCGCGCAGCCCGCGCCCGGCCAGCACCGCGTCCGCGACGCGGCCGGCGAAGAGCTTGATCGCGCGCAGAGCGTCGTCGTTGCCCGGGATCACGTATTCGACCTCGTCCGGGTCGCAGTTGGTGTCCACGATCCCGACCACCGGGATCTTCAGCTTGCGCGCCTCCTGGACGGCGATCTGCTCCTTGCGCGTGTCGATCACGAAGACGGCGTCCGGCTGCGTCTTCATGCCCTTGATGCCCCTGAGGTTCCGGTCGAGCTTGACGCGCTCCTTCTCGAGCTTGGCCAGCTCCTTCTTGGTCAGCCGCTCGCCGCGGCCTTCCGCGGTGGCCATCTCCAGCTCCTTGAGCCGGTCGAGGCTCTTGCGGACGGTCACGAAATTGGTGAGCAGGCCGCCGAGCCAGCGCTCGTTCACGTAGGGCATGCCGCAGCGGATCGCCTCTTCGGCCAGCGCCTCCTGGGCCTGGCGCTTGGTCCCGATGAACAGGATCGTGCGGCCCTGCGCGGCGAGGTCCTGCACGAACCCCAGGGCGTCCTGGAGGAGCCGGTGCGTCTTCTGCAGATCGACGATGTAGATCCCGTTGCGCTCCCCGAAGATGTACTCCTTCATCTTGGGGTTCCACCGCTTGGTCTGATGCCCGAAGTGGACCCCCGCTTCGAGGAGCTCCTTCAGGGTCACGGCTACCGTCGTTGACAAACGGCCTCCTTCGAAATCCAGACCCGGTGGCGGTGATCGCCCCGGGGCTTGCCGGCTCCCCGGAGGGAGCTCGAGGTAACGTTCAACGACCCTACCTTTTCAACGCAGAGAGCGCCGAGGAGCGCAGAGAACGCAGAGAAACGAAAGATCAATTCGTCCCTCGGCGGTGTCTGCGGTTCTCGGCGCTCTCTGCGTTGAAAGGCACGTCTCAGCGCTTCGAGAACTGGAAGCGGCGGCGGGCGCCCTTCTGGCCGTACTTCTTCCGCTCCTTGATCCGCGCGTCCCGGGTCAGGAGCCCCGCCTTCTTGAGCCGCTTGCGCAGCTCGAGGTCCGCCACGCACAGCGCCCGCGCGATGCCGTGGCGCAGCGCGCCGGCCTGCGAGCACACGCCCCCGCCGTGCAGGTGCGCGGTCACGTCGAACTTCTCGAGCGTCTCCGTCACCGCGAAGGGCTGGCGGACGAGCAGCTTGAGGGCCTCGTGGCCGCCGAAGTACTCGTCCACGGACTTGTCGTTGAGGCGGATCTCGCCCGTGCCCGGCCGGATGTGGACGCGCGCGATGGACGTCTTGCGCTTGCCCGTGGCGTAGTACTTGTCGGCGGTCGTGCTCAAACTCTCTCCCTCTACTTGACGGCCACCGGCCGCGGCTTCTGGGCCTGGTGCGGATGCTTCTCGCCCGCGTACACCTTCAGCTTGTGGAACATGGCGCGGCCGAGCTTGGTCTTGGGCAACATGCCGCGAATGGCCTCCTCGATCACGCGATCGGGACGCTTCTTCAGCAGGTCGCCGGCGGTGGTCGTCTTCAGCCCGCCGTGGTAGCCCGAGTGGCGCCGGTAGAGCTTGTCCTCGTGTTTGCGTCCGGTGAGGTGCACCTGCGCGGCGTTGAGCACGATGACGTGGTCGCCCATGTCCAGGAACGGCGTGTAGGTCGGCTTGCGCTTGCCGCTGAGGATCTGGGCGGCGGTTGCCGCCAGCTTGCCCAGGACGGCGTCCCTGGCGTCGATGACGAACCAGGCGCGCTCGCGCTCGTCGGCCTTTGGAATGTAGGTCGGCATCTGGATCGGAACCCCATGGCGCACCCGGCGCCCAAGCTGCAAACCCTGATCTTACCGGTGAGCGCCGCCCGGTGTCAATGCCTAGCCCCTTGTGCCTGCTCGATTTGGGGGGCGCGCCGCGCGTCAGTCGAGGCGGGCATGGGAGAGTGCGGGAAGCTCGCGGCGGAGCCGCTCCTGCCGCTCGAAGTCCAGCTCGGCGAGGGCAACGCCCTCGCCGTCCGGGACTTGCGCCAGCACCGTGCCCCACGGGTCCACGATCATGGCGTGGCCGTGGGACGCCCGCCCACGGCCGTGGACGCCGGTCTGCGCCGCCGCCACCACGTAGGCGAGGTTCTCGATCGCGCGCGCCCGCAGCAGGACTTCCCAGTGGTCCTTGCCGGTGCGCTCCGTGAAGGCCGAGGGCACGGCCAGGACGCGCGCGCCCTGCCGGACGAGGCGCCGGTACAGCTCGGGGAAGCGCACGTCGTAGCAGATGGACAGGCCGACCTGGCCGAAGGGCGCGCCGGCGACGACCACGTCCGTTCCGGGAAGCACCGACCGCGACTCCTTCAGGTGCTCCATCCCGGGCAGGTCGATGTCGAAGAGGTGGACCTTGCGGTAGACGGCGAGCGTTCCGCCTTCGGGTCCGATCAGCACGGACGTGTTGTAGACGCGCGTGTCGCCCGGCACCTCCTCCGGCAGGCTGCCCAGGAGCAGCGTCAAGCCGTGGCGGCGCGCGAGTCCGGCCATGCGTGTGACCCACGCGCCGTCGAGCGGCTGGGCTTCCGGGACCGGCTCGCCCTCGGAACGCAGGTAGGCGAAGTTCTCCGGCAGTGACACGAACCGCGCGCCGCGCGCGGCCGCCTCGGCCACGAGCCGTTCGGCCGCGGCGAGGTTCCGTTCGACGTCCGCCGTGGACGTCATCTGGACGACGGCCGCGGTGACGCGCCCGGCCGTCATCGCGTCCGCGCGAGGCGAGAGGCCGCCACGCGCGGCCGCGCCTTGGCGGTCGCGCGCGGGCCCTGCGGCGGCCGGCCCAGGGCGAAGGCCTGCCGGAGCGGCCACCGGCACAGGGCGAACACCGGGCACTGCCCGCAGCGCGGACGTCGCGCCTGGCAGATCCGCCGGCCGTGGAAGATGAGGAGGTCGGTCGTCTGCGTCCAGCGCGCGCGCGGGACCATGGCCATGAGCTGCCGCTCCACCACGAGCGGGTCGTCCGAGCCGGCGATGGCGAGCCGGTTGCCCACGCGCAGCACGTGCGTATCCACCGCGATGCCTTCGTTGATCCCGTAGACGTGCCCGAGCACGACGCTCGCCGTCTTGCGGCCGACGCCGGGCAGGAGGACCATCTCGGCCATCGTGCGCGGCACCTCGCCGCGGTGCCGCTCCACGAGCGCGCGCGCGCAGCCGAGCAGGCTCTTCGTCTTGGCGCGGAAGAAGCCGGTGGACCGGACGATCTCTTCCACGTCGGCGGGGCGCGCCCGCGCCAGGTCGGCGGCGGTGGGGTAGCGGGCGAACAGGGCGGGCGTGACGGCGTTCACGCGCTCGTCGGTGCACTGGGCCGAGAGGATCGTCGCGGCTACCAGCTCGTACGGGCCGCGGTAGTGCAGCGCGCAGGTGGCGTCGGGATGGGTCTCGGCCAGGACGTCGAGGATCTTGTTGGCGCGCGCGCGGTGCAGGCCGGGACGGAACGCCACCATCGGCTTGCGGGCGCGGACGGCGGTGCGCTTGCGGTCCCGAGCGGTACGTGGGGGCATGCGGAGGAGGCGGAGATTATATCAGCCGGTCGTCCGGAACAGCGGCGCCTGCTCGCCCGCGCGGGCCAGGCGCGCCAGGCGGACGTGGACCTGCCGCACCCCGGCGGGAGGCTCGAGCAGCGGGGAGGCCAGCGACCGCGCGACGGCACGCAGCGTCTCCTCGTCGGCCACGGCCGGCTCGAACGCCTCCTCCCTCCGCACGAGGCCGTCCGGACGCGTCACCTCGACCGCGAGCTGTCCGGCGCCGAGGTCGAACGGGCGGAGCCGGCGGCAGGCGCGTCCGGCCAGGCCCTCCACCACGTCGAGCAGCGCGTCCGCGTCGCTCCGCCGGTCGCGGATTGTCGCGTCCTCGACCACGCGCATGGGCGGCGCGGTGACCGGAACCGGCGGCTCGCCCTCGCCGCGGGCGGCCTGTTGCAGCCGTGGCGCCGCCGCGGGGCCGACCAGTTCGGCCAGAGCGGCCGGATCGGCGGCCGCCACGTCGCCCAGGGTCTCGAGGCCGGCCGACTCCAGCGCGGTCTGAACATGCGGGGGGAGGTCCGGCAGGAAGCTCAGC
>DATKEG010000108.1:0-6410 GCA_035544515.1 Vicinamibacteria bacterium | reverse complement strand
GGGCAGCCCGAGCGCCATCTGGGCCAGGCTGCGCAGGAAGGCGAGGGGGTCGTCGAACCCGATGTACATCTGCAGCCGCGCGTCCATGAGCACGCCCATCACGAACAGCGTCCCGATCGCGCCCAGGAAGAGCAGCCCCTTTCCCGTGCGCCGGAGGAGGAGGTGGCCGGCTCCCGGGATCAGCCAGGCCAGCAGGCAGGCGGGCACGGCGGCGGCGGGACGGGCGCGGACGGCGGCGGCGGGGCGGGTTTCGACCAACTCCTCTTTCCTCTCTCCGCGCGCGGCGGGGAAAGCTGCGATCGTACCATTGGCGGCGGGGGAAGTGGCCGGCCGGCGTGAACATTGACGCTGGCGGGCACCTTCCTTAATATGGCGCGAGGGGAGAGAAAGTAAATGCCTCGCAGTCGTCTGGCGTTCGCCCTGTTCGCGACCCTCGTCCTGCCTCCCGCGGCGCGGGCGGTGGACACCATGCCGCTCGACCAGATCCGGGCCGGCATGAAGGGCGTCGGCCGCACGGTGTTCTCGGGAACCGACGTGGTCGAGTTCGACGTGTCGATCATCGGCGTCCTGCAGAACATCGGGCCCAAGCAGAGCATGATCCTCGCGCGCCTCGCGGGCGGGCCGCTCGAGAAGACGGGCGTGATCGCCGGCATGAGCGGCAGCCCCGTGTTCATCGAGGGCCGGCTCATCGGCGCGGTGGCCTACGGGTTCCCCTTCTCCAAGGAGACGATCGCGGGCATCACTCCCATCGCGGAGATGATCGAGCTGACCGACAGCGCGCTGGACACGCCGCGGGCGGCTTCCGCGCGCTTCGTCCCGGCCTGGGGCGCGGCCGGCCCCGCCGCTCCCCTCGACCGCAACGCGCTCATGGCCTCGCTGCGCCGGCCGCTCCAGTCGGTGACGCTGCAGCCCGGCTCCCTGGCCTCCGGCTCGCTTCCGCCCCAGCTCGCGGGCGTGTCGCTCACGCCCCTCTCCCTGCCCCTCGTCTTCTCGGGCTTCGACCCCGCGACCTTCGAATGGGCGCGCGGGGTGTTCGCCGGGCTCGGCTTCACGCCCGTGGTGGGCGCGGGCCGCGGCACGCTGCCCGCGGAGCCGCTGCCGGACCTCAAGCCCGGCGCCGCGCTCGGCGTCTCGCTCATCGAAGGCGACATGGACCTGTCCGTGACGGGGACCATCACCCACATCGACCAGGACCGCGTCTACGCCTTCGGCCACCCCTTCTACAACCTGGGCCCGACGAACTTCCCCATGAAGAAGGCCTACGTGTATTCGGTCTTCCCGAGCCTGTACCAGTCCTGGAAGATCAGCACCGCCGCCGAGGGGCCGGTCGGCACCATGGACCAGGACCGCACCACGGCCATCGCCGGCCGGCTGGGCAAGGCCCCGCGCATGATCCCGGTCAACGTCCGGCTCTCCACCAGCCGCGGGCAGGAGCGCTCGTTCTCCTTCCGCATGGTCGAGGACGAGCTGTTCACGCCCGTCCTGGCCTTCGTGGGCGTGGCCTCCGTGCTCCAGGGCAACGAGCGGGCGTTCGGGACCTCGACCATCCGGCTCGACGCCAGCGTGCGCCTGTCGGGCGGGCGCGAGGTGCGCCTGCGGGACCTCTTCACGCAGGAGCAGCCGGCCATGCAGGCGGCCACGCTGGTGGCCGCTCCCCTCGCCTACCTGATGACGAACGACTTCGAGAAGGTCAGCATCGAGGGGCTCGACGTGGACGTCTCCTCCCTGGAGACCATCCAGACCGCCACCTTGCAGCGCGCCTGGCTCGAGCGCGAGCGCCCGCTGCGGGCGGGCGCCACGATCCCGCTCAAGATCGCGCTCCGCACCTACCGCGGAGAGACGAAGACGGAGACGATCCCCGTCACCATCCCCGAGAGCGCACCCGCCGGCGCGTACACGCTGCTCGTGGCCGACGGCGCCGCCCTCACCGCGATCGAGCAGCGCGAGATGCGGCAGGCCTTCGTGCCCAAGGACATGGACCAGCTCCTGCGCGCGATCAACGGACTGCGGCACAACCACCACATCTACGCGCGCCTGCTGCGCGCCGAGGAAGGCGCCATCGTGGGCGGCGAGTACCTGCAGTCGCTGCCGCCCTCCGTGATGTCCGTCCTCGGCGGGTCCGAGCAGGGCGGCCAGGTCGTGCCCATCCGCACCGCCGCGGTGTGGGAGTCCGAGCTGCAGACCGATTACGCGGTCAGCGGCTCGCGGCTGCTGACGTTGACCGTCGAGCGTTGACGCTCCTTCTCGAATGCATCCCGCTTCGCGGGACGAACTCTTCTCGCTGAACCCTCAGGGGGGCTCGATGTCGCGTCGCCGCATCCTGGTGTGCCTGGCCGCCGGGGCCGTGGCCCTCGCCGCCGGGACCGTACCCCTGCGGGCGTCCCAGCCCCAGTTCTGGCGGATCGAGGGCGCGCGCGATTTCCTCGAGGGCGACTCCGAGGGGCTCTCCATCGGCTCCGACGGCCGCGTGCGCCTGGCGCCGGCGAGTCGCGCCCTGGCCGACACGGAGGCGCCCTACGTGTGGGCGCTCGCCCGCGACGGCCAGGGGACGCTCTACGCGGGGACCGGCAACGACGGCAAGGTGTTCAAGGTCGAAAACGGCAAGGCCACCGTGTTCTTCGACGCGCCCGAGCTCGAGGTCCACGCCCTGGCCGCGGGACCGGACGGCAAGCTGTACGTCGGCACGTCGCCCGAGGGCAAGGTCTACGCGGTGGACGCCGCGGGCAAGGCGGAGACCTTCTACGACCCGGTGGACAAGTACATCTGGGCGCTCGCCTTCGACCGCGCCGGGAACCTCCTGGTGGGCTCCGGGGCGGAGGGACGGATCGTGCGCGTGGACCGGCAAGGCAGCGCGCAGCCCCTCCTCACCAGCGGGGAGACGCACATCACGGCGCTCCTCTCCGACACGCGCTCCGGCTTCGTCTATGCCGGCAGCTCTCCGGGCGGCATCCTCTACCGCATCGATCCGACCGGCAAGGTGTTCGTCCTGCACGATTCGCCGTTCCGCGAGGTGAAGTCGCTCCTGCTCGGAGGCGACGGCAGCCTCTACGCGGCCGTGATCGACGAAAAGGGCGACGAGCCCGCGCGGCGGGCGGAACCGCCCGCGCCGGCCATGCCCCCGAGCGGGGGCGCGGAAGTGACGGTGACGGAGAGTTTCACCGTGGTCCCGCCGTCCGGGGCGACGGTTCCCCTGCCCACGCCGACGCCGAGGCCCGGCGAGGCGATGCGCGCGGGGGCGGCCAGGGGCGCCGTCCTGCGCGTGGCGCCCTCGGGCGAGGTGGATACGCTCTGGTCCGATGCCGCCGAGATGCCGTTCGCGCTGGCGCCGTCCGCGGAGGGCGTGCTCGTGGGCACCGGGAGCAAGGGCAACGTCTATCGCGTGCACGACGATCGCACCTGGAACATGGTCGCCTCCCTCCCGGGCGAACAGGTGACCGCGTTGCAGCCGGAGCTCGACGGCTCCGTGGTGGTGGCCACCTCCAACCCCGGAAAGCTGCACGTGCTGCAGGGCCGCGCCGGCGACCGCGGGACGTTCACGTCGAAGGTCCGGGACACGGAGACGGTCTCGAGCTGGGGACGACTGCGCTGGGAAGCGCAGGCGCCCGAGGGCACGCAGGTCCAGGTGCAGACGCGTTCCGGCAACACCGGCACGCCGGACGGTACGTGGTCCGACTGGTCCGCGGCCCACGTCCGTCCCGAGGGCGAATCGGTCCGAAGCGAGCGCGCCCGCTTCCTCCAGGTCAAGGTGACCCTCGCCGGGAAGAACGGGACCTCGCCCGTCCTCGATTCGGTCTCGACCGCCTACCTCCAGCGCAACCTGCGCCCGCAGGTCCAGGCCATCAACGTCCACCCGCCGGGCGAGGTCTTCCAGAAGCCCCTCTCGATCACGGGCGAGGCGGAGATCCTGGGCCTGGAGAGCAGCCCCGGTCCCGAGGTCCGGCCGGGCGCGCTCGCGCCGCCCGCGCGCATGCTGCCCCCGGCCACCACCTACAGCCGGAGGCTCTACCAGAAGGGCATCCAGACGTTCTCCTGGCGGGCGGACGACGCCAACGGCGACACCCTCTCCTACGACGTCTCCTACCGGCGCGTGGACGACACGCGCTTTCGTTCGCTGCGCAAGGGGCTCACCGATCCCGTGTTGGCCTGGGACACCACCACCGTGCCCAACGGCCGCTACGTCATCCGCGTGACCGCGAGCGACGCGCCCTCGAACCCCGAGTCGCTCGCCCTCACCGTGGACAAGGAGAGCGCCCCGTTCGAGGTGGACAACACGCCTCCGTCGGTCGTCGCCACCCTCCTGCCGGGCCCCCCGCCGCGCATCAGGGTCGTGGTGCGCGACGACAGCAGCATGGTGCGCCGGGCGGAGTATTCGGTGGACGGCGGCCGTTGGCGCGAGGTGCACCCCGTGGACGGCATCAACGACGCGCTGGAAGAGACCTACGAGATCCCGACCACGGAGCTGCCGCCGCCGGGGCCGCACATGGTCGTGGTGCGGGCGACGGACCTGCTCGGCAACGTGGCCACGACCCGCCTGCACGTCCCCTGACCTCCCCCGGCGCGCCGGCGCGTGCGCTGGTCGTCCGCGCGGGAGCGCTGGGCGACGTCCTCCTGCTGCGCCGGACCCTCGCCGCCCTCGTCCGCGGCGGGTTCGAGGTGACGCTCCTCGCGCCGGCGGCCTCGGGCTCCGCCCTCGTGGGCGGAGGCGCCGGCGAGGCGCGGCGGCTGGTCGACTGGGAGCGCGCGGACGCGCTCTTCGCGGAGGGAGCCTCCCTGCGGGGTCCACTGCGGCGCGACCTGGCCGGCCACGTGGTGGCCCTCGCGTTCACGCGGACCCCGGCGCTGGTCGCCTCGTTGCATGCCCTCCTTCCTCGCGTCCTCGAGCGCGACCCGAGCCCACCGCCGGGGACGCACGCCGCGCGCTGGCTGGCCGGGCTGGTCGAGCCGCTCGGCCTGGACCCGACGGGCGCGCCGCCGGCGTGCTCGCCCTCCCCGGACGAGGAACGGGAGGCCCGCGCGTGGCGGGACCGGCTGCCGCCGCGCTTCCTCGCCCTCCATCCCGGCAGCGGCTCGCCGCGGAAGAGCTGGCCGGCGGAGCGCTTCCTCGGCCTGGTCGATCGGCTGCGGCCGCCGGAGCCCTGGCTCGTGCCCTGCGGCCCGGCCGACCGCGCGGCCGTGGCGCCGTTTCGTACCCGCGCGGGCGCTCTCGTCGCCGAGGACGTGCCGGTCCGGGTCCTGGGCGCCCTGCTCGCGGAGGCCGGAGCGTTCGTGGGCAACGACTCGGGCGTGAGCCATCTGGCCGCCGCCTGGGGCGCGCCGACGGTGGCGCTGTTCGGTCCGACGGACGCGGCGACGTGGGCGCCCGAAGGCACGCGCGTGCGCACCGTGCAGTCCGCCACCGGAGAGATGGCCACGATCACCGCGGACGAGGTGGCACGGGCGGTCGAGACGATGGGGCCGTGGGCTACGTGATCGGCGCCCGGACGTCCATGCGGCTGATCAGCCGGTAGACGCTCACCGCCACGGGCTGACCGCGGAACCGGCCGGGCTCGAAACGCTGGCGGCGGAGGGCCTCGAGCACCGGAGCGGCCAGGACGCCGTCGCCTTCGAGCAACGTGACGGCCGAGACGCTGCCGTCGCGCGCCACCACCGTCTGCACGAAGACCGTTCCCTCGTCCATCTCCGCCAGCGCGTCCGCCGGGAAGGCCGCGCGGGCGCGCGGTGCGCTCACCTCCGCGGAGGGCACGAGCGGGTTGACCTCGGTCCCCCACGACGGCACCGGCGGCACCCACTGCGGCGGCGAGGGCAGCGTGGCGGTGGCCACGGGCGGCAGCGGGCCGGGGTCGCGGCTGAGCGCCAGGGCGCCGCCGATCACGATCACGAAGACCAGGGCGGCCGGGAAGAGGCTCGGCAGCATGAGCGGCCGGGCCGCCCACATGGGCCGGTAGAGGAGCGCGAGACCGGGCCCCCGGCTCTCCACCTCGAGCCGCGCGAGGACGCGCGGCGCGATCCCGTCCGGACAACGCAGGCGGGGCGACCCGGCCAGCGCATCGAGCGACTCCACGAGCGAGCGCCAGCGCTCGCCGCAGGGGCGGCAGCGGAAAAGGTGCGCCTCGACGGCCTGCGACTCGGCCCCCGAGAGGCCGCCGTCGCGATACGCCGAAAGGCGGCTTCTCGCCGCGCGGCAGGTCATGTTCTCAACCTCTCGCGGTGTCCGTTGCCCATCTCGACCACGCGCCGGCGCAACGCCTCGCGCGCGCGCGCCAGCCGGCTCTTCACCGTGCCCGCGGGCAGACCCAGCGTGCCCGCGACGTCCTCGCAGGAGAGCCCTTCGACCTCGCGCAGCATCAGGATGGCGCGGTGGTCGAAGGACAAGGCGGACAGCGCCTGCTGCACCTCGCGCGCGCGGTCCT
>DATKEG010000107.1:0-6956 GCA_035544515.1 Vicinamibacteria bacterium | reverse complement strand
GGACGAGATCCTCGAGCTGTACCTGAGCCACATCTACTTCGGCAACGGCGCGCGCGGCATCGACGCCGCCGCGCGGCACTACTTCGGCGTGCCGGCGGACCGGCTCGCGGCGCCGCAGGCGGCGCTCCTGGCCGCGCTGCCCAAGAGCCCCACGAACTACGACCCGCGCCGGCACCCGGACCGCGCGAAGCAGCGCCGCGACCTGGTGCTCACCCTGATGGAGGCGCAGGGCCGGCTCCCGGCGGACCAGGCGAAGGCGGCGCGGGCCGCCCCGCTCGGTGTCGTCCGCCGTCGTGGTCCGGCGGGGGCCTCTCCCGGCCTCGCGCCGTACTTCGTGGAGGAGGTGCGTCGCCAGCTCGAGGACCGGCTGGGCGAGCGGCTCTACCAGGAAACGCTCCGCATCACGACCACGCTCGATCTGGATCTCCAGAAGGCCGCCGAGGAGGAGCTCGAGCGGCAGCTCCAGGCGGCGGAGTCGGGCAAGCTGGGCCGCTTCCGCGGCCCGGGTTACGACGCGGCCACGCCGCCCGCGGACGACGGCACGCCGTACCTGCAGGGCGCGGTGGTGGCCCTCGACGTGGGCACGGGCGACGTCACGGCCTGGGTCGGCGGACGCGACTTCCGGCACTCGCGCTTCGACCGCGTGAAATCGTCGCAGCGCCAGACGGGCAGCGCCTTCAAGCCGTTCGTCTACGCAACGGCCCTGGCCCGGGGCCATGTGCTCAGCGAGCGCCTGCTCGACCAGCCCATCCAGGTCCAGCTCGACCGCCGCCGGGTCTGGGAGCCGAAGAACTTCGACGGGGAGTACGACGGCGAGGTCACCATGCGCGAGGCGCTCGTGCGGTCGAAGAACGTGCCGACGGTGCGCCTCGCGGGCGCGGTCGGCCTCGAAGAGGTGGCGCAGACGGCGCGCCGGAGCGGCATCCAGTCGGAGATCGACGTCACGCCCTCGATGCCGCTGGGTACGGTGGCCGTGAGCCCGCTCGAGCTGGCCACGGCCTACGCCGCCTTCGCCGGCCTGGGAGAGGCGGCCGCGCCGAGGGTCGTGCTCCGGGTCGAGGACGAACGGGGCGGGGAGCTGTTCTCGGCCGGCCAGGCCGAGGTGGCCCGGCTCCTCGACGCCGGGGTGGCCTTCCTGGTCACGAACGTGCTCGAAGACGCGCTCGCGCGGGGCACCGGCACCGCGGTGCGGGGCGCCGGCTTCTCGGCTCCGGCCGCCGGCAAGACGGGCACGACCAACGACGCCACCGACGCCTGGTTCGTCGGCTACACGCCGCGGACCGTGGCCGCGGTCTGGATCGGGTTCGACCAGCCGCGGCCGATCATGGCGGCGGCCACGGGCGGCCGCCTGGCCGCCCCGGTGTGGGGACGCATGATGCGCCGCGCCACCGCGGGACGTCCCGTCCCCGCGCGCTGGAAGACGCCCGCGAACGTCGTGCCGGCCTGGGTGGACTCCGACACCGGCGTGACGCTGGCCGCGGAGTGCCGCTCCGACTACGACGCGTACCGCGAGCTGTTCCTGCGCGGGACGGTCCCGCAGGCGGGCTGTCCGGACCGCGGCCGCTCGCTGCTCGCGCGGCTCCTGCGCTGGCTTCCCTCCGACGAGGACGATCCGGTCCACGATCCCTGGCCCGAGGACCTGTCCGGACGCTCGCAGCCTCCTCCGCCGCCCGAATACGAAGAGGCCGAACGGTGGCGGCGTCGGCAACGGCGCCAGGCCGAGCGGCGCGCCGAGGAGTTGGCGGAGCGCATGGAGGAGAGGCGCGAGGAGGCGGAGAAGCGCCGGCGCGAGGCGCGCAAGGCGGAGGAGCGCCGCCGCGAGGACCGGGAGAAGGAAGAGAAGCGGCGGCGCAAGGAGCGCGAGCGCCGCCGGCGCGACCGCGAGGGCTGAGTCCGAAGTAGGATAGCGACACGGGGCACAAGGAGGAAAGCCAATGAAGCGTACAGCCGGCCTGGTCTTTGCCGCGACCGCCGCGGCCGCCGTCGCCGCCGCCCACCCGCATTTCAACAAGACGATCACCGCGACGCTGCCGCAGGGCGTCGAGCTGACCATCACCTACAACACCACGCCCGCGAACGAGATGCGCGCGCAGGCCGCCAAGGTAGGCGATTTCGTGAGCCCGCGCGGTCCCGTCCTCAAGCTCTCCGGCGAGGTCAAGACCGAGAAGGCGACGGTGCCCGCCGGCGAATACACGATCGGCGTCATCAAGAACGGCGACAAGGACTGGACGCTCGCCCTGTACCCTGGACGGCTGGCCCGCGGCCAGGCGCCCGACGTCGCCAAGGCCATCAAGCTCGATTCGATCTTCGAGGGCGACAAGGGCATGGCCGAGCACATGCTGATCGACGTCACGCCGGGCCACGGGCGGTTCGAAGGCAAGGCCGTGCTCACGTTGCACTTCGGATCCCTGTTCCTCTCCGGCCTCCTGGCCTGACGCCGGCACCCGCCGGCGTAGGCGACAGGGGGCGAGTGGCGCCACGTTCGGCGGTGCAGGCGGGACGCCACTCGGACTCCCCCAGAGTTTAGGAGCCGTGTGCGCGGGGACACGCTGTTGCGGGGTGCCCGGGGGCGTGCGATCCTCTGAACCGGATGGCCCCCACCCTGGTCCCGCGGCTGCGGCGAGCCTCGACCTGAATGCAGAAGATCGACCGCCTCGGGTGGGCGGCGGGCCTCGGCTTCGTGTCCTACGGACGCCGGATTGGCGTGCGGGTGAACGACCCGCGGGTCCTTGCGCGCATCGAGTCCCTTCTGCCGCCGGGCTGGAAGGCGTCGCCATCCCCGGTCGTGGGGCGCCTCTACTCCGTTTTCACGGGCGGCGAGCATCCCCGCGCCGGGGTGCGCCGGCTTCACCTTTCGTACGCCAATACGCTGCGGATCGCGCGCACGGCCGACCTGGACGCCGCCCTCGACGCGTTCGAGTCCGATCTGCGCCTCTATGTCGCCGAGCGGGCCCGACGCCGGGTGTTCGTCCATGCCGGGGTGGTGGCCTGGCGCGGCCGGGCGATCGTGATCCCGGGCCGCAGCTTCAGCGGCAAGAGCCGCCTGGTGGCGGCCCTCGTGCGCGCGGGCGCGACCTATTACTCCGACGAATACGCGGTCTTCGATGCCCAGGGGCGCGTGCATCCGTTCCCGGCGCCGCTGTCCCTCAGAGGCGTGGACGGGGAGCGGCCCACGCGCCATCCGGCCGAGTCGCTCGGGGACGGGCCGGGCACGCGGCCCCTGCCCGTGGGGCTCGTGGCCGTCAGCGAGTACCGGCCAGGAGCCCGCTGGCGCCCGCGCCGCCTGACGCCGGGACAGGGGGTCCTCGCTCTGCTCGCCCACACCGTCCCCGCCCGGGAGCGCCCCGCCGCGGCGCTGGCCGCGCTGCAGCGCGCGGTCCTGGCCGCGCGCGTGCTCAAGGGACGGCGCGGCGAGGCCTCGGAGGTCGCGGACGTCCTCCTCGGGAACGCCGGATGAAGGAGCGGTGCGGACCATGAAGCCAAACGCGCGCGCAGACGGCCTCGTCGTCCAGGACCTCGCGGACGAGACGCTCGTCTACGACCTCGAGCGGCACAAGGCGCATTGCCTCAACCGGGCGGCCGCCGCCGTGTGGCGGCTCTGCGACGGGAAGCGGGACGAGGCGGCGTTGGCCCGGCTCCTCGCCAGGGACCTCGGAACCGCCGCCGAGGAGGACGTCGTGCGGCTTGCCTTGCGTGACCTGAGCCGCGCACGGCTCCTGCAAGAGCCCCTCGCCGCGGAGGTCCGCGTCTCGCGCCGCCGGCTGCTCCGGCGGCTGGGGCAGGCCGTGGCGCTTCCGGTGGTCGTCTCCATCGTCTCCCCCACGGCGGTCCAGGCGGCGACCTGCCGGATGACGCAGCCGATCCAGGTCTCCGCCTGCAACGCCAGCAACCCCAACGCCCTCGGCTGCTGCTGCACCAACCGCAGGATCTGCGCGAGCCTGGGGGTCCCCCCCGGAGGCTGCAATGGGGCGGCCTGCTGAGCGCGGCGCGCGCGTCGCCGTCGTCCTCGCCGGCTCCTGGCGTGCAGCGCCGCCGTTACTCGACGTCTCCGCTCGTGACCTGATCGACGTCGCACCGCTCCTCCTCCAGACCGGGGCCGCCAGCCTGGGTTGGTGGAAGGTCCGCCGGTCGCCTGTCGCGTCCTGCACGGCCGCAAAAGAGCTTCACGACGCGTACCGCCTCTTCGCCCTGCAGGCGGTCCTCCACGAGCAGCGCGTCGCGAAGGCGTTCGCCGCGCTGCGGGCCGCCGGCGTCGAGGCGATCCTGGGCAAGGGCTGGGCGATCGCGCGGCAGTATCCCGATCCCGGCCTGCGGCCGTACGGCGACGTCGACCTCTACGTGCGCCCCGCGCAACACGCGGCGGCCGTCGCGGCGCTCGAGGACCCGCCGCGGGAAGGCATCGACCTCCACCGCGGTCTCGCCCAGCTCGACGACCGCCCGGCCGACGAGGTCTTCGCACGCTCGCGGGTCGAGAGCCTGCACGGCGTGGAGGTCCGCGTCTTCGGCGCCGAGGACCATATCCGCCTCCTCGCCCTGCACATGCTCCGGCACGGCGTCCTGCGTCCGCTGTGGCTGTGCGACGTGGCCCTCGCCCTCGAGTCCCGGCCGCCCGACTTCGACTGGCGCGTGTTCGCGAGCGGGAGCCGCCGCCGCCTGGCCTGGGTGAGGTCCGCGTTCGCTCTCGCTCACGCTCTGCTCGGGGCGCGTCTGGACGGCGTGCCCATGCCGGAGGGAGCCGCGCGGCCCCCGCGCTGGCTCGTCCCCGCCGTCCTGCGCCAGTGGAGCGCCTTCGTGCCGCCTCACGGGTCGCGGGCGCCGATGGCCGCGAGCCTCCGCCACCCGGCGGCGTTCGTGCGGGGCCTCCTCCTGCGCTGGCCGAATCCCGTCGAGGCCACCGTGGGAGTCGGCGGTCCGTTCAACCGGATGCCCCGGCTCCCCTTCCAGATCGGCGATTGCCTGCTGCGCACGGCGCAGTTCGCGCGGCGCCTGGCCGTCGAGCGCTGACCGCGAGGACCGCAGGGTTGCCGTCGTTCGCCAGGGACGACACGGCCATGCCCGCGGTGCTCGGCGCGTTAGACTGAGCCCGGAGGTCATCGTGATCCTGCGATTCATCGCCTTGAACGCCCTCGCCTCGTCGCTGGTCCTGCCGGCGCTCGCCGAGGAGCGGCCGCGCCCGCCTGTAGCGCGGACCGAGCCGAAGACGGTCCAGATCCACGGGGACACGCTCGCGGACGAGTACGCGTGGATGCGCCGGAAGGGCACGCCGGAGGTCGAAGCGCACCTCCACGCCGAGCGGGCCTGGGCGCTCGCGTTCATGCGGCCCACGGAGGCGCTGCAGGAGAAGCTCTACGACGAGATGCTGGGGCGCATCCAGCAGACCGACACCAACGTGCCCTACCTCTCGCGCGGGTACTTCTACTATTCGCGCACGGAGGAGGGGAAGCAATACCCGATCTACGCGCGCCGGAAGGGCGCGCTCGAGGCGCCGGAGCAGGTGATCCTCGACGTCAACCTCCTCGCGGCCGGCAAGCCCTTCATGTCGGTGCGCGCCTTGAAGGTCAGCCCGGACGGGAACCTCCTGGCCTACTCCACCGACGAGACCGGCTTCCGCCAGTACACGCTGCGCGTGAAGGACCTGCGGGACGGCACGCACGGAGAGGAGGCGATCCCGCGCGTCACGGCCGTGGAATGGGCGGAGGACGGCCGCACCCTCTTCTACGGCGTCGAGCACCCGCAGACCAAGCGCAGCCATCAGGTCTTCCGCCACACGCTCGGCGCGACGAGGGACGACCTCGTCTACGACGAAAAGGACGAGCGCTTCAGTGTCTGGGTGTCGAAGTCGCGCGACCGCAAGTACCTCTTCCTGGAGGCGGGCAGCCTCACCTCGAGCGAGGTCCGCTACTGGCCCGCGGACTCGCCGGGCGCGACCCCGAGGCTCATTGCCGCGCGCGAGCCCGAGCACGAGTACGACGTCGAGCACCGCGACGGGACCTTCTGGATCCGCACCAACGACCAGGGCCGCAACTTCCGGCTGGTCACGGCGCCCGCGGCCGACCCCTCGCGCGCGAACTGGAAAGAGGTCCTGCCGCACCGCGACGCGGTGATGCTGGCCGGAGTCCTCCTCTTCCAGGACTTCTCGGTGATCTTCGAGCGCGAGGGCGGCCTGCCCCACCTGGGCGTGACCGACCTGCGCAGCGGAGCGTGGCACCGCGTCGAGTTCCCGGAAGCGGCCTATCAGGCCGCGCCCGCCGAAAACCCCGAGTTCGAGACCAAGCGTTTCCGGCTGGCCTACCAGTCGCCGATCACGCCGTATTCGGTCTACGACTACGATCCGGTCACGCGCGAGCGCATGCTGCTCAAGGAGAAGGCGGTGCTCGGCGGCTACGACCGGTCGCGCTACGCGGTGGAGCTGACGCGGGCCACGGCCGCGGACGGCGCGCAGGTGCCGATCTGGATGGTCTACCGCAAGGACCTCCGGAAGCGCGGCGCCGGGGGCAACCCCGCCCTGCTCTACGCGTATGGCTCCTATGGCTCGTCGGGCGCGGCGTCGTTCGACTCGGACGTGCTGAGCCTGCTCGACCGGGGCGTGATCTACGCCGAGGCCTACGTCCGGGGCGGCGGCGAGCTGGGCAAGACGTGGCACGACGACGGCCGGATGATGAAGAAGCGGAACACGTTCACCGATTTCATCGCCGCCGCCGAGCACCTCGTCGCCGCCGGCTACACGGGCAGAGACCGTTTGGCCGCGATGGGCGGCAGCGCGGGCGGCCTGCTCATGGGCGCGGTGGCCAACATGCGGCCGGACCTCTTCAAGGTGATCGTCAGCTACGTGCCGTTCGTGGACGTGATCAACACCATGCTCGACGAGACGCTGCCGCTCACCGTGGGCGAGTTCGAGGAATGGGGCAACCCCAAGATCGCCGAACAGTTCCGCTACATGCGCAGCTATAGCCCTT
>DATKEG010000106.1:0-10084 GCA_035544515.1 Vicinamibacteria bacterium | reverse complement strand
CGGTTCGCGCTGGCGGAGCAGCCGGGCCGGGTGCTCCTCCTCTCTTCCGACGACGCCGGCGCGCTGCAGGCCGCCATGGCCGCCACGGCCCCTCCCGCGGCGCCTTGACAACGGCGGGGAACGGCCCGGATACTAGCCCCGACTTCAGCGTCCGCAGATCGTGGCACAACGTGCGCCCGGGCTCGACCGGGCGGCAAGGAGGAATATGGCTTCTTCGCCCACGGGCCCCGGCGGTCCCCCGCCCCCGCCTCTACCCCCGCTCGGCTCGACCAACCTCGGCATCGCGCCGAACGTGGGTGGCCTGCTCTGCTACGTGCCTTGTTGCATCGGGCTGGTGTTCTCGGTCGTGGTGGCGATCGTCGAGAAGCAGAGCCGGTTCCTCCGCTTCCACGCGTTCCAGAGCCTGCTGCTGCACGGGGCGGCCATCGCCCTGGGCCTGGTCCTTTCGGTGCTCGGGGCCATCCTGGGGCAAATCTCCTCGTTCTTTGCCCTGCTGCTCTTCCCGATCCAGCTCGTGGTGGGCGTCGGGCTGATCGGCATGACCATCTTCCTGATGATCAAGGCCTACAACAACGAGGAGTGGGAGATCCCGCGCCTGGGCCCGCTCGCGCGCACCTGGTTGTAGGGCATTTCTGACGGGTTCCTGATCCGGTCCTGAGGTTTTCCCGGGCTCGGAACGCCCCCTGGCCAGGGTCCGTCTCTCTCCTAGACCGCGCATGCGCGGCCTATCGGGGAGGGAGACCATGGCGGACCCACAGATGCTCTGCATGCCGCTCACCGGCCTGGTCCCCGGCGTGGTGCCGGCCGAGGTCGTGACCATCGTGGCGCACGACCTGCGCACGCCGCTCAGCGCCATCGCCATGGGCGCCTCCCTCCTGCTGGACGAGTCCCAGGGCGAGCAGCAGAAGGCGTTCATGCTCGACATCATCCGGCGCGCCGCGCACCGGATGGAGGGCCTCATCGCCGACCTCCTGGAGACGGGGCGGCTCGACGCCGGCCGCACGCTGCGCATCGTCCCGGCGCCGCTCGGGCTCGGGCCGGTGCTCGAGCAGGCCTGCCACGAGGTGCGCGCGAGCGCGCGGGGGAAGAGCCAGACCATCGCCTGCGAGGTCCCGCCGGACCTCCCCGAGGTCCACGCGGACCGCGCCCGCGTGGCGCAGGTGGTGGCCAACCTGCTGGCCAACGCCGCGAAGTTCACGCCGCGGGGCGGGCAGATCCGTGTCTCGGCCGTGGCCGAGGGCAGCGAGGTGCGGGTGGCGGTGGCCGACAGCGGTCCCGGCCTCGCCCCGGAAGACCTGCCGCGGGTCTTCGAACCCTACTGGCAGGCGCAGCGGACTGCTTCGCTCGGCTGCGGTCTCGGGCTCAAGATCGCCCGCGCCATCGTCGAGGCGCACGGCGGCCGTATGTGGGTGGAGAGCGAGCCGGGCCAGGGCGCCAGGTTCGTGTTCACCCTGCCCGTGGCGTCGGGCGAGTAGGCCGGCGCGGCGCGCGGGTGCGCCGTGCGGGGGCGGCCCTCGGGATCGCTCAGGGCAGCGTGACGCCGGCGATGCCGTCGATCCACGCCCGGTACCGGTCGAGGCGGACGTAGATCCCGCCGTCGCCGCAGTTGTTCATGCTGCTCGACGTGGCCCGGGAGGTCGCGCCGGCCAGTACCCACTGCTTCGCCTTGTCCTGGATGTAGAACGGCCCGCCGCTGTCGCCCGTGCAGCTGTCGCGCTCGAGCAGCGGGCGTCCGGCCACGAACTCGAGGCCGACGTCGCAGCCGTAGGCGGAGGCGTCGTCGTGGCCGTCCACCGTGCCCCGGCAGCTCGGGGAGGCGACGGGGACGTCCACCTCGCGCTTGATGCCGTAGCCGAACATGCCCATCGGGTCCACGTTGCCGAAGCCCACGGCCCGGCCGTCCGTCGCCTTGTCGATGAGCGTCTTGGCCGCCAAAGGGCGCGGGGCGACCGCGGTCACCTTCTCCGCCAGCACGAGAACCATCAGGTCGTTCTTCGCGCCGCGGTGGTATTTCGGGTGGAGCACGGCCTTCTTGACCTTGACCGCGCGCCCCGGCTGCGCCACGTTGGCTCCGAAGAACACCCGGGTGGCGAAATCGGCGCAGTGGCCGGCGGTGACGACCACGTCGGACGCGATGAGGGTGCCCGTGCAGCCCCACTCGTCGTCGGAGCCCACGGCCACGCAGTCCAGGAACGCGTCCGCGGCCACCGGACGGCCGCCGATGACGCGGGTCCCGGCGAGCGTCCGCCGGGCGAGCGCGCGGGCGTTCGCGAGGTACCGGGCATCCTTGTAGATGTGGAAGCTGCGCGGTGCCGCGCCGGCGGTCACGCGGAAGCGGCCCGCGGCCCGGCTCGCCTCCCGCACGGTCTGGTCGAACCGCGCGGTGAGCGCTTCGACGAAGGCCTGGTCGTCGGCGCCCGCCCGCTTCTCCGCGTATTCGATCGCGCCGCGGACCGCCGCCTCGTGGTCGAGCGAAACCTCGCGCCTGGGCATGCCGTGCTCCTCGGGACGGACGGGGCCTTGTAACCGCGTTGTGTGCTCGAGTCAAGCGAAGCCGGGAACCTGGCTCCCGCACGCGCGGGCGGCTAGTCCGACTCGGTCTCGAGGGCCTCGAAGACGCGGAAGGTCATGAGCACCGATCCGAGCTTCACCTCGTCGCCGTCGGCGAGCGGGGTCGGGGCCTCGGCCCTCCGGCCGCCCACCCAGGTGCCGTTCCGACTGCCCAGGTCCTCGATCACCGCGCGTCCGCCCGCGATCGTGATGCGCGCGTGACGGCGCGAGACGGTCGAGGAATCGAGCCACACGACCGACTCGCGGTCTCGTCCCAGGAGGTTCTCCCCCTCGCCGAGCTGGATCTCGCGCCGGTTCCAGAGGAGCCGGAAGGCCGGGCTGTCGGGGGAGCCGCGCCGCGGGCGCGCGCTCTCGACCGCCTCGGCGCAGAACGCGTAGCCGAAGCCGTGCAGGGTCCGGATGAACCGTGGAGAGCTCTTCTGGTCGCCCAGCGCCGCGCGCAGCTCGGCCACCGTGCTCGCGAGGCTGGCCTCCGTCACGTGCACGCCCGGCCAGACCTCCGCGATCAGCTCCGCCTTGGGCACCGCCTCCGGCCGGCGGCGCACGAGCAGCTCGAGGAGCTGGAACGCCTTGGGCGACAGGTGCACGGGCCGGTCCTCGCCGCGCAGCTCGCGCGTCCGGGCGTCGAGCGCGAACTCCCCGAACTCGACCCGCACTTCTAGGCCAGCGCCTGCTCCACGAGAAGCCGGCCCTTGCCCTCCAGGCGCAGGAGGATGCCCGCCTTGTCTCCCCGCGCGAGCATGACCTCGCGAAGCTGGTGGTCCTCGACCACCGTGGGCGTGACGTTGCCCGTCCAGCTGATGATCGACGAGGCCGGCACCGAGACCGGCAGCTCGGGCGTGACGGGCAGCGCCAGCGGCTTGCTGGAGGCGGAGAGCGCGACCATGCCCCGTCCGTCCAGGGCCAGGAACTCCAGGCCCGAGCCCGGCCCGCCCATGGGCACGTAGCGCGGCGTGAGCGTCTCCTCGCAGGCGAGGAGGTGGCCCGGCTCGATGAAGACGGCCTCGTTCTCCACGTGCATGAACGTGATCTCGCGGTCACGGTCCGTCAGGATGACCTTGCCGCTGCCGGTGACGATCACCAGCGCGGGCGCTCCGCCTGGCCGCTTGTCCTTGACCCAGAACGTCAGGTTGCCTCCGTAGGAATAGACCGTGCCCTGCTTGATGAACACCTTGCCGGAGAACTGGATCTCCATGAGGTTGTTCTCCAGGAAGCGGAAGGTGTCGGCGGGGCGGGGCGCGCCCTCGCGCGGGGGCACGGTCTGGTCCGTGGCCGACATCTGCGGAAACGAGATCACCTCCGAGCCGCGCCGCGGTGGAAGCGTGCTCTCGGTCAGCCGGAAGCGGGCGGTCTCGGAGTCGAGCCGGCCCGGCGCCTTGTCCGCGAGCACCGTGCTGCCCAGCGGCTGCACCGGCTTGGCCGGAGACAGCGTCTCCTCCGACTTCTGGCGCAGCTTCTGCTTGATCTCGTCCACCTTGAACTCGGCGGTGTCGTCGCCCTTCTTGGCGCGCTTCGGCGCGGGCACGCCGGTGGTGGCGGAGCCGGCCGCCGTGGGCGCGGCCGCCATCTTGTCCTCCACCCGCCGCACCATCAGGTGCGCGCCCGCCTGGCGGTACTGGTAGATCGCGTCGGGGAAGCGCTGCAGCCGCTCGTAGACGGAGCCGAGGTAGAAGTTGATCTTGTGGTTGTCCTTCGCCAGCTCGAGCGCCTTCAGGAAGGCCAGCTCCGCGTCCTCGAGCCGGTTCAGCTTGAAGTGGATGAGGCCGAGGTTGTAGTACAGGGTCGCCGCCTCGGGGCTCTCGGCCGCCAGCTTGCGGTAGACCTCTTCCGCCTTCTCGAGCTTGTCCTGCTTGAAGTAGACGAGCCCGAGCAGGTTGAGCACGTTCTGGTCGCGCGGCCGCAGCAGGTAGGCCTCCTCCAGCTCCCGTTCCGCCTCCGGGAACTTCCGCTCCTCGTAGAGCGCCTTGCCGCGGTTGAAGTGGGTGAGGAACAGCCCCTGGTCGAAGGGAGCGCGGGGGGCGGGATCGCGCAAGAACGCCCCTTCCCTAGTCGAGAGCGCGGATCAGGGTGAACGAGGTGCCGGCGGGAGGAGGCGTCTGGCCCACGTGGAGCACGCCCTGGTCGTCCTTCCAGCGGTAGTAGAGCCGAGCCTTCGAGGCCTTGCCGGCCTTCCCGCTCGCGACCGGCTTGCCGCTGGCCCGAGAGGGTGCTATGGCCCCCGCCTTCGCGTCCGGCCCGGCGGCCGCGCTCGAAGCCGGCAAGCCGTCGAGCGTGCGCGGACTGGGCGCGAAGAACGCGGCCTGCACGCCGGAGCTGACGCTGGCGAGCAGGGCCTGGATCTTCTGTACGTACCCGCGCGTCTCCCGGTAGGGCGGCACGCCGCCATGGCGGACCACGGCGTTCGGCCCGGCGTTGTAGGCGGCGGTGGCCAGTCTCACGTCGCCCTGGAACTGGTCCAGGAGCAGGCGGAGGTAGCGCACGCCCCCGAAGATGTTCTGGCGGGGATCGAAGGCATTCGACACGCCCATGCGGCGGCCCGTGTCCGGCATGAGCTGCATCAGCCCCTGCGCGCCCTTGGACGACACGGCCAGGTGGTCGTAGTCCGACTCCACCTGGATGACCGCGCGCACCAGGTTGACGCTGACCCCGTGCCGCGCGGCGGCGGCAACGATGTCGGCGTCGAACTCGCCGCTGTAGGTCGGCCGCAGCCGCCAGGCGCTCGAGTGGATGAGCGTGCCCTTGCCCGGATAGGTCAGCCGGTAGTCGGTCTGGTCGGGGGTGTTGGTCGCCTCCATCACGCCCCGGTCGTTGCGGCGGGTGTAGATCTGCGCCTGCGCGGGGTTGCCGGCCAGGGACAGGGTGGCCAGGAGGGCGCCGGTGCTGAGCGCCTCGAGGCCGCGCCTCTGCCCCTGGCGCCGGTCGGGCGTGGCATTCCGGGGCGTACCGCGCCTGTCTCCTGCCTGCCGCCGCCGGTCGCCCCGGCGCCGCTTGTCGTCAGCCGACATGGACCGCCTCCGCTTCCAGGGAGCGCCGCCGTGGCCTCCCTCGCGCATCCGCCGTCCCGTCCCGCTACGCCGCCCCTTCGAGCATCTGCCGCGCCAGCTCCGCCGCCTTGCGCCGCAGCGTGTCCACGTCGCCCGGGGCCACGCCGCCGCCCTGCGCGAAGTCGGGCCGCCCTCCCCCGCGCAGGCCCAGGCGCTTCATGACCTCGGGCGCCTTGACCCTGTCCTTCAGCGACTCGGACACCGCGCTGATCACGTGCACGCCCTTGTCGTCCACCGCGGTCGAGAGCACCACGAACGGCCGCTCCCGGTTCCGGTTGCGCCACTCGTCCACGACCTGCGCGTGGGCACGGCTGTCGAGCCCCTCGAACCGGGGCGTCCACACCTGGGCCTCGCCGACGCGAAGGATATCAGAAGTGCCGGCCTCCCCCGAGGCGGTGGCCGCTTTCATGCGCAAGCGCTCGTTCTCCCGTTGCAGCGCCTTGATCTGCTCGCGCAGCTTCGCGTACTCGTCCACCAGCCCCCGGCGGTCGGACTTGGCCGTCTCCTCCAGCTCCTCGAGGATCGTCTGGTCGGCCTGCGCCCGGCGCACGGCGGCCTCGCCGGTGAGCGCTTCCACGCGCCGCGTGCCCGCGGAGATGCCCTGCTCGTGCGTGAACAGGAAGAGGCCGATCTCCCCGGTCTGCCGCACGTGCGTGCCCCCGCAGAACTCCTTGGAGAAGCCCGGCACCTCGATGACGCGCACCTTCTCCCCGTATCTGTCGCCGAAGAAGGCCAGCGCGCCGTAGGCCAGCGCCTCCTCGCGCCCCATCTCGAGCTGCCGGACCGGGCGGTCGCGCAGGACCTGGGCGTTGACCTGGTTCTCGATGTGACGCAGCGCGCGCGCGTCCACGGGCTGGTAGTGGCTGAAGTCGAAACGGAGGCGGTCGGGCGCGACCAGGCTGCCCGCCTGCTTCACGTGCGTGCCCAGCGTCTCACGCAGCGCCGCGTGCAGGAGGTGCGTGCCGGTGTGGTGGCGCATCACGCTGGCCCGGCGCTCGCCGTCGATCTGCGCGCGGACGGTCATGCCGGGCTCGAACCCGCCGGAGGTGACCCTCACGTGATGGACGTGCAGTCCGGGCAGCGGCTGGGTGGTGTCGTCGACCTCCGCGGCCGAGCCCTGGACCGCGATCACGCCCTGGTCGCCGACCTGGCCGCCGGAGTTCGCGTAGAACGACGTCCGGTCGAGGACGATCTCGCCCTCCTCGCCCTTCTCGAGGCGCCGCGCCAGCTCGCCGTTCTTGAGCACGGCCAGCACCTGCGCGTCATCCACCACGTCGGACTCGTAGCCGGCGAAGAGCGTCTTGCCGTGCTCGAGCAGGCGCATGTAGACGGGATCCCCCGCCAGCGAGCCCATCTTGCTGGCCTGGCGGGCGCGCTCGCGTTGCGCCTCCATCTCGCGCTCGAAGCCCGCCTGGTCCACGGTGAGGCCATGGTCCTGGGCCAGCTCCTCCAGGAAGTCGAGGGGCAGCCCGTAGGTGTCGTAGAGGCGGAAGGCGTCGCCGCCGGAGAGCGTGTCCGTGGGCGCCTCCTTCCGCATGCGCTCCACGGTCTTCTGGAAGACGGCCAGGGCACGCTTGAGCGTGGCGCCGAAGCCCTCCTCTTCCGCGAGCACGACGCCGGCCACGCTGCGCGCCGCGCTCAGGAGCTCGGGGTAGGCGCTCGCCATGCGTTGCACCACCACGCCGGTCAGCTCGTGCAGGAACGGCTGCTCCAGGCCGAGCTTGCGCCCGTGCCGCATGCCGCGGCGCATGATCTTGCGCAGCACGTAGCCGCGGCCCTCGTTGCCCGGCACCACGCCGTCGGCGATGAGGAACGTCATCGACCGCAGGTGGTCCGCCACCACGCGCAAGGAGACGTCGTGGTCGGGGGCGGTCCCGTAGGCGATGCCGCAGCGGGCGGAGACCGCCTCGATGATCGGCTGGAACAGGTCGGTGTCGTAGACCCAGAGCTTGCCCTGCACGACCGCGGTGATGCGCTCGAGGCCCATGCCGGTGTCGATGCAGGGCGCGGGCAGGGGAGTGAGCGTGGCCGACGCGTCGCGGTCGTATTGCATGAAGACCAGGTTCCAGATCTCCAGCCACCGGTCGCACTCGCACTCGACACCCAGGCACGCACGCCGGGCCGCCACCTCCGCGCAGGGGATGTCGTCGCCCTGGAAGAAGTGGATCTCCGAGCAGGGGCCGCAGGGCCCCGTGTCGCCCATGGCCCAGAAGTTCTCCTTGGCGCCCAGCTCCACGATGCGGTCCGCGCTCACGTGCGCGAGCCAGAAGCCGTGGGCCTCGGCGTCGCGCGGCACCCCGCTTTCACCCTTGAAGATCGTGACCTTGAGCCGGTCCGCGGGCAGGCCGAGCCCGCGGGTCAGGAGCTCCCACGCGAAACCGATCGCCTCCTTCTTGAAGTAGTCGCCGAAGGAGAAGTTGCCCAGCATCTCGAAGAAGGTGAGGTGGCGCGCGGTGCGGCCGACGTTCTCCAGGTCGTTGTGCTTGCCGCCCGCCCGCACGCACTTCTGGGACGACGCGGCGCGGGTGTAGTCGCGCCGCTCGCGCCCGAGGAAGACGTCCTTGAACTGGATCATCCCCGCGTTCGCGAAGAGCAGGGTGGGATCGTCGGCGGGCACGAGCGAGCTGCTGCGCACCACGCGGTGGCCGCGCTCCTCGAAATAGCGCAGGAACGCCGAGCGGATGTCGTCCGCGGATCTCAAGATCGCGTCCTCGATAGGTGTCCCGAGCGCGCGGCCGGGCAACTCGCCATTTTACCCTGCGGGTTGGGCCGCATCCTTGTCAGCGGGCTCACCTTGCAGGCTAAGTATCTCAAATAAAAGCGCTTGAGCGCAAGCCCCGAATGGGGCTGCCCCGGCGGCGCGAACTCGCCCCCAACCCTCGACCGACGCTCCTCCCTACTCGTCCACCGGCTCCAGCCCTTCCAGTGCGTCCTGCCATCGCGGCCAGAGCGCCCGCAGGCGGTCCTGGACCAGGCCCGCCGGGAAGCCGCGGCGGACCAGGAAAGCCCACAATTTACGGACGCGCTGCGCGGGGATGTCGCGGGCGTGGGTCGCCCAGTAGCGTCGCGCGAGGCCGTCGAGCACCTGCGCCTCCGGGACGTCGCCGAGCGCCTCCTGGAGCCCGGCCTCGGCCGTCGGCCGGGCGATCCCGCGGCGGCGCAGATCCTGGCGGATGCGCTGCCGGCCGAGGCCATGGCGGGCCAGACGGCTGCGGGAGAAGGCCTCGGCGAAGCGCCGGTCGTCGAGGGCGCGCTCGCGGCGGAGGCGGCCGACCACGCCCTCGATCACGTCGTCGGCGTGGCCCTTGCGGGCGAGCGCCTGCCGCAGCTCCTGCTCGGAATGGTCGCGCCGCGACAGGCGCCGCAAGGCGTCCACGTAGGCGGCCCTCTCGGGATCGTCCGACGAGGACGCGGTCGGAGGTCGACGGCGGATGGCTGCGGGCTCCGAATCGGGCCGGAGGCTATTCCAGGTCGAACGACTGCATCGTCTTCTCCATCTCCTCGGCCGCGATGTCGGAGGTGGACTGGATGCCCTGGATCTTGAGCTTGAACTCGTCGGGGTTGCTGGCGCGGCGCAGCGCCTCGTCGTAGGTGATGAGCTCCTTCTTGTAGAGCTGGAAGATGCTCTGGTCGAAGGTCTGCATGCCGTATTGGCTGACGCCGGCGGCGATCGCCTCGTGGATCAGCTTGGTCTTGTCCTTGTTGATGATGCAGTCGCGGATGAACGGGGTGGCGATCATGACCTCGACCGCGGGCACGCGGCCGTGGCCGTCGGCGCGCGGCACCAGGCGCATGGAGATGACGGCCTTGAGCACGCCCGAGAGCTGGAGGCGGATCTGCTTCTGCTGGTGCGGCGGGAAGACGGAGATGATGCGGTTGACGGTCTCGGTCGCGTCCAGGGTGTGCAGGGTCGAGAGCACGAGGTGGCCGGTCTCGGCCGCGGTGATGGCGGTCTCGATCGTCTCGTAGTCGCGCATCTCACCCACCAGGATCACGTCGGGGTCCTGGCGCAGGGCGGAGCGCAGCGCGGCGGCGAAAGAGCGCGTGTCCACCTCGACCTCGCGCTGGTTCACGATGGACTTCTTGTCCCGGTGCAGGAACTCGATCGGATCCTCGATGGTGATGACGTGCTCGGTGCGCTGCGAGTTGATGTAGTCGATCATCGCGGCCAGCGAGGTGGACTTGCCCGAGCCGGTGGTCCCCGTGCAGAGGATCAGTCCGCGCTGCTCGGAGGCGATCTTCTCCAGCACCACGGGCAGGCCCAGCTCGCGCACGGTGAGGATCTTGACCGGGATGACGCGGAGGACGAGGCCCACCGTGCCCCGCTGCTGGAACACGTTGCAGCGGAAGCGGCCCAGGCCGGGCACCGAATACGCGATGTCGATCTCGAGGTTGTCCTTGAACTTCTGCTTCTGGCGGTTGCTCATGATGGAGAACGCCATGGCGATGGTGTCCTCCTGCATGAGGCG